>JBEKUT010000085.1:0-19527 GCA_049514735.1 Bryobacteraceae bacterium
AAGCTTAGTGGCCACGATCACTCAGCCGCCTCAGGCATCGGGCACGGCCCAATGGGTCCAGGTCATCAACTCCTTCTCAGGCACTTATACGCCTGGGGGTGGGACCTGTACTACTTTCGGCCTCGATTATGGATATCCTTATCGCTCCGGAACCCAGATGTCCGATAGCCCCGGTGCCCCCCTGACAGAGCCTTACACCAAAGAGCAGGTTTCGTTCGCTTTTTACGTCGTACTTGATGTGGCAGCCACCTAGCCCCTCCATTCCGGTCTCGATCGCGCAGGTGGCGTGGGGCTGGTCGGGTACCGCCGTCCTGAGCGGAGCAACTTGGGCGATCAGCGGTACGCCGTCCGTTCAGTCGCCCGCAGTCACGGCGCAGACGGCCTCGCCGACTTGGAGTCAGATTGCGGATTCTACTAATAACTGTCGTTGATGAGGAACCACGAATGGGGAACGAAATGCGTCTAGCTCTAAACGTAACAATTGCCGCGTGCATGCTTTCATGCGCGCATCTGGCAGGAGGTTGTGCCAAGGATAAGCGTCCCGCGAGGATTTCTACCGAGGCGGTCATATCGATAAGTATTGACCGGACCGAGGTGGGGTTGGGCGGCCTCATCATGCTGCACGTGCAGTTGACGAACGCCTCGATCCACCCGCTAACGGTCCTTGAGACGACAACTCAGCGCGACTTTGAGATTCATGTTGAGGATTCCCACGGCGTCGAGCCTCCGCTGACCGAGCGCGCCAAGTCAATGAGGGGCAAGGGCAAGTATCCGGACGTCATTTTCCGAAGTTTCCCCCTTACGCTAGAGCCAAGCGAGGTGCTCAAAGCCGATGAGGATGTAGGCCAAGCCTATTTACTGACCGAGCCTGGCAGGTACACCGTGACTGTGTGCCGGGTTGTTTTTGAGTTGGGCCCGGTCCTATCGAATTCGATTGGTTTGTCGATCGTTCGGCGGTAGACGAGGGAGGATGACGCCTGACTAAGTGTGCTGTTGGCGCGCGTGTTTGCTTTGCAGCGTTCCTCTTCTTCGTCGCCGATATTAGCGGCATCGCGTTCCAGAAGCCGGGCGTAACCAACAAACACATTTCGTTCACCGACGTCACAAGAGCGTCCGGTCTCAACTTCCAACAGAGCTATGGCGATCGCCACCTGGACAATATCGTCGAAGGAACCGGCACAGGCGTCTGCGTCTTCGACTACAACAACGACGGATTCCCCGACATCTATTTTCCGAATGGCAAATGGACCGAGGGACTCAGCGCGCCGGAGGACCGGGATCTTCGGGGAAAGCTGAAGAACCACCTGTTCCGCAACAACGGCAACGGCACCTTCACCGATGTCACCGAAGAGGCCGGCCTCGGCGGCAGCCACTATTCGGCCGGCTGCGCCGCCGCCGATTACGACAACGATGGCAACGTCGACCTGCTGGTTCTGAATTATGGCCGGAACGAATTGTTTCATAACGAGGGCAATGGAAAGTTCAAAGAGGTTTCCAACAAGGCCGGCCTGACGGACGCCCGCTTCAGCCTTTCAGCCGTTTGGTACGACTACAATCACGACGGCTTTCTCGATCTCTACATTGGCAACTACGTGAAGTACGATGCGGCGAAGGCGCGCGGCTTCGATCCCGCGGCGGGTTATCCCGGCCCCCTGAGTTATAGCGGGCAATCCAACATACTCTATCGCAACAACGGAGACGGGACATTCACCGACGTGACCAGGGAAATGGGCGTTTGGAAACCGGAGGGTCGCTCGATGAGCGTCACCGCGGCCGACTTCAACAACGACGGCGAACTCGAACTGCTCTCCACTAACGACGCGATGGAGAACTACTATTTCGTTATGAACTCGAAGGGCGTGTACGAAGAACGCGCCGTCGAGATGAACGTTGCGTACGGAGACAATGGCGAAAACGTGGCTCACATGGGTCCAGTGGTGGGCGATATCAATCGCGACGGATGGCTCGACATCTATATCGCCAACCTGCGCGATTGCAGCTTGCTGCTGCAGCGTCCGGACGGTAAGGGATTCGACGACTGGACCAACAACGCCAGGCTGGGGCTCACGAAGGGTCAGTATTCCGGCTGGGCGGCGATGCTGTTCGATTACGATCACGATGGCTGGCTCGACCTCTTCAATACTAATGGGAGCGCTCAACACGAGTATGCACAGCAAAACGCGATTTATCGGAATCGCGGGGACGGGAGTTTCGAGGATGTATCGGGTTCGGCCGGACCGCATTTCGGGGAGAAGCACGTCGGCCGCGGAGGCACTGGCATCGACTTCGATAACGATGGGCGCATGGACCTTGTAATCGTGAATCTCAATGACAAGGCGATTCTGTTACGCAACGAGACGCGAAACAACAATCACTGGATCACGGTGACGCCGCGATTGAGGTTTCCTACTGGCGTCCGGGATGCGTATGGGACCCGCGTCATCGTGGAAGCGAATGGCATGAGGATGATCGAGGATATGATTCCGACGCGCGGGTATCTTTCGGCACAGGATCCGCGGTTGAATTTTGGACTGGGCAAGTCCGATCATGCCGATTCGATCGAAATCCGGTGGCCGGATGGGAACGTCGACAAGTTTAAGGATGTTCGGGGAGATCGTTTCTTGGTGTACCAGCACCCGTCGGTTGCGCGCTCTTCGCTGCGTTGATTTAGTTGGGCCACTTCGGGCAAATTCATTGCCGCCGGAAATGCTGAACACCCAGTTGAATGTCCCCGCCGCTCCGGCCCGGCAGCCGAACGGAGCGCTCCGCCCGTGAGCGAGGACCCGCCGGCGCTGCGATAGATATACTCTACAACTATGAAGCGAATCTTCCTGCTTTCCCTGTTGGCCGCCGCGCCCATGTTGGCCCAGTCCGCTCAACCGCAGCCGCAACCGGCGCCCCCAGCGCCGATCGTCTCGCCGGACGTCCACCCCGACCACACTGTCACTTTCCGCTTTCGTGACCCCAATGCCAAAGAAGTTTTTCTCACTCGTGAAGGCTCCCAAAAGATGGCGATGCAGAAAGACGAGCAGGGCGTGTGGAGCGTCACAACGGATGCGCTCGATCCCGACATTTATGGCTATTCGTTCGTCGCCGATGGCGTCGCTTTGATCGATCCCAACAACTCTCTCATGAAGCCCAACCTGCTCAGCACGCAGAGCGCTGTCCATGTTCCCGGCCCATCCACCATCACGTGGGAAATCAACGATGTTCCGCGCGGCGAAGTGCACCATCACTTTTATCACTCCGGCGTCGTTGGCGACAATCGCGATTTTTACGTGTACACGCCGCCCGGTTACGATCCCACTGCAAAAAAACTTTATCCCGTCTTGTACCTGCTGCACGGCTACAGCGACGGCGCCGACGGCTGGTCGGCCGTAGGACGCGCCAATGTGATCCTGGATAATCTCATCGCGCAGGGCAAAGCGAAGCCGATGCTGATCGTGATGCCGCTGGGCTACGGCGCGCCCGAGATTGTGTCGCGCACGGGGCCTACGCTGCGCGACCCCAGCCTGCGCCAGCGCAATTACGACAAGTTCCGCGACGCCCTGTTCACCGAAGTGATGCCGCAGGTTGAAAAAACTTATCGTGTGTCGAAAGATCGAAATTCGCGCGCCATTGCGGGCTTGTCCATGGGCGGAGCGGAATCGCTCTACGTGGGCCTGAACGCGCTCGATCGCTTCGGCTGGGTGGCTTCCTTCAGCGCCGGCGGAGCGGCTGAAGATTTCGACGCCACGTTTCCAGGTCTGGACGCCAAAGCGAACGCGAAGCTAAATCTTCTGTGGATCGCCTGCGGCACAGACGACCGCCTGATTACACCGAATCGAAAATTCCGCGATTGGCTTACATCCAAAGAGGTGAAGTTCACGCCGATCGAGACTCCCGGCGCGCACACCTGGATGGTGTGGCGGCGCAATCTCACCGAACTCGCGCCATTGCTGTTCCAGGCCAATAGGACATAAATCAGTCTGACTTTTCAACGGCAGAGACAAGAACAGCGCGATGAACCGGCCTGCGCGCGGCACACAGGGCTTGGTCTAACCTGAAGATCGGCATGAATCTGACCATTCAAATTCCCGACGAGCTCGCCCGCGAACTCGCTGCAATCGGCGGAGATTTGGCGCGGCGCGCGCTGGAGGGATTCGCTCTGGAAGAATTTAAGAGCGGACGCCTCACGAAAGCTGCCTTGCGTCTGTTGCTTGACTTTTCTACCAGCGATCAACTCGAACGATTCCTCAGTGCCCATGGCGTCGTTCAGGGGGTCTCGGACGATTTATCGATTAAGCAGTACGACAACCTCTCCGACCTCCTTCTCAATTCTCCTTTCGCCGGTGCAAGTCTAGATCTGGGGCGGTCCAAAGATCATCCACGGTCAGTTGATTTTGGATGAGCGGTTTCTTAATCGATAACGAATGTTCTGTCCGAGTACAACCGGGTTGGCGGCCCTGACACCGGCGTCAAACGGTGGCTCGAGACGACTGCTCGCCAGGCCCAACATGCGAGTGTGATAACGCTGGCCGAGATTCAAGAGGGCATCGAACTGCTCGACGAAGGCAAGCGTCGCGCTCAGCTTGAAGAATGGCTCAAACGAGACTTGGAAGCATGGTTTTCTGGGCGCATACCTCCCGTGAATCGGCGAGTGGCCGAGCGCTGGGCATCGCTTGCTGCGCTGGGTGTGCGCACTGAAGGCCTCTGCCTACGGTCGATTCATCGATCGCCGCTACCGCATTAGCATACGAACTCACGATTGTCACTCGGAATATACGTGATTTTGAGGGCATCGGCGCACCCACTATCAATCCCTGGAGTTCGTCATATTGACAAACCGCCCCGAAGAGGGGACGGGGAAGTATCGGGAGGAAGGAAGTTGGCGAATTCCAAAGGCGGTGTAGCGTTGACTGCAGAACCCGCAAAAGTCGATGCACGTTATCATGGTGGCTGAGTGGGTGCATCGCCTCGCAAAGTCCGTACAATCGTATTTTTCGTCGTAGTGAACCTCCTCTCCGCCGTCTGTTTGTGGTGGGTTCTTCGCGGCATAGATTTTCATTCGTTGATGAGCGACTTCGCTCATCTCCGCTGGGACTGGGTGAGTGCGGCGATTGCTTCGAATCTGCTGAGCTACGTGGTGCAGGGTTGGCGTTGGAGCCTGGTTCTGGCTCCCGTGACAGCAGTCCCGATTGCGGATTCGGTGCAGGCGATTTACGTCGGTCTCTATGCCAACGAAGTGCTGCCGCTGCGTTCGGGGGAAATCATTCGCTGCTATTTACTGGCGCGCTGCAGCGAGATTCCCATTTCCGTAACGCTCGCGTCCGCTTTGATCGAGCGCATCTTCGATGGTATCTGGCTCATCGCCGGCCTCGTCTTTACAATTCAGCACGTGAAACTGCCGGCCGTCATTCAAGACGGCGGCATTTTCCTCGCGATTCTCATCCTCGTCATTGGCGCCTTGCTCGGCATTGCGATGTTCTGGAAAGAGCAGACGCTCGAAGCGTTGCTCAACGCCAAGTGGCTCGGCTGGGTGCACGTTCTTATCAAGGACCTGCAATTGATCGGTCACTCGCGTTTCCTCTATTACGCGTTCTTCCTCAGCCTGCCATTTTTTTTATTGCAGGTGTTCCCGATCTACGCAGTTCTGAAAGCGTATAACGGTTTCGGACATCTTCACGCGATTGCAGCCGTCACGCTCGCCGTCATTTTGCGGCTCAACGCGGTGCTGCCGCAGGCACCGGGCAATCTCGGCACGTTTCAGGCGGCAACCATGCTCGGCGTGCGCTTGTTTCGCGATGACGCAGTCCTGCCGGCGGCGTTGCCGGGTGCGCTCCACCGGCGTGTGCGGCCGAATCCGTTTCGAGACATGGCCCAAGACTTCTCGATCATCCTGTGGGCGATTCTCACGCTGCCGCTGCTGATTGTCGGCTTCATCGCGGTAGCATTCACGGGCATGAATCTCGGCGAACTCCACAGAAGCGCTCACGGGAGCATGAAGGATCGCGATCCCGATCCCGTGCCCGAAGACGACGCCGCCTAGCCGCTGATATATAATCGCGTCGGAGGCGTATAGATGACCAAGTCACCCTTGTCACGCCGTAATTTTATCTCCGGGAGCGCGGCCGGCGCCGCTGCGTTCTCCATCATGAGCCCGCAGACTGTGAAGGGCTACCAGGCCAATTCGAAAATCTCAGTCGGATTGATTGGTTCCGGCGGCCGCGGATCCTTTGACGCGTCGATCGTCAACGGCGATCCGCGCGGCCGCATTACGGCCCTTTGCGATCTTTATGACGATCACCTCGAGAAGGCCGCGCAGACCATCAAGGTTGAGAATCCCACAATCTATAAAGATTTCGAGAAGCTGCTCGCATCGCCCGATATCGACGCGGTGATCATCGCCACGCCGCCGTTTGAGCATCCCCGCATGCTGGAGGCCGCGGTACAGGCGAAGAAGCATGTCTATTGTGAAAAGCCGGCCGGCGTGAATCTCGAAGGCGTCCAGCGCGTGATTGCCGCGGGCAAGAAATGCGATCCGTCGAAGAACCTCACCTTTGGATTCCAGCAGCGCTACGGTCCCGTCTACCTCGAAGCCTTTAAGCGTTTGCAGGCCGGCGATATTGGCCCGCTCACCAACGCGCGCGCTTATTGGATCGGCGGCGATCCCTTCAAACGCGTCGCCTATCCGGACCCGAAAGTCGAGCATCTGCGCAACTGGTCTTGCTATCGCGATTATTCCGGCGATTTCATCGTCGAGCAGGACTGTCACAATTTCGACGTGCTGCATTGGTTCCTGAACGCCACGCCTACCAGCGCCGTCGGCCGCGGAGGGCGCAAGGTCCGCACAAACATGGAGATCCTGGATAATCTGAGCCTGACCTTCGCGTTCCCGGACAACATTCTCGTAAATTTCGAAGCGAACCAGTTGTCGCCTCCGGGATTCAGTCACGTCGGCGAGCAGTTCACTGGTACGAAGGGTGTGCTGGATACATCGCGCCAGCGTTTGATACACACCAAAGGTCCGCATAATGTGGAGACCATCGAATCCAAGCGCGACATTACTTACGACGGCATCGAAGCGTTCCTGCAACGCATCGTCGACGGACAGACTGAGAACGTCGCGGAACGCTCGGCAGTTAGCACGCTTTTTGCGATTCTGGGCCGGACGGCGATTTACGAAAATCGCGAAGCGACTTGGAAAGGTGAGTTCGGGGATATCGGCGCGTGAGGCGCGCTCTCCTAGCAGTACCTTTACTTTTCGCCTGTGCGAACGCGCAGCAGATCCGGGTGATCGCCTTGGGGGCGCACCCGGACGATTGCGACTTAGGCGCCGCAGGCACGGCCGCCATGTTCGCGAAGATGGGCCACGCCGTGAAGTTTGTATCCGTCACGAACGGGGACGCGGGCCATCAGGATATGGGAGGCGGCGAACTCGCGAATCGCCGCCGCGCGGAAGCGATGGAATCGGCGCGCCGGCTCGGCATCGCGTACGAAGTGCTCGACAACCACGACGGCGAACTGCTGCCCACGCTCGAAATACGCAAGCAGATTATTCGCCGCATCCGCGAATGGAAGGCGGATATTGTGATCGCGCCGCGGCCCAACGATTATCATCCCGATCATCGCTACACCGGCGTACTGGTGCAGGATGCCGCGTACATGGTGGTGGTGCCGAACGTGGTTCCCGATGTTCCGCCATTGCGCAAGAATCCGGTGTTTCTTTATTTCCAGGATGGTTTTCAACGTCCGAACCCGTTTCGCCCGGACATCGCCATCGCGATTGACGATGTGTACGATTTGAAAATCGACGCGCTGGACGCCCATGTTTCGCAGTTCTACGAGTGGTTGCCGTGGGTGGATGGAAGTCTCGATAGCGTGCCGAAAGACAAGGTCGCGCGCAAGGCTTGGCTGGCGCAGCAAAGTCAGAAGCGCCAGATCACGCCGGCGATTAAGGCGTCGCTCGAGAAATGGTACGGAGCAGAGAAGGGCGATCGGGTGAAGCATGCCGAGGCGTTTGAGATTTGCGAATACGGCCAGCAACCGAACGAGGAGCAGATCAAGCAGTTGTTTCCGATGCTTCCGCGATGATCCGCGTTTATCCTTGTCGATCCTTGTCGGAGGCGGGTAGGTTTCGTACTCATACAAGTAAAGCTATGCGATTTACGGAGAGTCTGGGCCCTTTTTTTATTGCGGCCCTCGGCATCTTTGGCGTTTTCCAACGGACTTACTACTGGGGAGCCATGGGCGCCTCCAGGGCGAGAGTTGTGATCCGGTCTAGTTGGGCTGTTCGAGTTTTCCTGCTGGTCGTAGCTATAGTATGTATTTGGCGAGGCGTCCTGGCGCTTGCTCATTAATGACCTCGAAGCTGCCATTACGGCAAGCTCCCACACTAGCGTGACATGAACGCCCGCGAAGTTCTGAGTCGCATATCGGGGACTACGGCAAGTACTCGAAGAACGCGGCGTCAGATCTCGAAAGAAATCGCAGCGGAAAAGCGCGAGGCTGTGCTCGCGCTCGCATACGAGCTCATTGATTGTGATCCGGGCAGCCGCTGGATCGCGTACGAACTTATCCAGAACCATCCTGCTACGCGGGATAAAATTACGGCGACCGAAGTGGAACGCCTCGGCGAAGGATTGTCCAGTTGGAGCGGCGTGGACGCCTTCGCGTGTTTTATATCGGGTCCGGCCTGGCGCGAAGGGCACGTCGGCGACGCTGTGATCCGCCGCTGGGCAAGATCGAAGGACCGCTGGTGGCGTCGCGCGGCCCTAGTCAGCACGGTGCCGCTCAACGTCCGCGCCCGCGGAGGCAGCGGAGACGCCGGGCGCACTCTCGCAGTCTGCGAATTATTAAAAGGGGATCGGGACGAGATGGTGGTCAAGGCGCTTTCCTGGGCGTTGCGGGCGTTGGCGAAACCCGACCCTGCCGCGGTCCGGCAATTCATGGAAAAGTTCGCCGATGAGTTGGCCCCATTGGCAAAACGCGAGGTTCGCAACAAGCTGACCACGGGCCTGAAGAATCCGCGACATTGACAACGTATATACGATAAACATACGCTGGTTACTTGTGACTCGGGACGCAGTCGAGTTGGGCTGGGACGATTCAAACATTCGCCACGTGCGGCGGCGCCGGATCAACCCGGCGGAGGTTCAACAAGTGCTCAATAACAACGGTTGCGAAAGTCTTCATCTAAGCTCGGCAACGGCGTAACGACGCCGATTACAACATGGCGAGGGAGTCCCGCCCCGAATGGAATGGCTTTCGATCCTGAATATAGACAATGGAAGCCGATCGGCACGACGGAACGTTTCGACAACAACACGCTCCGAGTGGTGCTGGGGAACGATGTGGCCGTTGCCGCCGTGGCGAGTAATCGCATAAACCCGTGGCCCGATGGCTGCGAGTTTGCCAAGGTTGCATGGGTGGAAGCGGCCGGTGCCTCCGGCGATGTGCGGACAAGGAAGTTCGTGCAGGTGGAATTGATGCTGAAGGATGAGAAGAAATACTCTTCGACCCTCGGCTGGCGTTTCGGCAGATGCAGAGAGGCATGGACTTGAAGCCGTATTGGAAGAATGCATCGTTTGCGGACGAGTGCGTCGGTTGTCACACTCCGATGCGGGCCAACGATTTTGCGTTCACCGCGCCGCCACTAGCCGGGGAAAGCGCATCGATTGCCCAGAACCTTCCTTTCAATCCGTTTCAATGGGAGGTCGTCAGTTCCGGCGTGGACCCGCGGGACGAAACGATGGCGACACTATATGGCAACGATGTTGCCGCGCGTGCCGCCCGCGAGAGTTCACGGCCCACATATCCTGCCGGTTCCGTTCTCTCGCTCGTGACGTGGAATCAGCGGGCGGACGACCACTGGTTTGGTGCGAGAGTACCGGGCGAAATAAAGTCCGTAGAGTTTGTCAGCGTGGAAAAGGCCTCGCGTTCGTACCAGGCATTCAGCGGGTCGCCGTTGAGAAAGGTTGCGTTCCCGGAATCCAGGATCGACTCTATCGTCGATCTACGGGCATCGACATTGCCTTAACGTGGTTCACTTAGAGCGGAGCGGTATTCAGCGCGCTGGTAATCTTCGAGAAGATCGTGCTTACGGACGGCATCACGGAAGGCGGCAGAAAGCCTGCGACGACCACCGCCAGTGTAGCCGCCAGCAAACCGTATTCGAGCATGTCCTGGCCGCTCTTGTCCGACCACAGGCACGTTATCCAATACAGGCGCTTTAAGCAATGCTTCATTTGACTCGCTCCGGTTCGCAAATGTCCTGGTTTTATGATGGCCGAACAAGCTGTAATATAACAACCATAAAGTCACCTTAGACAGGGCCTAAGATGGGCCTAGAACCCACGCGTTGCCTGGATATTACCTTCGGCTTTTTGGAGAGGCGTGGTGTGGTTGGCACCGTGAACACGGGACTTGGCCCCGTCCACGGCCCGACTGTTTTGTTACGTGTGCTTTTTTAGCCGCGGCCGAGGCCTCCAGCGTTGACAGGAGGCTCTGGCGCCATAGCCGGTTGGGGAAACCATTACTGGCGCCGCTCGCCATGCTTCTTGCGCCCGTTCGCCGTCAGGCGACCGTGCTCATTCCGAGAAGGTGTTGCTCATTCCATTTCACGAGGAGAAACTCAGAACGCTCGCTGAATGCCTTTTGAACTTCAGCCCTCTCTTGAGGGGCGAGCCCGCCAGTCAATTGACTTCTAACCATACGAACCAGTTGGACGAAACGATCCCGCCCAGCGCTTTCCTGTGTTCTTAGCCGCCACGCCTGTAGCATGCCCAAGCGGCTGATAAACGTCAATCCAACAAGTGGGAGTCTATCGAACGTGGCGTTTGAGCGTTCCATGTGTTCTAAGACGCCGATGAGACCCGCTAGTAAACTTTCAATGCTCATGAAGCGCACACGGTCTTGAAAATTTGCGTCCGCCCAAAAAGCGAACTCGATTTTCTGTGGATGGACACCCTGCTGAACGAGCTGTTCCCACTCGGCGAGTGGCAGAAACGAAATGGCTAGAGAGCACATATCAGCCAAGTAGTCAAAGCTAAGCCGACGGCTCATCATCATCACTCTTTCGAACGCCACCAAGCCGTAGGAGGAACGTGGGATGGACCAATCGTCCTGCAATTCTTCGCGCGAGACCACGTGCTGAAGAAGAGGCTCCAGGCCAGGAGGGAAGCTCCAGGTCTGCGACCTGGTGTTCAAAGCTCGCGTAACGATAGAAGAACACGTCGCACTTGTGCCACCAGTCGTGGCCACAATCATCCATTAGATCGTGGAACTTCGCCCAAGTTCCCAAAGGATCTCCCAAAAATCCATGGACGAAGATGACAGCAGTATCTACTTCTGCTTCGGAAAGAAGAGCAATGGAGCCGGCGGCTGCATTTGACAATTCGAAATAGTCGTGGCGGTATGCGTTGTGAATTCCCGGTCTGTGATTATAGCGCAAAGCATTATCGGCGACACGTCTGCCGCATTATTAGTTGCACTGGCCGAGACTCGGCCCTTAGAAACGGAAGCTCGCTCTTATGGCCTAAAGGAATTAAATGTCTAGGCCAGCCAGCTCTGGCCCGCCCCCTGCCCCTGCACGGGACTCCAGTGATGCCCTCGTTGCTAGCGAACTAACGGTTCGGTTGATGTTATCATAAAGTCAATTGGTGATAACATGATCCGCACGCAGATCAGCCTTGATGAACAGGAATACGAACTGGCGAAACAAGAGGCTGCGTCCCTGGGGATATCGGTTGCGGAGTTCGTCCGGCGGGCGGTCAGAGAAATGCTCCCAACCTCCGGCACGGCGGCGTGGATGCGGTTCGCGGGCTTCATTGAGAGCGGAGACAGCCGGTCCAGCCAGACCATCGACGATTTCGTGTATGGCACGAAAGACTGAATGCTATGTCGATACCTCGGCGTTCATCGCGTTCCTGGACCGGTCCGACAGTTATCACAGCCTTTTCCGGCGGCTCTTTTCGGAACCGCCGGCGATGGTGACCTCAGCGCTAGTTGTGGCCGAAGGCCACGGCTGGTTTCTGCGCCGCTACGACCAGCAACGTGCGGTCCAGTTCCTAGCTTTCATCAATGTGCTTCCACAATTCACTATTCAGGCGTTCGATGCCGTGGAACTAGCGAAAGCCGCTCGCGTTGTGAAGAAGTTTTCGGATCAAAAGCTGACTTTGGCCGATGCCCACGGACTCGTCATCATGGCGGAGAGGCGCACAGTGTCCTGCTGGTCGACGGATCGGCATCTCGGGTTGAGCGGCGTGCCTCTTGCGATTTGATTGCTGCCGCGCATTCCAGTCGATCTACTTTTCAGTCGCCGACCACGGCGGCACAACGCCTGTCATACGCGCGTAGGCGATCAGTTGACCCATGTGTTCATTGGCGTGAACAATGATGCGAAGATACATCCCGTCCACGGTGGCATCGACTTTCCCGACCTTGACTTTGCGCTGGAGGTCAGCGGGCGTTATTGCGGCATGCGCTGTTCTGACAGCGTCGAGAGACCGTTTCAACCAATCGATAACATCCGCTTTTGTGGTCACCGTTTTTTCAACATCGGTTAAACTCGTGCCGGCGGGCATCTCGGGCATCTTAGGTCCAGTAATGCTGAGCAGATAAAAATTCGCCAGGGCGATATGCATGTACACTTCGCTGGTGGAACGGACACCCGGCGCGGGACGCCACGTGAATTTTTCCTGCGGCGTCGCTTCGGCGAGCGCGATGAGCTGGCTGGAAACGTGGCGCCATTCTCCGTCGTAGCCCTGCCAAATGCCTTCGGGTTGGGCGTGCAGGCCGACGCTGGCCAAGAATACTACAAGTAGTGCGTTCTTCAAGGTTGCACCATAAAAATCATGGACGAAGCTTCTGTTGCAATAAGCGGGCTGCTTCTGGAGTCGCAACCACTTTCACCGGAATCGATGATGTTGCTGGTCCGTCGCGGCCTAGCGAGACCTGCGGCTCATCGCCGGTAACGTGCTGCTTGCCGATATCCGGCGCATTATCCGAGGAAAACACAAGGCGGCCGTTATTGACGTCAGCGTGCACGTGCGTCTGGTCGACGGGATCGGCGACCTTCGTTTTCGAAAGCGCATCTCTCATAGAACGATCTTCTTCGGGTGAAAGGCTGACTGGCTGCCACGCCCCTTTTGATTGTGGTTTCGCCATAAACACCCTTCCGGCACAAACCGGCGTTGTGCACAGGGATCCGCCGACGGTGGCCATCGCGGGCCCAGGCCCTGGCTGGTTTCGGTTGCAGCTTGTCAACACAAGAGCGATGGATAATGCGATATCACTTGGTCTCATGCAAGAATGCCTCCGCTAAGAGTTTGCAATCGGGCTCAATCATGGGTAATTCCCCCGTGGAAGTTTGGCTGGTCGCCCTAAATCCTTCCCAGGCTCGCCGTTCATCGGCCGTTTTTCCTTGCTTATTGTATATCTTGCCGAGGATGCAGTACGCCGTGTTGGCCGGGTCGGGTGGCCGGGTAGCAAGCTTCGCAGCGGCTTCAGCCTGCGCCAAGAACCCAAGCTGATATTCCGCCCAAGCCTGATTCTTGAGCAAAGCAGCCGTGGTGGAAGCGTCCGGCGACGGAAGTTTGAGAGCGTCGTTGGCGACACGCAGGGCGGCCAACGGCTGGTTCCCGAGAATGAGCACGCGCGACAGATTTGAATAAGCCTTGACGTACGCCGGATCGGCTATTATTGTCTCCCTATATTGAGTCGCGGCTTTTTCGTATTCGTATTTGTACTCGTAAAGCTCACCTAGGTTGTAGCGGGCGTCGGGTAGCTGCGGGTTCAAGTTGATGGCACGCTGGTAAAGCTGCAAGGCGCGCGCGGAATCGGAGGCCGGAGTTTGAAACGCGGCATTGTTATAGTGAATCGCCATCCGTGCCGGACCACGGGACCATGCCAGCCACAACAGCAGAAAGAAGCCTACAGATAGGCCGAACTTGATTCCCGGCCGATATCGTTTGGACATTCCGAGAAAAGAAAAAATGCTTTCGATCCATTGCCGGCCGGTCTCCGTAAACGTCCCGGTCGATCCCACGGCGAGCACTGCCCCGAAGGCGACGGATGCGAGGCCGAGTTCATCCGGATCGGCGCTTAATATACGATGGGCGAAATCCGTGATCATGGTGATGCTTAGGGTGAGAAACAGAACCGACCCGACGGTCCAGTATCGAGTGGATGGCGGCTCCCGATACCACCACCACCAGTTCCGCTCCGGCGGCTGCAAGATGTCCCGTAAATGTTCTAGGGGCGTCCCGCCGCGCAGTAAGATTCGATCGGCGTCTTTTCTGAGTCGATCGTCCGCCTTCGAGATCTTCTCCGTTAGGTCGTTGGATAGGGCCGGGACTTCCCGGACGATATTTGCGATTTTGTCGCGGACAAGGAGCAACTCGCAGGCCAGATTTTCGGCACCCGTTTCTTTCGAAGCGAGAGCATCGAGTAGCGCCTTATAGCGGCTTACCAGGTCCCCGAGAGCACTCAAAGCTGATGATTTTGCAGCCTCATCCCCTGCGGCCATGATCCTCTTCGCCTCCTGGTATAGCCCCGCTTCTGGTGCGGCAATACAAATTCCAAGCCGCGGCGAAAAGTGTCGAGAAACGCGGCTCGCACTTGTGGCTCATTGTAATTTACCCTAAAGAACACCTTAGCCGTCGCCGATAAGTCAACTTGGGGCTTCAACCTAGGGTAGTTCGATGACGGCCGACGAAACAACAGATCCCAGAGGCCGCTTCCTGGCGACTCTGAACCACGAGGTTCGCACCCCGCTCAGCGGTATCTTGGGCATGGCGGACCTATTGCTCGAGACCACGCTCGACGACGAACAGCGCGATTATGTGAAGGCCTCGCGGCTGTGCGCCGAGAACCTGCTGGAACTGTTAAACGAGACCCTGGAATACTCGGCTTTGTTGAGCGACCGCGTAGTTCTCGACGACTCCGAATTCTGCATCGCCGATTTACTCGAGAGCGTGGCGGGAGAATTCGAATGCAAGGCGCGTTCAAAGGGTCTGCGGCTGGTGCGGTCGTTTCAACCGGACATTCCCGAAATGGCGTGCGGCGACGCGGTCCGTTTACGTCAAATTCTGGCGCATTTACTGGCCAACGCGATCAAGTTTACGTTAACCGGCTACGTGGAGATGGCCGCTTCCGCCACTGCCCCGGAGGACGAGCAAATCAGCCTGAGGGTGAGCGTAACGGACACTGGCATCGGCATCGCGGACGACGAATTGAAGTCGATTTTCGAGTCCTTCCGGCAGCTCGAAACGGGGCTGGCAAGGCGCTATACCGGTTTGGGATTGGGGCTGTCTCTGGCGCAAAAGATTACCTCTTTAATGCATGGGGAGGTCACGGTGATAAGCAGCCCCGGTAATGGCAGCACATTCACCGTGGATATTCCTCTTCGCGCTGCGCGCGAGCGCCACCATGGGACATTGGGAACCGGCCAGATGACTCGCCGCATCCTGGTGGTGGAGGACAACCCGGTGGCTCAGACTATCACGACGCAAGCGCTTCGGAAACGCGGTTTTGAGGTGGATTGCGCTGCTTCAGGGAAAGAGGCGGTGGCGGCGGCGGGCGGCGTTTTTTACGACCTGATCTTAATGGATCTGCAAATGCCGGAAATGGATGGTTTTCAGACTACCGCGGCGCTACGGTCTCTGGAAGCCTACCGCAAAGTTCCGATTATCGCTTTGACGGCCAATTCATCTACCGATTATCGGGAGCTTTGCGTGCAACACGGATTCGACGGTTTTCTGAGTAAACCCATTCGCGCTAAAGAGCTAATCGCGGCGATTGAACGGTTTCTCGACGACAAGCGTCAGCGCCCTCCCTTGCCAGCTCCCGACTCCGGCCCGATTATCCAAACCAGGTTTGCTTGAAGTAGCCGCGCAAGTAGGCAAAAGCGGGTCGCGGCCGGTTTTGCGCGTTTTCCAAAAAAAAGGAAACCTGAGAAATTGCGATTTATTGCCTACTAACAGGCCGATGACTGCTGCCACCGCGATCACCAATGATGAATTGCTTCATTGGCTTGCGCTAAAGCTGGTTCCGGGCTTGGGGACTCGCCGCGCCGGCCAATTAATTGAACGTTATGGCTCACCGCAAGCTATTTTTCGCTCCTCGCCATCGGAACTGGAAGCCAGCGGCATGTCGGGCAGCGTGGCGCGCAGCATATCGAGCGGTTGCGCGTTCGAAGAAGCGGCCGACCAGCATCAACGCATGCTCGATTACGGCGTCACGCTGGTCCCCATCACGGACGCCCGCTATCCTGCGCGGCTACGTGAAATATTCGATCCGCCGGTTATACTTTTCGCGCGCGGCCGCATCGAACTGCTGAGCTCGCTGATGCTGGGAATCGTGGGAACACGCCGGCCGACTCCGTATGGGACCGCCGCGACGGAGCGGCTCGCGGCCGACTTGGCCCAGGCTGGCCTCACCATTGTGAGCGGCATGGCGAGAGGCATCGACACGGCCGCGCATAAGAGCGTTCTGAAAGTGGGTGGCGATACCATCGCGGTGTTCGGCTGCGGCGTGGACATGGTTTATCCCGCCGAAAACCGCAAGTTATCCGAGGAGCTTTCGGAAAAGGGGCTGCTGCTCTCCGAATTTCCTATGTGCGCGCCGGCTTATCCCCAAAACTTTCCCGTGCGCAATCGGATTATCAGCGGCATGTGTACGGGTGTGCTCGTGGTGGAAGGAGCGCAGTACAGCGGATCGTCGATCACCGCGAAGATGGCTTTGGAGCAACAGAGGGAAGTGTTTGCGGTGCCTGGGAGCATCATGTCCAAGATGAGCTGGGGACCCAATCTTCTGATCAAGCAGGGCGCCAAACTGGTGCAGGACTGGAACGACGTGGTGGTGGATCTGCCCGCCGCGGACCGCCGGACGCTAATCGCGAAAGCACAGGCGCGGCAGGGGATCTTGGGTGCGGAAACGCCCGCGAAGGAAGGAACAGGGCCCGGCGAGCTGTCGCCGGTCTCCCGTAAGTTATTGAATGCATTGAAACCTGATGTGCCGGCCCACCTGGATGTGCTATTAGAATCGTTTGAGGAGCTTTCATCATCAGAAGTAATTGCCGCACTCTTCGAGCTGGAGATGACGGGCCTAGCCCGGCAGCTTCCTGGCAAAAACTTTGTTAGAGTGTGGTAGGTTCATAGACACATCAACAGCAAGTTCACCGTAACGGAATTCAATACCATGGCAAAATCTCTCGTCATCGTCGAATCGCCGACGAAGGCGAAAACGATCGGAAAATATCTCGGTAAGCAGTTTACGGTCATGGCCTCGCTCGGTCATATTAAGGACCTTCCCAAGAAGGACCTGGCGGTCGACGTGGACCACGACTTCGAGCCCCGCTATGAAATCATCGAAGGCAAGAAGAAGCTCATCACGGAGTTAAAGCAGGCCGCTAAAGGCGTCGATTCCATCTATCTGGCGGCTGACCCGGATCGCGAAGGCGAAGCCATCTGCTATCACTTGCAGGAAGAACTCGATGGCCTCGGCAGCAAAAAGAAGGGTGCCGAGGGTCCACGCGTGTATCGCGTGATGTTCAATGAGATCACGCAGAACGCCATCAAGAAGGCTTTCGAAAAGCCGGGCGTCGTAAACCTGCATCTGGTGGAAGCGCAGTGGGCGCGCCGCATACTCGACCGGCTGGTAGGCTACAAGATTTCACCGCTGTTGTGGGATAAGGTTCGCCGCGGTCTGTCGGCGGGCCGTGTGCAAACCGTCGCCCTGCGTCTGATTGTCGAACGCGAACGCGAGATCCGCGCGTTTCTGAAGCGCGAATATTGGACCATCGACGCGAGTCTGTCCGCGAAGAAACCGCCCGTTATCACGGCGCGTTTCAACAAGCGCAACGACGAAGCGATTGAGGTTGGCAACGAGGAAGCGGCCACTAACGTAGTCACGCAACTCGATGGCGCGCACTACATTGTTCAATCGGTTGGAACGCGGGAGAAGCGGCGCAATCCGGTGCCGCCGTTTATCACGTCCACGCTGCAGCAGGAATCGGCGCGCAAGCTGCGTTTCAGCGTGAAGCGCACCATGGTGCTGGCGCAGCGTCTCTATGAAGGCGTCGAGCTCGGCACGGAAGGCGCGGTCGGTCTTATCACTTATATGCGTACCGATTCGCCGCGCGTTTCCGCCGAAGCGCTGGACGAAGTGCGCGAGTATATTGTAGAACGCTATGGCGAGGCCTTCCGGCCCGCGACCCCGAACGTTTATAAGAGCAAGAAGGAAGCGCAAGAGGCCCACGAGGCCGTACGCCCCACTTCGATCCGCCGCACGCCGGAGGATCTCGCGCCGTTTCTGCAGGAAGACGAGTTGAAATTGTACCGCCTCATCTGGATGCGCTTCATGGCGTGTCAGATGACGCCGGCGGTGTTCGACCAGACCACGATCGACATTGCCGCGGACGGCAAAGATGGCGCGAAGTACTGGTTCCGCGCCACGGGCAGCGTGCCCAAGTTTAAAGGCTTCCTCGAAGTGTATGAGGAAGGCAAGGATCAGAAAGACGAGGAGGACGACGACCTCAAGCATCGTCTGCCGGCCGTCACGGAAGGCGAGGAACTGAAACTGAAGGCGCTCGAACCGGAGCAGCACTTCACGGAACCGCCGCCGCGCTTCAACGAAGCCACGCTGGTGAAGGAACTGGAATCGGATGGAGTGGGCCGCCCGTCGACCTATGCGTCCATTCTTTCGACCATCCTGGAGCGGGAGTACGTCAAGAAAGAAGGCGGAAAGTTCACGCCCACCGAACTGGGGATGGTGGTTACCGACCTTTTGCTCGAAAGCTTCGAGGATCTCTTCGCGGTGAGCTATACGGCTCGCATGGAAGAGGAGCTTGACGATATCGAAGAAGGCAAGATCGAGTGGCGCACCGCCATGGCGGAATTCTACGACCGCTTCCAGAAAGATCTGGAGCACGCCGAGCGGCACATGACCGACATCAAGCGCATGGAGAAACCCACCGATCTCATATGCGATAAGTGCGGCAAGCCGATGGTGATCAAGTGGGGCCGCCATGGCAGCTTCATCGCCTGCACCGGTTATCCCGATTGCACCAACACGCGCGAGCTTACGGTGGATCTGCCGGATGTGGACAAGGCCGATCTGACCGAGCAGGATGCCGAAGAATATTGCGAGAATTGCGGGCGTCCCATGGTGCTCAAGAAGGGCCGCTTCGGAACATTTTTCGCGTGTTCCGGTTATCCCGATTGCAAGACCACGAAGCAGATCGGCGGCACGCAGAAAAAATCCGATGTGCCTTTGGAAGAAAAGTGCCCGACCTGCGGCAACAACCTGGTGTTGAAGAATGGCCGCTTCGGTGAGTTTACGGCGTGCAGCCAGTATCCGACTTGCAAATTCGTCAAGCAGAAGACCATCGGCGTGGCTTGTCCGAACTGCTCGCAGGGCGAGGTGGTGGAACGCCGGTCGAAGCGCGGTAAAACTTTCTACGGGTGCAATCGCTACCCCGAGTGCGATTTTGTTGCGTGGGGCAAGCCGCTGCAGGAAAAGTGTCCCGATTGCGGCAGCAGCTACATG
>JBEKUT010000086.1:0-19327 GCA_049514735.1 Bryobacteraceae bacterium
CCGGACCATCATCCTGTCCTCGGCCCAGTGGAAGAAATCCCCGGACTGTTTTTGGCGAACGGCTTCAGTGGTCATGGCGTCATGCATTCGCCCGCAACAGGCCGCATCCTTTCCGATTTGATACTCACCGGTAAATGCGATCTCGTCGACACGGAACCTCTCGGAGTCCAGCGTTTCGCGAGCGGCCAACTGCTGCACGAAACCGCGGTGCTATAAACATGAACGACGCTCTCTTCGCATTAAGAACCATGCGGAACAAGCCCGGATTTGCGCTAGCCGCCATCGCTACGCTCGCTCTCGGCATTGGCGCAAACACGGCGATGTTCGGCGTCGTGAACGCTGTCTTCCTGCGTCCACTCCCTTATCCCAATGCGGACCGCGTGGTCTGGGCCACCGAATACTTTCCGAAACTCAAAGGCAGCATGGTTTTCGCGTCCGAGTATGCGGCTTGGACCCGCGCTAGCACGTTCGAGCGGCTGGCAGCCATGGGAACCACCATCGGCGTAAATTTCTCTTCCGGCAAAAAGGCCGCTGAGAGAGTTCAGGCCGGACACGTATCGACGAACTTTTTCGCGACGCTCGGTATACAGCCTCATATTGGGCGCGATTTCATTCCCGGCAGTAGCGACGAAGCCATCGTCAGCGACGCCGTCTGGCGCGATTATTTCCACGCCGACCCTCACGTTTCAGGCAAGAACGTGGTGCTCGATGGCAAACCGGTCACGGTCGTCGGAGTGATGCCTCCGGGCTTCCTCTCTCCCGATTCCGCCGACACCGGCGTCTGGATGCCCGATGCCATCGTACCTGTCGCGGCCAACCCGAGGCTGGTGAGTTTGGTTTCGGTCATTGGCCGGCTAAAGCCGGGCGTAACATTGGAACAGGCTCGCGCCAACCTCGAGTGGATCGCGCGCGGTATGGATCGCGAATATCCGGCGCCATGGTCGACATACCGCGCGGCCGCCTCCGTGCGTATCGTAGCGCTGCAGGAACAGCTCACCAGCAGTTCCCGCATGGCCATCAAAGTCTTAATGGGAGCCGTCTTTTTCATACTCCTGATCGTCTGCGCCAACCTCGCCAATTTATTCCTGGCGCGTTCGTTGGAGCGCGAGAAGGAGATCTCAATTCGTATGGCGATTGGCGCCTCTCGCGCTCGCATCGTCCGCCTGCTACTCACTGAGACAATGCTCTTCGCGCTGGTGGCCGGGTGCGTCAGCTTGATATTCCTGTATTGGGCCAGCTCCGCGCTTCGGTTTTTGGTGCCCGCCGTAGTATCCGGACATGTGGCCGTCGATCTGAACGTCTTCGAATTCGCGGCCATTTGTTCCATCCTGACGGGCTTCTTGTTCGGCGTGCTTCCATCACTGACCGCCTCACGGACTCAGCCGGGCCCGCGAAATTCCCGCTTGCGGCAGGGCCTGGTAGTCGCACAGCTCGCTCTCTCGGTGGTCCTGCTGATCGGAGCCGGACTGCTCTTGCGCACGTTCCTGCTGGTTCTAAGCCTGAACCCGGGCTTCGATCCTCACAACATATTGCTTGCAGATGTTTCGCTCGCGCCCCTCGAAACGTACACCCCGGCTCGACAAACAGAGTTCTTCGATCGCGCACTGGCGAACCTGCACCGCATCCCCGGCGTCGAGCGCGTCGCGGCCACTAGCGCCAGTCCACTGGCGCCCTTCAACGACATCGCCGCCGGCCTGCACGCCGAGGGCGAACCGGAGACGTCCGAAACCATCTGCATGACCTCGGCCAGCCCCGATTATTTCAGGTTGCTCAGCATCCCAATTCTCGAAGGGCGCGCTTTTAATGACAACGACCGTCCCGGCAGCCCGCACGTCGCCATTATCAATCGAACTCTGGCGCTCGTCCTCTTTAAGGATCGCGATCCCCTCGGCCGCCGCGTTCAACTCGGAGAAAACTCCTGG
This sequence comes from Bryobacteraceae bacterium, assembly GCA_049514735.1. Classification (GTDB taxonomy): domain Bacteria; phylum Acidobacteriota; class Terriglobia; order Bryobacterales; family Bryobacteraceae; genus JAICMB01. Next base: position 1,923 of record JBEKUT010000086.1, read on the forward strand.
GCAACGGTTGTAGGAATTGTCGGAGACATTCGCCATCGCGCTCTCGACGACAAAATCTGGCCGGAGCTGTTTCAGCCCTACACCCAGGCGCCGTCCGCGTGGATGAGCCTGCTGATTCGAACTACCGTGGACCCCTCGGCCATCGCACCCGCCATGCGGTCTGCAATCCGCGCCATCGACCCAACTCAGCCGGTTTTCAATATGCAGTCCATGGAAACTCGGCTGAACCGCTCGCTCTCGCAGCGCCGCCAGCGCGCGTTTCTGATTGGAGCCATGGCGCCCCTGGCGTTCCTGATCGCCGCGATCGGAGTCTATGCCACAGTCGCTTACTCGGCGGTTAGGCGGACGCACGAAATCGGCATTCGTGTCGCCGTCGGAGCCAAACCAACGGACGTTCTCAATTTGATTGTGAGTGAGGGTGTCCGTTTAGCAATTGCAGGGGTAGGATTAGGAACGATTGCAGCCTTTGGGCTGACCCGCTTCCTCAGCAGCCTTCTTTACGAAATCCATCCCAGAGACTCCGCGACGTTCATCGTAGTCTCTCTCCTGCTGCTCGCGGCAGCAACCATCGCATCTTTGATCCCAGCCATGCGAGCCACCAGGATCGATCCGTTGACAGCGCTCCGCGAGCAGTAGGCGGCTCGGTCAGAGTACCGCGCGCCGGCCCATGATGAGGCTGACAAGAAAAACAACGATAAACACGAAAAACAGAATCTTTGCGATTCCAGCAGCGGCCGCCGCGAGTACTCCGAACCCGAGAACCGCGCAAACAATCGCCACGAGTAGAAAAACCAGCGAATAATAAAGCATTTTTGTCTATCCTCCGATATCTCGCATGTGCAACTCGGGGGCCATGCCTTACGTCTTCCGAGAGAGATCAATATTCTCAACCACTTGCGTCACCAAGGTTGGGAAAACGCAGGTTGCCGCCCATGCCAAAAGCTGCAAAACATACTCACACCGGTAATGCATCGTGAGAGACTGGAATTGAACCCCCGTGAAACTCAGCCTGTTTGCGATTTTATTGGCATGCCTGCTTTGTTTGAGCACGAACGCGCAATATGCACGCGGGCGCCGGGGAACCACCGCCACCAGCGGACCTCAGCCCATCAAAGGGGTGGTGGTAACGCTCCACGGAGCGGTGAAGAAGTTGACCAAGAATGAGATTCTCATTCAGTCGGATGGGGACGAACTCGTCACCTTGCGCTGTTCTAAAAAGACGAAATACAGCGACGCCGATGGCGAGATCAAACGCACCGCCATCGATCTCGAAAGCAAGGTCACCATAGACGCCAGCGAAGACAACGATCTGAAGCTGCTGGCGCTCACCGTCACGGTGGACGCACCGAACAAAAAGACCCTCGAAAAATAGAGATCGGAGTTAATCGGAGGCTAATAAACGAGCGGCCAACACTCAGAACGGATTCGCCGCCAAGGCCTTCACCCGATCGCTATACATACGCCCCGATTGCAACCGCGCTCCATTCTCGAGCTGAATCACATACTCGCCATGCATCAAAGGCTGCAGTTCCCTTATCCGCCGCACATTCACGATCACGGACCGATGAATCCGCACAAATACCTCCGGATCGAGCGACTTCTCCAGCGCACTCATGGTCACGTGGATCAGATGACCTGCGCTACCCGCGTGGATCTGCACATAATTCTCCGCCGCTTCGATCCAGTCGACATCTGCGATATCGACAAAAACAGTTTTCCCCGCGGCCCGCACCGCCAGCCTTTTCAGATGCCGCCGCGGTGTGGCGATAGTTTCAAGCAGCGATAAAATCTGTCGATTCGCGTCATCGCCAGGTCTAGACTGCAGACGGCCCTTGGCCCGCACCAAAGCTTTGGCAAACCGCCCCTCGGTCACCGGCTTCAACAAATAATCGAGCGCGTTGATCTCGAACGCTTGAACGGCGTACCGATCGTGCGCGGTCACAAATACGACGGCTGGCATCTGCTCCGCGCCCGCTTCTTGCAGTACAGCGAAGCCGTCCATCTCCGGCATCTGCACATCCAAAAACATCAGATCGGGCCGCGCGCTCCGAATGGTTTCGACCGCCTCGCGCCCGTGCCTGGCTTCATAAATATTCGAGACCTCAGGGTCCCGCGCCAGCAGCATGCGCAGTCCTTCGCGAGCTAGAGGCTCGTCGTCAACCAGCAACACCGTGAACAGCATGTGTCTCCATCAGGCTCGCTTCGAAGATTTCGGGAGCAACACGATACGGAACGATCATCGTTGCCACTGCGCCGCCCGGATTTCCCGCCTCCAACGTGAACCGGCCCGCATCGCCGTAAAGTTGTTTGAGCCGTGCCCGCGTATTCGCGAGGCCGATGCCGCGCGTCCGAGCCCCATTCTCCAATCCTGGCCCCGGACCGTCATCCTCAACCTTAATCTCGAGCGAGCCTTTTACGCGGCACGCACGAATCCGAATGTTCCCCGCCGTCGAGCTTCGCCCAATCCCGTGGCGGATTGCATTCTCCACAATTGGCTGCAATCCCATGTATGGCGCCATGGCATCCCGCGCCTCCGGATCGACATCGATCGCGACGCGCAGGCGATCCTGAAAACGCACCTGCTCAATGGAAAGATAAAGTTCCAGATACTCCAATTCCCGGCGCAGCGGGACCTCCTGCGCATCGACATCCTCTAACACGCAACGTAAGAGATCGCCCAGGCGGCCCAGCATCTCCTCCGCCTCCCGGCTCTTCTGCTGGCGGATCAGCACCATGATCGTATTCAGAGTATTGAACAGAAAATGTGGCTGCAGTTGCATGTTCAAAGCGCTCAAACGCGCCTGCATCAATTGTGACTGCAGTTCCGAAGAACGAAGCTCCAGCCGCAGCGCTTCCTGTTTGCGCTCCTGATACCTGCCGTACCACGAAAACCCATACTGAATGCCCAGGATCGTCCAGTACGTCAACACTGAATTGTGAAATCCGATAATCAGCAGAAAAATCAGCGTCGCCGCAAAATTCACCATGATCGCCGGGAAGAGTCCGAACCAGCGTAGAATCAGACTCTCAAACGAAAGCTGGAACAAAGCAATCGCGACGCTCAACACCAGATGCAGTGCGATGCGGCGTATCTTGTGCTTTCCCTCAAACGAGAAGCGCCGCCCCAACCACAATATGAAAGGAGTCAACAGAAACCAGATGTAGACGCCGATTAACCACGAGGACAGGTAGTGCGACAACGGGGTGGTGTCATGCGAAAAGAACCTCTGTGCGACGCTCTGGCTGAACATGAAAAGCGCGAGCGCGGTCCAGACTGCGAAGTACGCCGCATATCGCCGAATCGCGGCCTTGGACGCACTCGTCATCGCATCACTAGCTTATCGCACTAAATAGAAAAATCCTCGCCATGCCACGTCCCCTCCCGATCCGGTTCGGGCGAATGGGGCGCGGGTTCAACCGCGCCAGACGACTTCTCCAGCCGGTCCACACGAGCCAATAAAGTTACCAAAGTCGTCCCGATCATGTCGGGCATGACGGTGTGTTGAAAATCCGGCGGGCTCGACGCCGTGTGCGCCTTCGACCTCACTACCGGCCGCCCTGGAACGCCCACCACCACCGAATTCGCGGGCACCGAATTCACCACTACTGCATTGGCCCCGATGCGGCAATCGTCTCCGACATAAATCGCGCCCAGCAGTTTCGCCCCGGCTCCCACCACCACGCGATCTCCCAAGGTCGGGTGCCGCTTGCCGTGTTCCAGACTCGTTCCGCCCAGCGTCACGCCATGATACAGCGTGACGTCGGAGCCGACCTCCGCCGTCTCGCCGATCACCACGCCAACGCCATGATCTATGAAAAAACCAGGACCGATTACAGCACCGGGATGAATCTCGATTCCGGTCAGTACACGCACTAGTTGTGCCAGCCAACGTGCCGCCAGCAGCATCTTTCTGCGCCACATCCAATGCGCCAGCCGATACATCCAGATCGCGTGCAGGCTGGGATAACACAACACCACTTCGAGAGCGTTGCGCGCGGCCGGATCGCGGCGCAGTATAGATTCAATGTCGCTGCGAACCCTGGCAATCGGGTGCATGATGATGCCGCGCTTTAGTCGGCCAGATCCGCAAACAGCGCCGTGCTGAGATACCGCTCGCCGAAGGACGGGATAATCACGACGATCAACTTCGCATCGTTCTCCGGTCTTCGCGCCACTTGCAACGCCGCCCACAAAGCCGCCCCGGACGAAATCCCAACCAATAAACCTTCCTCCCGTGCAGCGCGCCGCGCGGTTTGGAAAGCGTCTTCGTTCTTGACGCGGATCACCTCGTCGTAGATGCTTCGATTCAAAATATCGGGAATAAATCCGGCGCCAATTCCCTGGATCGGGTGCGGTCCTTTCGCTCCACCTGAAAGTACCGGCGATGCATCCGGCTCAACGGCGATGGCCTGGAACGACGGCTTGCGCGCCTTCAGCACTTCGCCGACGCCGGTAATCGTGCCACCAGTCCCAACGCCCGAGATCAGAATGTCGGCTTTCCCATCCGTATCGCGCCAGATCTCTTCCGCCGTCGTCTTGCGGTGGATCTCCGGATTCGCCGGATTCTTGAACTGTTGTGGCATGAAGTAGCGCGCATCCGAAGCGGCGAGTTCTTCCGCCTTCCGGATAGCGCCGGCCATTCCTTCGCTTCCAGGCGTCAGAATCAGTTCCGCTCCGTACGCCCGCAGCAGCAGCCGCCGTTCCTTACTCATCGTCTCCGGCATCGTCAGCACGCAATGATACCCGCGAGCGGCGCAGACCATCGCAAGAGCGATCCCCGTGTTGCCACTCGTCGGCTCAACGATAATCGTGTTTTCTTGGATCAGCCCCGCCTTCTCGGCCGCATCGATCATCGAAACGCCGATACGGTCCTTGACGCTGTGCGCCGGACTATAAAATTCGAGCTTCGCAACCACGCTCGCCCCGGCATCCGCTGCCAGCCGCCGGATCAGAACCAGAGGTGTGTTGCCGATCAGTTCGGTGACATCGTTCGCAATTCGCATGGGGTCGGTTTTAGTTTACAACACGCGCCCCGCTTAACACGCTGTCCGAGCCGTGACCGGAAGGGAGCGGTCTTCACGACGCGCCACCACAGCCTACCTCATGCCGAGCTCTCTAACATCGACCGTCTCCCGTGAAACGAACTGCCCCATATCCTGTTGCTCGATTTTCGCCGCCATCAACTCTGCCGCCTTGGCCTCGTCCTTCTTCCCACGCTTGCGCAAGACCAGCGCGTACTCTCTCAGGTGCGCGCTTCGCATCGACGGCCGCACGGTCGCCTGCTTGTCGATTGCCAATACGGACTCGATGGCTGGTTCCGCCAGGTCCGAACGCCGCAGCCGCTGGTATGCCACCGCAAGTTCGAAATACGCGGTACCAATTCGCGGATGCCACTCCCCTAAGCGATCTTTCAGAATGCGGATTGCCGCCGACGCGTGTCCCACCGCCAGAGCGTACTTCTTCAGCATAATTTCACAATCGGCAATGCGCATCAACGTCATCCCCACACTCACGTGCGTAAGTCCCCGTTCCTTCACTTGCGTTGAGAGCACCCGCTCCTGCAGTTCTTTCGCTTCCTTTGGCCGATGTAGCGCCAGCATCAGCGAAGCCATGTTGCCATTGAATTCCGTGAGTCTTGGGTGCGGCGGCGTCATCTCGCTGCCGACCTCGATTGCGCGGCGCAATGCCTTGTCCGCCGCCGAATACCTGCGCTCCAAAATATACGTGACTCCGAGATTGTTCCAATCGTTGGCGACCAGCGCATCCCTCGGCCCGAGTGCCGCTTCATCCACTCTCAATGCCTCGGATTGATATCGCAACGCCTCTTCAAAATGACCGCCAGCGCTATAATCGCCGGCCACGTTGTTTAGTTCCACGGCTACCATCACGCCGCGCGGCAAGAGTTCCCGCCACAATGCGAGAGCCCGCTCGTCGAACGGTTGCGCTTCCGCGTACCGCCCCATCTTTGCATAACAATTTCCTAAGCCGCCCAGCGCCAATGCGAGATCCATACGATCCTCCGGGCTCGAAATCGAGATCAGGGGCAGAGCCCTCTCGAACGCCGTCGCAGAAGTTGCATACTGGCCGTCCTTCGCAGCCCTGCTTCCTTCAATAATGGAATTACCCCATGGCGTATCGATACGAATACCGGTCAGTATATCGAGGTCTCCGGCAGTGACTGCGGCAGCGGTCATAACTGAAACGAAGCAGAGATAGGCGCCAGTGCACATACCCTCTCTTCGACCGCATTAGTTTGAATCTGAATTTACTCTCGTCGGCTAAATGACATCGGCGAACGTTTTGCGCAATTTATAGAACCACGCATGCCCGCACAAAAACACCGCAACCGCAACCATCCAAAACACCAGCAGCGGAATCGGCTCGGGCCGGCGCCCCTCCAGAAAAATTGCGCGATACGCCCGCACCAGCACGAACATGGGATTCTTGCTCAGGACCGCAACCGCGGCTGCCGGAACGCTCTGCTCCGGATAACAAATCGGCGTGATGAAAAACCACAGCGTCAAAACGAATCCGATCACTTGCGCTAAATCCCGAACGAACACACCCAACGCGGCCAGAAACCAACAAACGCCGAGAGTAAACAGGATCTGTGGGATCAGTAAAGCGGGCAACCAAGCGACGGTCCAGGGAACCTGGCCGCGCAACACCACCAGAAGGCACAGGAACACACCCAGAGCGAACACCTCGGTGACCAGCCCCGCCAAAGCGTGATTTACCGATAGAGTGTCCAACGGAAACACCAGCTTTTTCACAAACGTCCGATGCTCTAGAATGCTGTTCGGCGATCGACCCACCGGTTCGCTGAATGCCAGCCAAGGCAGCATGCCCGCAAGAAAGTACAGCAAGAAACTCCCGGAACTTTGGTCCGCTCCAAACCGCGTCCGCAGCACCACGCCGAACACAAAATAATACGTCAGCATCAGCAGCAGTGGATTCAGAACCGTCCAAAACAGGTCTCCGAAAGATCCCCGGTAGCGAGCCATGATATCGCGCCGCACCATGGACTGGATCAAAGCACGATGCCGCGACATGGTCGCGAACGGCTGCGCGAATATCCTCGGAATCGCCCGCAAAAGCCCGCGCCGCAGCAGCGCCCGCCGCGTCGTAAGCTCCGTCCGCACCACTGCGGCGCGCTCATTCTCGACAACCGCATCGATCATCAGGAAGCGCTCGCCCCGGTCGTACAGCCATCCCGATTCCGTATCGATGGGCGAAACATAAATCCGGTAATCCCCGGCCTCCGGCGGAAAATCGATATTCAAATCCACCGCCACCGCTTCGCCCGGCCCAGTATCGCGAGCCAAGGGAGTCCACTCACCCTCCCTGATGAACCGGTTGCTAGCGGGATCGAACACCTGCCATCCAATCGAGAACGATTCGCGCCGCCATCGCTTCTGAGACCGGTTCTCCACCGACATGCGAATAGACAAACCCTGCCCCGCAGTTTCCACCCTCACGTCCCGATAGTCAGTGGACGCCACCCAATCTCCCAGAACTAACAACTACGAACCAACAACTAACAACGCTTTTCGCCGTTCTCAGTTATACAACCACAACGGGTACCGTTCCCTCACCGCCCCTATTTTCCGCCCGACCGCATAAATTCCATCCCCGCGCCGATCCCGCGGCAATTTATAGCGATCCAGTAAATGCCGCACCCACTCATACTCCGGCCGAGGCTCATCCTTAAACTCTCCCGTTTCAAGCAGCGTCGTCTCAAATCCACCATCGTGAAACAGATGCCAAATCTCCTTAGGCGTGTACTCTCGATTGTGCCGAGCATCCACAAAGCCTGAATCCGATGGCTTAACATACGCGGGAAAAAATCCCGGATGGTATCCCTGCAAAATCGCCGCGATCGCCCGCAGCGACGCAATGTTCGGCGTCGTCAGAACGAAATGCCCGCCCGGCTTAAGAATGCGATTCACTTCCGACATGAGATGCATCGGGTCTTCAAACAGATGTTCGATCAATTCGCAGCACAGCACGGTCGAGAAGTAGTCATCATCGTAAGGAAACCGATCCTTCTCGGCATCGAACAATTCAATGTGGCACTCAAACTCTTCCCCATCGATTGAGGTAATCCGCCGATGGTCCACCCGCCCCGCCTCGCCGTAATAACAGCCCCGCACTTCGCCATACCCGAGCCGCGTCTTGAGCGCCGGCGTGATCTGTAGATAAGATCCCATCTCGAGAATGCGATCCTCCGGACCGCCGCAAGGAGTGATCTCCAGCGTTTTCGAAAGTCTCGCGAGATGCGTATCGATGTAAGACTTAGCCTCCGGCTGGGCCGCCCAGGTCGCAACGTATTGAGGGGAAACTGCGGTGGTCACGCAGACTTTTTCACATAAAACAGGAACGTCCGACTGCGTTTTCCCCGCCACCTGCCCCAGAAACCGGACATAACGTTCCGCCACAGATGTCCAATTGCACTCCCGCTCCACCCACTGCTGCGCCCGTTCGCCCAGCGCCCGTGCAACTTCCGGCCGGCTCACCAGAACATTCAGATACTCGAACAAATAATCTTCTTCCGACCCGTCAACGGGAGCCTTCAGGCAAACGTCATCCGGCAGCTCGCAAAACGACCCGACATTCGATACGATCGCGGCCCGCCCCAACCCCACCGCGCGCATCAGCGTCCCCGAATTCTCGCCCACCGTCGGAAACCGCAAATTCAAGACGACATCGCAGGCCGCAATATAGCCCGCGAAATCTTCAATAGGCGTAAAGCCCAACACGCGGACGCTCGCCGATAGTCCCAGCGATTGAATAATGTCGTGGAGCGGAAACGCCGGATGCGGCTCGCCCACCAGAATCATCTTCGCGTTCGGTTCCACGCGCAGCAATCGCCGGAACGCCCGCAGCGATTCCGCAATGCGCTTATACGGCTTCAGGAATCCAAACGTCCCGATCAGCGGCGTTGCGATATCGAGCCCCAGCTTCTGCCGATAAGCCATCCCGTCAGCCTGCGGAATCCACGCGCCGTGTGGAATGCGCGTCAGCGGACCTGTGAACCCCGCCTTACGCAACTCGCTGCCCACGCAATCGCTATGAACGATCACCCCTCGCGATTGTGCCAGCACCCGCCGTAGCATCGGCACGTTTTCATAATCGGGCCCCGCTTCGAGGGTCCGAACACGCGTCCGGGCATGCTCCAGCGCGGCCGCATCGCCGTTCAGCTCCACCTCGCGCATGTAGGCATCCCAGTCGCCGCGCTTAATGGTCATATCGGCCACCAGGTGATGCAGATTGGCCTCATGAATCACAACCACACCGGGATGTTCCAGCGCCGCCTCGTAACAAAAATCGTGATGAATGTTGTTGCCGATCTGATAGACCGCAATGTCGAAAGAGGAAGCGTCGAAGTTGGAAGGCTTAGACGCGAACGCCGTCACGTCCGCCATCCGTTTCATTTCTTCGAGCAGCGCCGCGGAGTAATCCGCGATCCCGCTGCGCGCCGGCGGCAGCGGCGAGAAGAACGCGATCTTCACTTCATCAGTTCCATCGAGAGCGTGCCCACGGCGAGAGGCACCTTCACCAATGCGGGCGTTCGCGCGGCGTCCTTGAGGAAATAAATTTCAAAACTCACATCCGATTGCGGACCCTTCAGCGATCCGTTCAAGCGGTCCGCTTCCACCGATTTTTCCCCAACCTTGATCATCTGCGTTCCCGCAAAGTCCAGGCTGACCTGGTAAGCCGATCCGAAATAGACCTGCTGCCGCGGAGGTATCCGCCCCTGCGCCAGTTCGCGCCTCACGAAGTAAAGAAAATCCAGCGCGTCCTTAGCGCATGCGGACGTCGTCACATCCGACTTTCCGCCCTCTTTCGTCTCCCGCGTCGCGGTGCCCTTTTCGGAATCGAAAGTCGTCTTCTCATCGGCCTTCTTTGCGCCATGCGAGATGTTCTTGTCGAATTCGATGGAGCAGAAATCCTTGGACGCCTCGGATCTGTACTTGTCCGCAACCGCAAAACCCGGAATACCGGCATCGAGCGAAAACTGAAAATCGTAGCTCGCCGCGGACTTCTCGCCGGACTTCTCACGTGTACCGCTTAGTTGCGCTTCTCCCAAACTCAGTCCGCTAGGCCAATTGATGTTGTAGTGCAAACTCTCGCCGTCGAACGTCGGCGCGCCCGCGGGCGCCGCCGCCACCAGGAACACACTACAAACCATCGCCGTAGGACAGACCATCGCCTTGTGTGGTCTGTCTGTCTTCACAAAAAACTTCATTTGTCTATATACCGATTCTACGGCACCGAAATCGAACTGCCCGCCGCGACCCGCTCCGTAGCACCCGCGACTTCGTAATAGACGTCCAGCGTCTTCCTGGCGGTACGCTCCCAACTGTAAAGACTTGCGCGCTGCTGCCCGAGCCGTTCCATCCGGGCCCGCAGTTCCGCATCCAGCAACAAATCCCGCATAGCCCGCACCATCTCAATCCGCGACTCCGGATCGAACAGCAAAGCCGCCGAATCCGCGACCTCCGGCATGGCTGTAGTATTCGAACAAGCCACCGCCCGCCCGCACGCCATCGCCTCGATAATCGGGAGCCCGAACCCTTCATAGAGCGACGGATAAACCGAAAGATCGCACGCCCCATAAAATCGCGTGAGGTCTTCATCCGCGACAAAATCCATAAAATGTATCCGGCTCGCAATCGAGCAAGCCTTAGCCGCCGCCACCACTTCTTCCGACCGCCACGCCAGCTTGCCTACAAAAATCAAATGCTGCGGCAATTCCGGATACGTCCGAATCAGTTCCTCAAACGCCCGAATCAATGCGATATGATTCTTGCGCGGCTGCAAATCACCGACGCTGAGAATGAACCGTGGTGGCACCCGATAGCGCTTCTTGAGCCACTGGCTCGCAGCCTCCCGCGCCATCGGCCGGAACTTGGGCGAGACTCCGTTCGGCATCACCGTGATCTTCTCGTCGTCCAGCCCATAAGCCCTCATGATGGAGCGTTTCGAAAACTCGCTGGGCGTCAAGACGCGTTTCGCCGCTAGCACCGTACGCCGCACCGTGCAGCGCAACTGCATCGCGCGGAAACGCGAGAAATATTCCGGACATTCCAGGAAACTGACATCGTGCACGCTCACCACAACGGGGACGCGGCACAGCAGCGGAGCCGTATATTGCACGTGCAACAGGTCCGGCCGGTCGGCTGCTAGCCGCCGCGGCAGATCGAATCCAAGCCGCCTCCAGGGATTGTCCGCGACAAGCCTCTTCGTGAAACGTTCCGGCACTTCGGCGGCGGCGTTCTCCCGCGAAATGTACGCAACGAACTCGGAGTCCTCGTCGATTGTATCGAAGCACCGCAGGAGATTTGTAATATATGTCTCATTTCCTGTAAGGTGCTGGCCGATGGCGTGAGCATCAACGGAAAAGCGCATGACCAGATTCCAGTATAGCGGTGGGACAGACCATCGCACTTTGTGGTCCGTCTTCAACGGCCTCTTTCTCAATCGTTTTGTATAAGTCCACTAAGTTCATGCTCAAGAGTGCTCCAGGCTGCCTCCCAGGTGTAACGGGCTTCATACAGCCGTCGCCCGGCCTCACCCAGTTGTACGCGAGCCTCAGGGGCCGACAAAAGAAACGCGGCCGCCTCGGCGAATTCGTAAGGGTCCTCACAAATTAATAGATGCTCCCCGGCACGATACGGCAAACCTTCTGCTCCGATTCGTGTCGAAATAACCGGCGTCCCCGCCGCCCACGCTTCCAAAATCTTGAATCGCGTCCCGCTCCCGGACAAAAGTGGCGCCACCGCAATCTTGGCGGACGCCAACGTCGCAATCGCATCCTCCATAGGACCACTGACGCAAATTCTCGAATCGCCGTGGACTATGGCCCTGATAGCTTGAGGATTTTTTCCCGCAATCCGCCACACCACATCGGGAACCCGCTCCCGCAACAACGGCCAGATCTTGTCTTTGAAATACCGCACTGCGGCTATGTTCGGCTCGTATTCCAGGTTCCCAGTGAATACAATTTCCTGTTTTTCGTCCCGCACGGGACGGTCCACAAACGGCAATGCGTTCGGATAGATAATCGCTCGCGGCACGTGGCGCGCATCGTCTTCGGACGTCACAATCACGGAGTCAAATTGGGCCAGCCACTTGCCCTCAAATTCACGGCACGCAACGGCAAATCTACGGAAAGCCACCCGTTGATGCCATGGGCCTGTCCGCCCCACCCTCTCATGCCACACCGATTCGATATTGTGCGCGTCCAACAACACGCACCCCGCCCGCGGACGGACCTGTTCAATATACGGTGCACACCAGATGTGTTCGAGGATCGCCAGATCGTACCGCTCCCCATCTATAGAGTCCGCCACCTGCTTTTCGTAGCCGGAAAAGCGATCGATCAGCGGCGGACGGTTCGAAACCACGCGCCTTCCCATACGCCATAGCCGTGCAGCCGGCGATTTCGAATGATGTCTTAAGTCGATAACGGAGATCCTCCGCGCGAGTCCGGCAGGAAAACTCAACCGCGGATCGGGCGTCTGCCGCTCTGTAAATAGAGTTATATCGAGGTTGTAACGTTGCGCTAGAAACTCAATTAAAGATGCCGACCGCAGGGCGCCGCCACCCACGGCCGGGTACGGCGCTTCCGCGCAAAGCATAAACGCCCTACCCCGCGCGAAATCGGCGGACGGCTTCAACATACACCTCGCGTGTACGCGAAGCGGTCCTCTTCCAGGAAAACTCCGATGCTCGTTTCAACCCTTTCTGCCGCAGTTCCACCACCCACGGCGGCTCTCCTACAGCAGCATTGAGAGCTTCCACCCACGCCCTGCGATCCCCCGCATCGAGTTGCAAGGCGGCATCGCCTACCGTCTGCGAAATCGCGGCGTCTTTGGACGCGATCACCGCCGCTCCGCACTGCATTGCTTCCAGCACTGGCAGCCCGAAACCTTCGTAATGGCTCGGATAAACACAAGCGATGGCGCCCGAGTACAACGCCCGCAACGCTTCGTCGCTGACACAACCCAAAACTTCAAGGCCCGGCGCCTCCGGCAATTCGGCGAAGTCTTTCCTTCGCCTACCTACCAATTTTAGATCCACCGCGTGATTCTTGCGAACTTCCAGCCAACTTTCAATCAAGAAATGGACGTTCTTGCGCGGCTCGAGGGTACCGGCATACAGAAAGTAGTGCCGCGAGTTGCCGTTTCTCTCCACCGGGTGAAAAATCGTGGAGACCGCGAGGGGAATCGCCACAATCCGATCTTCTTTCAGGTGGAAGCGATCTATCGCCTCCTTTCGCACCGCTTCGCTCGGCGTGATGATCATGGTCGCCAGGCCCAGCCGTAGCAGCACCGGCGTACGCTTTCGAATACGTTCCGCGTCCGCATGCCAACCCGGCTTTAGCCACGGCGAAAGATCGTGCAGCGTCATCACGCTCGGCCGCACCGGCAAATACGGAGTCGAAAAATCGGTGCCATGAAAAACATCGATTTGCAAACGCGACATCTCGCCTTGCAGTCCCCACAACCACCAGCGCCGCTCTAGCGGATTCCGCGGTCCGCGTCCGCACCGCACATTCACAGCCTCCGGAACTGGATTCTCAAATTCCCGGTCCGACAAAAGCCAGATCTCGTCGTCCTCGCAGTGCTCTCCCAACGCGCGCGCCAACTCCGCCGTGTATCTACGAATTCCACCTGTTCTAACGGTAAGAGGTGTGGCGTCGAGCGCGATGCGCATCGACTTCAAGTGTATTCTGAGTCTATGCGCGCCGTCGCAGTCTTCCCCGCGGAACGTCAGGTCCGCGTTATAGACCACCCTGAACCGAAAATCGAATCTGGAACGCAGGCGAAAATTAAGATGCTCAACGTCGGCATCTGCGGAACCGACAAAGAGATCGTCTCTTTTGAATACGGCACGCCGCCCGATGGCTCCGATTATCTCGTCATCGGCCATGAGTCGCTCGGTGAAGTCATCGAAGTTGGATCAAGCGTCACGCGCGTTAAGAAAGGCGACCTCGTGGTCGCCACCGTGCGCCGCCCCTGCAATCATCCCGATTGCATCGCCTGCCGCCAGGGACGCCAGGATTTTTGTTACACCGGCGATTTCACCGAGCGCGGCATCAAGCAGCGCCACGGCTACATGACGGAGCTGGTAGTCGAAGAAGAGCGTTACCTCAATCGTGTACCTTCGGAATTGCGTGAAGTCGCCGTGCTGGTCGAGCCCTTGACCATCGCGGAAAAAGCGCTCGAACAACTGATCGAAATTCAAAAGCGGCTGCCCTGGTGGAAGCCTCCACAAAATGTCGTCGTCCTCGGCGCCGGCCCCGTCGGACTCCTCGGAGCTATGGCCCTCACCGTCGCGGGCTTCAACGTGACCGTCTACTCGCGCACCCAATCGCACGAGAACAAGGACGCCATTGTAACCGAAATTGGCGCGAAATTCATCCCCGCCGAAACCCACACCGTCGAGCAGATGGCCAAAGCCGTCGGACGCATCGACGTAGTCTACGAGGCCATCGGAGCTTCCGGCCTCGCCTTCGAAGTCATCAAACAACTCGGACCCGACGCGGTTTTTATCTTCACCGGCGTTCCTGGACGTAAAGGTCCCATCGAAATCGATACGGATTACATAATGCGCGATATGGTTCTCAAGAACCAGCTCATCTATGGAACCGTGAACGCGCCGCCATCAAGCTTCGCCGCCGCCATCAGCGACATCGGAACCTTCATGAAGCGCTGGCCCGATGCCATCAAGAGCATCATCACCGGCCGCTTCTCCATAGAAGACGCGCTCCAGCCACTCTCCGGCAAAGTAGGCGGTATAAAGAACATCATCACGATAAATAATGACTAATAAATGGATCGACGTATCTGTCCCGCTCCACAACGGAATGGTGCACTGGCCCGGCGACGAGCCGTTTAATCGCGAAGTACCCGTCCAGATCGCCAAAGGCGACCCCTGCAATGTCTCGAAGATCACCTGCACCGTCCACATCGGAACCCATATGGACGCGCCCCATCATTTCTTCGATAACGGCGCCGGCATCGAAACCATGCCCCTAGAAGCCGCCATGGGACCCGCCCGCGTGATTCGCCTAGGAGACCCCGACCTGATCCGCATAGCGGAGCTCCAGCCTCACAACATCCAACGCGGCGAGCGCGTCATACTCAAGACCCGCAACTCGGACGAATCCTGGTGGGCCACCCCGGAATTCAAGAAGAAATTCGTCCACATCCCCGCCGACACAGCCGCCTACCTCGCCTCGACAGGCGTGCAGACCGTCGGTGTCGACTATCTATCGGTAGGGGGCTTCAATACCGACGGCCCCGAAACGCACCGCGCCATGCTCGGAGCAGGCATCTGGATCATCGAAGGTTTGGTTCTCGGAGCAATCGAACCCGGCAACTACGATCTGATCTGCCTCCCACTCAAAATCACCGGCAGCGACGGAGCCCCCGCCCGCGCCATCCTCCGCCCCAGACCGTAAAGCCCGTGGGGTAGGCCATCGGGGTTTGTGGCCTGCCCTTTTTTACCCTATCCGGACTGTGCCACGCGACGCCACCAAGACCCTGCCGGCCCGCACGCGGTACGATGGAAGCAGTTCTGTTATGAACCCATCTGAGGGTCGCGACCAACTTGCGGTCGCGGAGACGCCGTTATCCGAGCCGTCCCTGCCGACGGAAGCCCCGCATCGGGGCGAATGGCCCCGCCACGCCATCGCCGAATGGACCGTCACGATCCTGCTGTTGCTTTTCGGGACCACGACGCTTGTCCAGGCTTTCGTGATCCCGACACCTTCGATGGAAGACACGCTGCTCGTTGGAGACCACCTGCTCGTGGATAAGTTGACATATTCGCCGCCCGGGCTCATCAGCAAATACCTGCTTCCCTACGAGGAGCCGCAGCGCGGCGACATCATCGTCTTCCGTTATCCACTGGATATCCAGACAAATTACGTGAAACGAGTGATCGGCGTGCCCGGTGACCATATCCGGATCGTCAATAAGCAAGTGTTCCGCAACGGCGTTCCTTTAAAAGAACCGTACGTTTATTACAAGAGCCCGTACCCGGACTATTACCGCGATAATTTCCCCAGCGATCCGAACGTCAGCCTGAACGACAGCACGCGCGACATGCTGCAGAATCATGTTGTGAACGGGGAAGTGGTGGTCCCGCCGGACTGCTATTTCGCCATGGGCGACAATCGCGATAACTCCGCCGACAGCCGCTACTGGGGCTTTGTTCCGCGCCAGAACATCATCGGCAAACCATTAATGGTGTACTGGTCTTACGCTACCGACACTCAAAGCCTGGCCGGTTCCTCGCCGGGCACCTTAATGCACCACTTCGGTGATCTCGCCGGACACTTTTTCACAAAGACTCGCTGGCGACGCACCCTCATGCTCATCCATGGCTACCACAGCGACAACTAAACCCGAGAAGGTCACGACAAAACCGAAACCGGTTCCCGAACGCAACTCACTCGCCGAGTGGGTTGTGACTTTTTTGCTGCTGATCTACGGGACCACGTTCATCGCGCAGCCGTTTGTGATTCCCACGTCG
This sequence comes from Bryobacteraceae bacterium, assembly GCA_049514735.1. GTDB lineage: Bacteria > Acidobacteriota > Terriglobia > Bryobacterales > Bryobacteraceae > JAICMB01. Next base: position 18,472 of record JBEKUT010000086.1, read on the forward strand.
TCGATGCACAACACGCTGCTCACCGGCGACCATCTGATTGTCGACAAGCTGGCGTTCGCCAACGCCGGAGCGGTCAGCGGGCATCTGCTTCCCTATACGCCGCCGAAACGGGGCGACATTATCGTGTTCCGGCATCCCATCCTGCTTCAGGAAGACTACGTGAAGCGGATCGTCGGCGTGCCCGGCGATCATATCAAGCTGATCCACAAGCAGCTTTACCTCAACGGGCACACGCCGGTCGAGCCGTACACGATTCACATCGATCCGGGTTTCGATCCGTATCGTGACGATTTCCCGAACGGAGGAACGCTGGCGTATTCGCCGGCGCCTGGCATGCCGCCGGACCGCGCCAACGACATGCTGCAGAATAACGTCGTGAACGGCGAGATTGTGGTGCCCTCCGGATTTTATTTTGCGATGGGCGACAACCGCGACAATTCGCTCGACAGCCGCTACTGGGGTTTTGTGCCGCGCGAGAACATCACCGGCAAGCCGACAATAATTTTCTGGTCGTACGACGCCAACACGGCCGACCTGCGGGACTACAACCTGCACCACCTCTTCGATCTCGCGACCCACTTCTTCACGAAAACGCGCTGGGAGCGCACGCTCAAGCTGATCCACGGCTACCCGCTGCAGTAGGCCGCGAGGTGGTTCTACCGGTTGGTGGAACTGGCCTTCCTCGGCTGCGGCGGATTTCTCCTCGTCGTGGCGCTGCGCAATTTCTACCGCGGTTACGCGAGCAAGAACTGGCCACAAACACAGGTACCATCACCCGGTCGTACGTATTGGTTTACGGCAGCGATGACGGCCAGGGGTACACGCCGCAATTGGAATACGAGTACGCGTATCAAGG
>JBEKUT010000087.1:0-30176 GCA_049514735.1 Bryobacteraceae bacterium
CGGGACGCCGAAGACCAATGCGCCGAAGCCCACCACCACGCCGACTTCAACCACCAGAAGGAACAGGCGCGAGAGGATAAACGAAAGCAGGTAGTAATGTTTCGGCATCGGCGTGGCGATCAGACGCTTCATCAGCTTCTTCCGCCGCGCGTCGACGATGGCGAAACCCATGCCCCAGATCGCGCTGCCCATCAGGTTCATGCCGAGCAGTCCTGGAATCAGAAAATCGATATAGCGCGAACCCGGCTCACGCAGGAAGCGGTTGATGGTAGCCACGGGATCGGTTCGTCCGGCCGCCTGCTGCACGGCCTGATCCGCCAGCATCCGCGCGGTGCGTCCCTCCGGATTTGTATCGTCGTAGCCGTAAACCACTTTGCCGCCCGCGCCGGGAGCGGCCAATAATGCGACTTTTCCGTTGCGGAGCGCTTCCTCGGCAGCCCGCTCGGACATCTGCTCCACGTGCAGCAGTTTTTGCCCGCGTAGCGACTGCGCCAGTTCCGGCGACACCACCGCTACATTCAAGACGTCGGGCGGCCGGTTTCGGAATGCCAATCCCAGGCCGGCGGCCAATAGGATTGGAAATACGAATACCCAAAACAGCGCTTCAGGTTCGCGCATGAATTCGCGAAACCGGACCAGCGTCAGTTGCACCAAAGCATGGTCCGCCCAGCCGGTGGATGGAGGCGCATTCCGCGCCGTGTCTCGCGCTCCGATGCCCGCGATCGCGGTGGCGTCACTCATCTCGTAAATGCCTCCCCGTCAAAGCGACAAAAACATCTTCCAGGCTTGCGGAATGCGTGCGCAGTTCGGTGAGAGCCACGCCCTGCCGCGTCAATTCACTGAGCAGCGCGGGCACCGCACGATGCAGTTCCGTCACCTGCATCTGCACGCTGCCATTGTCGGTGCGAACGTCGCGCACTCCTTCGATCTCACCCAGCGGCGCGACGTCGAGCCCTTTTGCCGCCGAAAATTCCACCATGTGCTCGATGCCAATCGATACGATCAACTCGCGCGGCGTACCCATCGCGATCGTCTTGCCGTGATCCATGATCGCGACGCGATCGCACAGGCGTTCCGCTTCGTCCATGTAATGCGTCGTCAGCACGATGGTCCGTCCCGCCAGCTTGAACGCTTCGATTAATTCCCAAAGCTGCCGCCGCGCCTGCGGATCGAGACCCGTCGTCGGCTCATCCAGAAACAAAAGATCGGGATCGCCGACCAGCGCGCAAGCTAGCGCCAATCGCTGCTTCTGACCGCCGGAGAGCCCGCCGACGCGCGATTTCTGCTTCTCTTCAAGCTGCACCAGCGCGATTACATCTTGAGCGGAGGGGCCTGAATTGAAGAAACTTCGGAACAGACGAATGGTCTCGAGTACTGCCGAGAACTTCGACTGCGCCCGCATCGGGTTCCGTCAATCCTTCGCAGATTTCAATGGTGGTGGTTTTTCCCGCGCCGTTGGGACCGAGCAGTCCGAAGCATTCACCGCTGCGCACTTCCAGATCGAGGCCATCCACTGCCACAACGTCCTTGTAGGACTTGCGCAGCCCGCGGACGCAAAGCGCGGGCTTGGTAGTCGATTGCGGCATAGATCCAGTATCGGATACTTGTGAACCGCAGCCTCATGCGATAATCTTCTGCAACCACATGGCCGGGATCTCGTATACCGAACGGAAGGCCGCGTGGTTTAGGGAGCGCTCGCTGCGCCGACACGCCGGCGTCTTTCATCTCTGGGCGTTGGGAGTGGGCGCAGTCATCTCGGGGGATTTCTTCGGCTGGAATTTTGGCTTCCTCGCCGGGGGATTCGGCGGATTGCTGGCCGCTCTGCTGTTGATCACAGTGCTCTACATCGGCTTGTGCTTCAGCCTGGCGGAGCTTTCCGCGGCCATGCCGCACACCGGCGGAGCGTATTCGTTCGCGCGGGCCAGCATGGGACCGTGGGGCGGATACATCACAGGCTTGGCGGAGAACATGGAGTACATCTTCACGCCCGCCACCATTGTCGTTGGGATCGGTGGCTACCTCGGCGCGGTTTTCGGGACTTCAGCGGCGTACGAACCAGTGTGGTGGGTGGTCTGCTACGCGGTCTTCGCATTCCTGAACATCTGGGGCGTGGAGATGTCGTTCCGCGTGTCCGCGATCACGACGGCGTGCGCGCTCGCGGTGCTGGCGGTCTTCTATGGCGGCGCCCTGCCTCTCCTCGATGTGCATCGCTGGGGCTTTGCCGATGGTCCGTTGCTGCCGCGTGGATCGGCTGGCGTGTTTGCCGCGCTGCCATTTGCGTTGTGGGTGTACTTGGGAATCGAACAACTGCCGCTGGCAGCAGAGGAGACGCGCCGGCCGGAACGCGACATGCCTCGCGGGATCTTCTGGGCGCTCGGAACGCTGATTGTATGCTCACTGCTGACGCCGCTGCTGAGCGGTGGAATCGCGCCCGGCGCGGAGAAGGTGGGCCATTCCTCCGATCCACTCTTCCTCGGTTTTCAGACGATTTTCGGCATGGGGTTGGGATCGCGGCTGCTCGCGTTATTCGCGGTCACCGGGCTGATCGCCAGCTTTCATGCCATCATCTACGCTTACGGCCGCCAGATTTATTCGCTGTCGCGCGCGGGCTATTTTCCGGAGTGGCTTTCCGGGACACACGGCACGCGCCGCACGCCGCATCGCGCGTTGATTGCCGGCTCGCTTCTCGGACTTGGCGCGGCGATGGCGATCCGGCTCTCGGGTTCCAGCGGACGCGTGGGCGCCATACTGCTGAACATGGCGGTATTCGGGGCCGTGCTCGCTTATGTTTTGCAGATGACCTCCTTCATTTTGTTGCGGCGCAACGCTGCAAACATGGCGCGTCCGTACACAAGCCGGCTCGGCATTCCGGGCGCGCTGGCCGCCGCCGCGCTGGCCATCGTGACACTGGCGGCGCTGTTCGCGAATCCCGAGTATCGCATCGGCGTGTGGGGCGCGGCGGTCTGGTTCGTGTGCGGCGTGGCGTACTTCGCCTTCTATGCGCGGCATCGGCTGATTCTGTCGCCGGAGGAGGAGTTCGCGCTGGCACTCGAATCGGAGCCGGTGTTGTGAGCTACCGGGCTATCGCCCTCGGCACGCGCTACGTATTCGACGATCTGAAGACGCTGTTGGCGAAAGCCACCCCTGCCCGCTCGGGCGATGAATTGGCCGGCATCGCGGCGGCAAGCGCTACCGAACGCGCGGCCGCATGCATCGCGCTCGCTGACGTCCCGCTCGACGTTTTCGTGACTGAGCCGATCATTCCCTACGAATCGGATGAAGTCACACGCCTGATCTTCGACACGCACGATGGCGCGGCCTTCGCGCCCATCCGGCATCTCACGGTGGGCGGCTTTCGCGACTGGCTGCTGGACCCGCGCGCGACAGGCGATGTTCTGGCCGCGCTCGCGCCAGGCATCACGCCTGAAATGGCCGCGGCTGTTTCCAAACTGATGCGGGTGCAGGACCTGATCGCCGTGTCGTCGCGCATCCGTGTGGTCACGCGTTTCAGAACCACCGTTGGCTTGGCGGGCCGTCTATCGGCGCGGCTGCAGCCGAACCATCCTACCGACGATCCGCGGGGCATTCTAGCCGCAGTGATCGATGGGCTGTCGCTCGGTAGCGGCGATGCGGTGGTCGGCATCAATCCCGCGGCCGATAATGTGGCGGGAGTCGAACTGCTGCTCCACATGCTCGACCGCTTGCGAACGAATTTTCAGATTCCATTTCAGAGCTCCGTGCTGGCGCACGTGACTACGCAGTTACAGGCTCTGGAACGAGGTGCGCCTGTCGACCTGGTGTTTCAATCGATCGCCGGAACGGAGGCGGCGAACGCGTCCTTCGGCGTGAATCTCGCGCTGCTGGGCGAGGCGTGGCAGGCCGCGCGCGAGCTGCATCGCGGAACCGTTGGCGGCGATGTGATGTACTTCGAGACGGGTCAGGGCAGCGCGCTTTCGGCGGGCGCAAATCACGGTGTCGACCAGCAGACCTGCGAAGCGCGGGCTTACGCCGTTGCGCGACGCTTTCGTCCCATGTTGGTGAATACGGTAGTGGGCTTCATCGGGCCGGAGTATTTGTACGATGGCAAGCAGATTATTCGTGCGGGGCTGGAAGATCACTTCTGCGGAAAGCTGCTGGGACTGCCAATGGGCTGCGACGTCTGCTACACCAACCACGCCGAGGCCGATCAGGACGATATGGATGTGCTGCTGACGCTGCTCGGCAACGCGGGGGTTAATTACGTAATGGGCGTGCCGGGCGCGGACGATGTGATGCTGCAGTATCAGAGCACGTCCTTCCACGATGCGCTGTACCTGCGCGCGCAGCTGGGACTGCGGCCCGCGCCGGAGTTTGAGGAGTGGCTCGCGGGTGCGCAGTTGAGGCTGCCGCGGATGATAGCGTTGCTCGAATGAGAAGTCTGCGGGATTTCACGATGGCTCGGGTTGGATTGGAGCGTGCTGGCGCGGCGCTGGCCACGCGCGAAGTGCTCGCGTTCCAGTTGGCGCATGCGGCCGCGCGAGACGCGGTGCACCAATCGCTGGATCGCGTGAGCCTGCAAATCGCGTGCGCCGAGCGGAATTGGCCGCTGGTGACGCTGCATAGCGCGGCCGCGGATCGTACGGTCTATTTGCGGCGTCCGGACCTGGGTCGACGGCTCGATGAACTGTCGCGCGAGGCACTTGTCGGGAATGATCCCTGCGACATCGCGGCGGTGCTCGTCGATGGGCTTTCCGCGCTCGCCGTCGAGCGCCACGCGTTGCCTTTACTGGATCTGTTACTGCCGCTGTTCGATGACGCCGGTTGGTCTCGCGCAGACCTGGCGCTGGTGGAGCAGGGGCGCGTGGCGATTGGCGATGAGATCGGTCTGGCGCTTCATGCCAGCCTCGCGCTGGTGTTGATCGGCGAGCGGCCTGGGCTCAGCGCTCCCGATAGCCTGGGTGCGTATCTGACCTGCCATCCAACGCCGGGACGGACCGATGCGGAACGGAATTGTGTTTCAAATATACGTCCGGATGGGCTGGGCTATCGGGAGGCTGCGGATCGCATCTTCGCGCTGGCGAGCGAGGCTCGGCGGAGAAAGTTCACGGGTGTGGGGCTCAAAGAAGATCACGCGACGCTTGGAGACGGGCGGCATTGATGATTTTGAGGCAGTTTCGCCTGGCTCTGTTTAAGTCGCGATGGCTGTCCGGCGATTGCTACGATGTGGCTGGTCGGGATTCCGTGCCGCGATAAACGGCCCGTACGATTGGAGGCGAGGAGTCGCGATTGGAGCCCTGACCAGAATAACGAGGAACCCGGCAGTGATGGGCGGGAAACCTTGCATCCGCGGTTTGCGCGTTACGGTCGGCACGATCGTCGGTCTTCTGGCCGCTGGCCATTCCGAGGATGAGATTCTGGGAGCTTATCCGTAATCTCGAGCGGGAAGACATTCGTGAAGCGCTCTCTTATGCTGCCTGGCGGGTGGAGACGCCGCTATTGGCGTGATTGCAGTTACTTCCTCTCGCCGGATGGAAGCGTCTGGCCTTGGAAGGCGGTGGCGATATCGAGGGTCGGTTCCGATTCCAATTGCTCGACGATGAGCTGGCAAATGCGGGTCTTGTTGGGCACCATCTTCAAATGGAAGGGGCTGAAATTAATCATTTCAAGGGTGATCTATACCGTTGAAGCCGGCATGGATCGTGGGAGCAGTGAGATGGACTATGATGCCGATTCGGGCAAGGGAACTGCGGCCTTCAACTCTCGCTGCGAGTTTGAAATCCCGCCTCAGATGAACCCGTTCCCGAGTGATTGCGAGCATATGCGAAGGATGCTCACGAAAAGGCGGGAAGATCACGGCCCCCTCACTTTCTTTCTTTAGCGGAATGAGAAAAGCCTTGGCAGTCTTTGAAAAATGTTGTTGCGATAAATCAAGTTGCGGAGTGAAGCCGTCGAATTTTAGCCTTTGGTCATCCCAAACGTGAAATTCGTCACCCAGGAAAAGATCGACGGCTGAAGTGGTGTGAAGTGGTGTATTGAGCGGCATCGGGTCCGGCGAAATCTCGAGCGCGCCCTGTTGAATCGCCCGCCTGATGCCATCGTTGCTCACGTTGCTCAGAACCATCGAATTACTGGGCGTAAGCCCAATCGGCGTTGGGAATCCAGGCACGAAGGCCGCCGGCCACTGGCTCACCCGTTAACTCTATCAACGATTTATCGCACTTCTCTTCTACAAGATATTATTGACCGCGTAAACGTCCGAGTTAAGGAGTTCCCTCAGAATGGCGATGAGGTTGAAGGTAGAGTGCTGGCATAAACGGAGGAGTCATTGACCGTGACATAGAACTCACTCTCAAAAACGCCTTGAGAGACTGTGCAGGTGACATAGATTGCTTTTTGCATTTGGATGTCCGTTTTCGTTCCGATTGTCTTTCCCAAGTGTAGTACAGGCGTCGCGTGGTTGGAACGAAACAAGAAAGGCCGGGCGGTCAAGCCCGGCCTTATGGGGAGAGTGCGGGCACTCCGCGACGAGGGTTTTGAGGCGGTCCATTGGTCCGCTATAGGTTCGCCGGACGCGACGGACGAGGGGATCATGCGGTAGGCGGCGCGGAACGAATTCGTCATCTTCACGCACGATCTCGATTTCGGCGGCCTTCTCTCTTTGTCGCATTGCATCGAAGCGAAACGGAGGCGGGCGTACCGTCTTACTCGTAATGCGTCCACATGCGGAGCACCTTAACGACGCGTTCGTCTTTCATGACCTGATAAACCAGACGATGTTGGATGTTAATGCGGCGGGAGTAAGCGCCGCGGATCGCCGAGAAGTTTCTCGAACGGCGGCGGTTTCCGGAAGGGGTCTTCAGCGAGAATGTCGAGGAGTTGTTCCGCGTTAGGCCGGAGGCCCGCAGAACTGAGACGGCGAGCGTCTTTCTGGGCCTGTTTGGTGAAGACGACCTGCCAAGGTGTCACCAGCCTGGTTCTTTCTCACATTGGTCCGCAGGTGTGGCAATTCCCTCAATGATCGATTCCCGCATGCCTGGGACCGACAGAAGGTGCAAGGTTTCCTGTATGGAGTTCCAGTCCTCTTCACCGACGAGAACAGCGTTTGAGCGCGGGCCGGTGATGAGAACCGGCTCATGATCGCTGGCCGTTTCATCGAGAAGTCTATATAGCTTTTCGCGGGCCTCACTTGCATTCATGCTGTTCATACCATAAGCGTACGCTTTTCCGTACGTTCGGACAAGCGCTTTGATCGACGGGGCATCTCGAAAGACACCAGATCGCGCCAGGAAGGGGACATTTCTACTTTGCTTTGGCAGGCGTTTGGGGTGATATAGAGGACTATTGCCGCTTCCCGTACAATTGGAGTCGAGGAGTTGCTATGGAAACCTTGACCAGAATCACGAGGAACGCCGCGGTGATGGGCGGGAAGCCCTGTATTCGTGGTTTGCGCGTCACGGTGGGTACGATCGTCGGTCTTCTGGCCGCTGGGCGCTCCGAGAACGAGATCCTTGAAGCTTATCCGTATCTCGAAAGGAACGACATTCGAGAGGCGCTCACCTATGCCGCATGGCGTGTTGAGGAGATCGAGGTGACTTTGCCGGCGTGAAGTTGCTCATCGACATGAACCTGTCGCCGCAGTGGGTGCGGGCACTCCTCGACGAGGGTTTTGGGGCGGTCCATTGGTCGAGAGTAGGTTCGCCGGACGGGACGGACGAGGAGATCATGCGGTATGCGGCGCGGAACGGATTCGTTATCTTCACGCATGATCTCGATTTCGGCAGCCTTCTCGCTTTGTCGCAGCAGTCGAAGCCCAGCGTGGTCCAGGTTCGAACTAACGATGTCTTGCCGGGGGCGATAGGAAAGGTTGTCGTGTTGTCGTTGCGTAGGTTCGGAACGGAGCTGGAGAACGGTGCAATTGTCACCGTCGACCCGGTGAAGCAGCGCGTGCGAGTTCTGCCTCTTAGCTGACAATATTTCCATGGAGTTCACGCGATATATCTGGCGGCTTTATGCCGAGTCCAAACCCGGACGCGAAGCTATTGCCAAGAGCGCGGACTCGTTCTTGGATGCGGTCTCAATCGACGGCATGATGTGGCGATGGCCTCTACACCGGCGCGATTCCGAGGGAGATCCGATCCAAGTCGAGGATGAGTCCTTCAAAGCCGACCTCCGCGTCGTTGTCGGGAGTTGGCTTGCCGAAAAGAGGGTCGACAGCGAGGAATCGGCGATAGGTCTCTTTACAAGGATTGTCGACGATGGCATCGAAATGACGCAGGAGCAGAGCGCAGAACCGCGCTTCTACTACTTTGCCGGCGCCGACTCAGAAGACCAGGTATTCAGTAACATTGCAGGCATCTCACTCGCTCTGCACAGAGCCTTCCCAGAGTACTTTCATCCTTATCTGTTCAATCGCCGATTCGACCGGTTTTCCGCTATCTGCGATGCGTTTACAATTCCGATTCCGAAGCCTCCCGGAAAAATGCAGAAGCGCGATCGCGCCCTCTACTACCTCGCTGTGAATCAAGCTCTACAGGAATTTCGTAGAAAGTATGGTCTGACACCGCCAGAAATGGTCGCATTTCTATACGACTTTGCTCGGCGGGTGCTAGACGCCGAGCAGGATTCTGAATTGCCGCCGCCCTCGAAGGTGTGGTTCACGATGGGCGGTGTGGGTGACAACGGAGATTTCGAATTCCTTGATCAGGCCGATAAGACGAGCACCGGTATCTGGCAAGGCAACCTGGACACAAGAAGGGGAGATGTGATCCTGATGTGGTGCGTAACGCCGCGCAGCTATTTGCATTCAATCTGCCGGGCGATCACGGACGGTTTTGCCGACCCCTTTTTCTACTTCTACAGCACCGTCGAAGTAGGGGATTTTGTGAAAGTGCCCCCCGTGGTGTTCAAGGAGTTTGCCGAACATCCAGTGCTTTCTTTGAACAAATCAGTCAAGGCTCACTTTCAGGGCGCGGGCGGCAAACGGTTCCCACTCGAAGACTACTTGGTGCTGCTCGGCATCTTGAGCGGCAAAGGTTTTGACATCTCCAAACTGCCGATTCCGCCCTCGCACGTATTCGATCTTCCCGAGGGGTTGGAAAATGAGCGGGATGTCGAGATACAACTCGTGGAACCGCTGTTACGACGCTTGGGATATACAGATACCGACTGGGTCCGGCAGATGCCCCTTCGGATGGGCCGCGGCGAGCGAAACTTTCCCGATTACGCCATCGACGCAAATACGAAACGCGGCGAAGAATCGGCAGCCTTGCTCATCGAGGCCAAATACGAGATTGCAACCAGACAGCAACGTGAGGACGCCTATCTTCAAGGCAAGTCGTACGCGCTGAGATTACAGGCAAGCGCCTTCCTGCTCGCGGCAAAAGAAGGAATTTGACTTTATCGGCTCTCGGATGGTTTCTCGACAGAAAGCTATCAACATTGGGACTGGAAGGAGATAGAACATCCGGACCGGCTTCACGACGTATTAGCGGTTCTGGGCAAAGGTCGAGTTAAAGTCGACCGCCCAAGGCGTTCCCGCTGACAAAAAAGGCCGGGCGTTCGAGCCCGGCCTTATGGGGAGAGGAAACGGAATATTTTACCGCGCGGCCAGCAGCGCCCGCAGATGCCGGGCGCGTTCCGGGGACCGCAATTGCCGCAGCGCTTTGGCTTCAATCTGCCGGATACGCTCGCGCGTCACGTCGAACTCCTGCCCGATCTCTTCGAGCGTATGCTCGCGCTCACAGCCAATGCCGAAGCGCAGCCGGATCACTTTCTCTTCTTTCGGAGAAAGCGTCTTAAGGATGTTCGCCGTTTCGTCGCGGACGTTCGAATCGATGACCGCGTCTACCGGAGAGCCCACCCAGCGATCCTCAATCAGATCGCCAAGAGCGGATTCGCCGTCGCGTCCGACGGGCGTCTCGAGAGACACCGGATCGCGCGAAATGGTTTTGAGCTTCTGAACTTTTTCCACCGGAATATCCATCCGGCGGCTGATCTCTTCGTTGGTCGGCGCACGCCCGAGTTCCTTCTCAAGCTCTCGCGTCGCCCGCAGGAACTTGTTCATGCTCTCGTTCATGTGCACCGGAATCCGTATGGTGCGCGATTGATCTGCAATGGCGCGCGTGATCGCCTGACGAATCCACCACGTGGCGTAGGTCGAAAACTTGTAGCCGCGGCGGTACTCGAACTTGTCCGCCGCGCGCATCAACCCGATATTGCCTTCCTGGATCAGATCCAGCAAGTGCAGCCCGCGATTGACGTACTTCTTCGCCACCGAAACAACCAAGCGAAGGTTGGCCTCGACCAAGTCCTTCTTGGCCCGCTCAGCCTCGGCTTCGCCGTGACGGATGACCGCGATGGTATGTTTCAGGTCGCCATGGGAAGCGCCAGCCGCTATTTCGCGCTTGCGAACTTCGCGGCGCAATTCCCGAACCTTGGCCTGTATCGTTTGTCCCTGGATGCTTTGCACCAGGGCTGCCGGAACCTGGGACGACGAGACGCCGTTCCCGTTAGAGCGGTCGTCCAGACGGCGCATCTCGGCTTCCAGATGCCCGATCTCTTCAGCTACGTGCTCGATCTCCCGGGTGAACTGCTTCCACTTGGAGGGGTACCACGGGATGGCACGGATGGCGACCGAAATCTCCACGATGCAACGCGCCAGCTTGCCCTGCCACTTACGGCGGAGCTTCTTGTTGCTCAGCGCGATGGTTTCCAGCTTTTCGGCGATCTGCTGCTGTTTCTTCGCGAGAACGATAATCTCGCTGAACTGTTGACGCACCTCGGTCTGACGCTTGAGATCGGCCGGTGTGCCTTCTTCCACGTCTCCGAGATCTACAAGATTATCGAGATCCTCTTCGCCGCGCTTCAACCGCTCAGAGATATCGGCAACCAGCCGCTGCACCAGGGCGGAACGGCTGATGGATTTCTGCATCCGCATCTTGCCGCGCTCCATGCGCCGGGCAAGATTAACCTCACCTTCGCGGGTGAGTAGCGGTACCGCACCCATCTCACGCAGATACACCCGTACCGGGTCATCCGTGTAAATGGATTCTTCGGCCTGCTGAGCGGCAGGGAACTCCTCATCCTGGACTTCTTCCGGATGAAAGAAGTTCGTGCGTATCTGCTAAAAACTGATCTTCGAAATGGTCCACTTAGAGCTCACCTCCCGACAAGCTGGGCCCTCTACTTTGAGACGCGCAAATCCAGGCTGTGGGGTAATCGATTAACAAAGATTTATAGACGACACCAATATCGGTGCGAAGACGCACCACGCCGACAGATAGTAGCATCTGAGTATAGCACCTATCGTTCGCGAAGTTAAGTCCCTATGTTGAAGATGTTTCAAAACCGCTTTGGTTGCACCTAAATGTGCTCCCCGGGCTCACGTACCAGGACGCTTCTGGATCCCTAAATGATTCAATTCGTTAAGGAAAGCCTCCACATCCTGGAAGTCTCGATATACTGAGGCAAACCTCACGTATGCTATCTTATCGAGCGTTTTCAGCCGTTCCATCAACATCTCTCCCACTTCAGTGGTGCTTATCTCCCGCTCCGCGCTGTCCGCCAGCTTGGCTTCCACCTCGTCGACGATCTCCGCCAGCCGGCCCATCGGCACCGGCCTCTTCTCGGAAGCTTTCAAAAGCCCCCCTAGTACCTTCTGCCGGTCGAATTTTTCGCGCCGCCCGTCTTTTTTGATGACCATGTAGGGGATTTCGTCGCTACGTTCGTAGGTAGTGAAGCGGCGTTCGCACGCGAGACATTGGCGGCGGCGGCGAATGACGTCGCCTTCCTTGCTTTCGCGCGAATCGATGACCTTGTCTTCTTTGTGGCCGCAGAAGGGGCACGTCATAAGTTCATGTGGCCGCCGTCCCGGATTCCACGTCCTCGGTTATGTGCCTTATTTTGCTCCAGTTTACACCTTCATGAAAGGCAAAAGCCAGACCCACGGGCACCACCAGCACCCAGCTCAGAAGCCAGATCAGGATAGCTATCCCGGTCGCCAGTTCTCCGCTTATCTTGAATATCTCATGCAGCACCAGGAACGCGGCCACCTGCACGCCGCCGCCGATGCCCGGTATCTGGACGACGCTACCGAACGCCACGATTCCTAGGAAAATCATCACATCGTCCAAAGAAAAATGGGACGTTGCGGGCAGGGCACGGAATACGCAGAAATACGCGCTTACGATGACCACCCATTCGAGAATGGTGTAACCCATAAGGAGCGCTAAGTTGTTCAGATCGTGGGTACATTCCATCCCTTGTACGAACGCGGTCAGAATCTTCGCGAGGCGGGAGTAGAGCTTCTCGGGCAGGACTTGGGCGGCGCTCAAAATGCGAGCCTGGGCCGGTACGGCAAAATTTCGGAAGACTACGAGCAGCAGGATGCAGAGCGCGCCGAGAGAGGCTACCAGATAACCCCCCGTGCGCAAGATCCACTGCAGCGCCGGACCCAGATGTAAGCCGGCGGGCATGCGGGCCAGGGCTATCCCGAAGATAATTAACACGAGAATCAGATCTAAGATCCGCTCCAGGAACCAGGCCGCCATCTGGGAGCTGAAGGGGACGCGTTCCTTAACCGAGATCAGGTAGGGGCGAACCAGTTCGCCGGGGCGTCCGAGCAGGACGATCGCCGTAAAGCCGATTACGGTGGCTGAAGTCAGGTTCCAGAGGCTGGAATGTGGCCGGATGGGCCGCAGCATGACTTGCCAACGAACGGCCCGGCCCAAATAAGTCAATAAGATACAAACGCAGGCCAGCGAGAGCCAGCGCCAATCCGCTTTGAAGGTTGAGAAAAACAGGTCCCAACGGAAACCGGTACCGCGGAGGCGATAGATCCCGAGAACGACAATTACTACGGCCAGCGCGGCGACAATCCAGACGGTGCGTCCCGCCCGGCCGCTCGAGGCACTACTTTTCTCGCCTACCACCTACCACCCAATGCCCACCACCCTCTACAATGGATTCGTAAATCTTGGATTTCAGCGAACTTCTTATCATAAATCCTCGTTGTACTAACTGGAAGAGGATCCGGGTAAAGGTACCCATGGATCCTGCCCGATACAGGGATACGAGGAGCGATAGGAAGATGGCCACGGCCGTACAGCTCGCAGGCGCCAGATGGGTATGGGCGCAGCCGTACCTTGGCCAGGCAGTACGGAGAGCGGAAGCTGTTTTGGACCTCGACTCGAACCTTGTAGAACGTTGCCTGGGTGGTCAGGACGCCGCCTGGGAAGAGCTCGTCAAGCTGCATACCCGGCGTGTATATGCGATCTGCTACCGGTTCACGGGCAGCGATTCCGAGGCGCAGGATCTGTCGCAGGAAGTTTTCCTGCGGATTTTTAAGAACCTGAAGAGCTTTCGAGCGGGTGAGGGGTCTTTTGTTGTGTGGTTGACGCGGCTGACCCGTAACCTTCTGATCGATCATTATCGCCGAACGAAGTTAGACCGGGCGACGGATTCGCTCGAAGATCAGTTGACAGTGCTCGAAGAAAAAACCGGAAGCATCGGCCGCGCGGACGGTATGCTGGCCGGCCGGGAGGCCAGTGAATTATTGCAGCATGCGCTCCAGAAACTTTCTCCGGAGCTGCGGGAAACAGTGATCCTGCGGGATCTGGAAGAGCTCGAATATAAAGAGATTGCCGAAGTATTGAACGTGCCGGAAGGCACGGTGAAGTCTCGCCTGAACCGCGGCCGCGCCGAACTGGCGCGAGTTTTGAAGCGGCAGAAGGTGGTTATATGAAGCCGGTTACCTGCGCCGAAATTGAAATCGTATATTGCGATTACGCAGACGGCCTGCTCCGCGATCCGGAGAAGGCGGCGCTGGAGGAGCATCTGCGTTCCTGCCCGGCGTGCGCGGAAATGGCGCAAGACATTAGCGGGGCGATGGCGTTCCTGGAACGGGTTGAGAAGATAGAGCCTCCGCCGGCTTTGTTGACGCGGATCCTGCACGACATTCCGTCGGTGAAGGCGAAGCCGGAGCGCCGTTCCTGGTTCCGTAAGGTTTTCGGCGGCGTGATGGATACGGTGCTGCAGCCGAGATTTGCGATGGGCATGGCCATGACGGTGCTCTCGTTCTCGATGCTGGCGCGTTTTGCGGGATTTAATCCCCGGCAATTGCATCCATCCGACTTGGACCCTGTCAAGATTTGGGCGTCCCTGGACGACCGCGCTCATCGCACCTGGGACCGCGCGGTAAAGTATTACGACAACATGCGACTGGTGATCGAGGTCCAATCTCGATTGAAAGAGTGGAGCGAACAGGACCAGGAGCAAGCGAGGTTGCAACAGCAGAAGCAGATTCAGCAGAAGCAGCAGCAACAGCAGAAAGAAAAAGCTCCGAAGGAGCGACAGAAATGAATTGCATCAATCATCCCGACACTGCGGCTGTGGCCTACTGCCGGACGTGCGGTAAGGCGCTTTGCGAAGCATGCCAGCGTACGGCTTTAGGCACGGTTTACTGCGCGGAACATCTTCCCGCTACTGCCTCGGCTCCTGGCTTCACGCCTGGTGTCCCGGTGGCCGGGCAGCCGCAACCCAACCCGGTGGTCGCGGGTTACGTTCCGCCGCTGCCTCCGCTGGGCGGGTCCACTACGACGCCCCCGGCGGGACCCGCGTCGTCTTCGGCGCCCTATGCGGCGTCATCTCCGGCGGCCGCGTGGACGGCTCCTGGCAGTCCGGCAGCCCCACCGTGGGTGCCCGGCGCTTCGCCCTACACGTCGACGGTCGATCCCGGAGCGTCACCCGGGCTGGCGTTCATCCTCGGCATGATTCCGGGAGTGGGAGCGGTCTACAACGGTCAATACGTCAAGGGCTTGATGCACGTAATCATTCTCGGCATCCTGATCAGCATCGTGAGCTCCGACAGCGTCGGACCGTTTACGCCACTATTCGGAATGCTCATCGCGATCTGGTGGTTCTACATGGCCTTCGAGGCTTACCATACGGCGCGCAGGCGGCAATTCGGACAGCCGGTGGATGAGTTTTCGAGCATCGTCCCGCTGCATTCCAGCCGCCGCGGTTTCCCGGCCGGTCCGGTGCTGCTGATCGCTTTCGGTGTTCTATTTTTGCTGAATACCATGAACTGGCTGCGCTTCGATCAGGTGGTGCGCTACTGGCCGGTTCTGCTGATCGTGTTAGGCGTGTACATGCTGTATGAACGTCTGACGGGTTCGATGACGCCGACGCCCCCGCAACAGGAGATGGGCCATGAACCTCGCTAATATCATCCAGGCCGCCAGGGGACCGATTCTACTGATTACGGTGGGCGTGCTTATGGCGATCGATTACAGCACGCCGTTCGGCTTCGCCCACACCTGGCCGATCCTGATCATCGTTTTTGGAATTCTGAAGTTATTGGAACGGGTGGCTGGTCCCGCGGAGCCTCCGGTTTATACGCCGCCGCCCGTTCCTCCGGGATTCGCTCCCAATCCGACCTATCAGGCGCCTGCCGGAAGCTACTCCGGTTCGACATATCAATCGGCTCCCATGCCGCCGCCAGGTCCGGGAGGCAAGCCGCAATGAGCAGAAGAGCGTCGGTAATCGGCCCGCTGATTCTGGTTGTGATCGGCGTGTTGTTCCTGCTGCGAAACTTCGTACCCGAGATTCATGTCGGCGATTTGATCGCGTCGTATTGGCCCTACCTGCTGATCCTCTGGGGCGTTTTACGACTGGCCGAGATCGGCTTTTGGACGGTGACCTCGAAGCCGCTGCCGCGCAACGGCGTTTCCGGCGGCGAGTGGGTGCTGGTGGTTTTTCTATGCATCTTCGGATCGGCATTTCACGCCGCGCGGCATTACACTGGCTGGTTCCCGGATGGCCGCTCCATCCGCGGATTAGTGGTCAACATGGGCGAGCCGTTCGACTATACTGTCGATCCGGTGGAGAAGCCGGCGGGTAAAACGGCACGCGTGATTATCGAGAATTTTCGGGGCAACGCGCATATCACGGGCGCCGACGTTTCGACCGTGAAGGTGGGCGCTCATAAACGCGTCCGCTCCTTCCAGCAGACAGACGCCGACCGCGCCAACACTGAGACGCCGATAGAACTGGTGTCGCAGGGCGATGACATTCTCGTGCGGACGAACCAGGACAAAGTACAGGATTCCATGCGCGTCGAAGAAGATCTCGACATCACGGTGCCTAAGGGCGCGAGTGTGGAAGCGCACGGCAGCTATGGCGATTTCGATATTTCCGATCTGGGCGGTTCGGTTGAGATCAACAGCGATAACGCGGGCGTTCGACTGCAGAACATCGGCGGCAACGTACGGATCGACCTGCGCAAGAGCGACATGATTCGCGCCGTCGGCGTGAAGGGCAGCATCGATCTCAAGGGCCGCGGGAACGATATCGAGTTTCAGGACGTCGAAGGCCAGGTGACGGTGAATGGAACGTATGTGGGTCAGGTCCAGCTTCGGAATTTGTCTAAGCCGCTGCGCTACGAGGGCTCGATGGTGCAACTGAACGCCGAGAGGATTCCTGGCCAAGTGCGTTTCGAGCCGGGCGAGTTTACGGGTTCGAATCTGGTTGGCCCAGTGCGTTTGAACGCGAGTTCGACGGATGTGCAACTCACCGAGTTTACGCAGTCGCTCGATTTGTCGCTGTCGAGAACCGGCAATGTCGACTTGCGTCCGGGAAACGCGGTACCGAAGATGGACGTCCACACGAACTCCGGCGATATTCAACTGGCGCTGACGCCCGCGGCGAAATTCGATCTGCGGATGTCGACGGAGCGCGGCGAAGCCGAGAACGATTACGGCTCTCCGGTGAAGGTTCAGGACGATCATCATGGCGCGATCATTTCAGGGTCGCAGGGAAATGGACCGCAACTGCGGCTGACCACCGAGCACGGGACGATCACGGTGCGTAAGTCGGACGTGGAGACGGATACGGTGCGGGATATTCCGAAGCCGCCATCGCCGCCGGCGGCTCCGTTGAAGCCGGAAGAGCAGTAGGCAGGTCGCGGCCGATTAGGCGAACAGCAGGCGGCCTTTGGGTTCCGGGATCGTCCGGCCAAGTTCCCGCGCGGTCTCCAGCCACTCGGCAATTACCTTCTCGGCATTCGCGACGGCTTCTTGCCGGGTTGGGCCATCGGCGGCGCAGCCAGATAACTCCGGCACCTCCGCAATGAACGCTTGGTCTTCTTCACTCCAGTACAGGATGATCTCGTATTTCGTCATTGCGCTCTTTCGACTAGTTTATACCGGACGATTACAGCGCGAACCTGCTTGACTGTTTCTCCACTACCTGCGGTCTCGTAAAGATGTGATGGCCGCCTTGACGCGCTCGCTGACGCTCAGAGCAGCCAGAAGCGACCGCAGATCGTCGAGCCGAATGTTGGAGTCGGCAGTTCCTCGGAGCAATTGCAGCAGAACTTGCTTGCTGAACAGTTCAACACAAACTGCATTGGCCGCGGATAAATTAACGCTTCCAATCGACGGTGACTGCGTTCAGAATGAAGACGTGAGCGGCCAGATAATGGGAAACGTCCGACGGGCGATGGACCGTTCCGCCGCCGTCGTTCACGAACAGATGAAAGATGGCGTCAGCAGCCTCGCGACGATAGCCACGATCGCTCCGCTGGTCGGCGTCTTTGGAACCGTGATCGGAATCGTGAATTCGTTCGTCGGAATTTCCGGTGAGAGGTCTACCGACATGGCGGCGGTGACCGCGCACTTATCTGACTCCGTCGTGCCCACCGCGCTCGGACTCCTGGTTGCGATGTTGTCATTCTGCTATTACAAATACCTGACCGGCAGACTGGCGTCCATCGACCGCGATATGGAAAACGCATGCCTGGAACTGCAGAACCATCTGAGCCTTCTCCCTGCCCGATCGCTGGCATGCACGACAAGCGCTCCTGGTAACGACGTCATTTTTCACGATTACCTGGGCGGCGAACTGCGCGAAGAGCACCGGCCGTGGTATAGGTCCACGGTTTTCGCCGGCGTGCTTTTGATATTGGCATGGTTTATGCAGGCGGCGCGTTACTTCGAAATCGATGAGCTTTCGCTGCCGTCTGTCGCATGGAGGGCCGGCGCGTACGTTATCTTTATCCTCGCGTTTTCGTTCATCGCCGCCTATCCGGTGTGGGTCAAAATCTGCCATCGCAAGTCGGGAGCGTGGGCTGTGCTGGCGTCTGCGCTATGCCTAAGCTGGTGCGTAGCGCAGCCGTTTCTGCCCTTACTTCTCAATCAATAAGCACCAGCCGCACATCGGCCACGTTGGTCCCCGTGGGACCTGTTTTCACAAGATCGCCAAGGGCTTCGAAGTAGCGATACGAATCATTGTTTGCCAGGTACGCGGCGGCATCCAATCCAAGGGCGCTCGCCCGCTCGACAGTCGATCCATCCGCGATCGCGCCGGCCGCGTCAGTCGGCCCGTCGGTTCCGTCGGTGCCCGCGCTGAAAATCGTCACGCCCTCAAGTCCGGCGATATCGATCGCGGCGGCCAGCGCGAATTCCTGATTGCGCCCGCCCAGGCCGGAGCCGCGAATGGTCACGGTTGTCTCGCCTCCTGAAATGATGCAGGCGGGAGCGCGCAAGGGCCGTCCGCTGGCCAGCACTTCCTTCGCGATTGCAGCGTGCACCCGCGCAACGTCGCGCGTTTCTCCTTCGATGAATGTCGATAGCACCAGCGTCCGATAACCCAGGCGCTTTGCTTCCTGCGCGGCTGCCGTGACCGCGAGCGCGTTGCTGCCTACGATCAGGTTCTGCACGCGTTCGAAAGCCGGATCGCCCGGTTTCGGCGATTCCTGGAGTGGCGGCGACTTGATTCCGTAGCGGCGTAAGATGCGCTGCGCATCGGCGACGGTCGAACGATCCGGCACCGTTGGCCCGGAGCCAATCACATCCGGATCGTCGCCAATCACATCGGAGAGAATCAGCGCCAGCACCGTGGCCGGAGCGGCAGCCTCCGCCAAGCGTCCTCCTTTGAAGGCCGAGACGTGTTTGCGGACGGTGTTCAATTCATGGATATTCGCGCCGCAACGCAACAGCTCACCGGTGAGTTGTTGCTTCTGTTCGAGCGTAACGGGCGGCAGCGGGGCTGGTGTCAAGGCCGAGGCGCCGCCTGAGATCAACGCGATCACCAGATCGTCAGGACCAGCCTGCGAAGCCATCTCAAGAATGCGCTGTGTACCGCGCAGCCCATTCTCGTCCGGTACCGGATGGCCGCATTCGTTCTGTTCAATGCGCCGCAGCTTCGCCGTATGCCCGTATTTGACGTTGACGAATCCGGCAGCGATGCGTTTACCGAGCAAGCTCTCGATCGCCTGCGCCATACGCGCGCTCGCCTTGCCGGCACCGACGACGTAGATGTTCTGGAAGCGATCGAGCCGATATTTTGTCCGGCCCGCGATCAAGACATCGTTTTCGGAACGCACGTGGCGCAGCACAGCTTCGAAAGGATCGGCAGCTTTCAAAGCCTCGCCAAGAATTCTGAACGCGGCGGATCGCTGGGACTTCGACATCTAGAAGATCGGGAGGCTCAGGATGCTCTCAACAGCCACAGAGGGCTCGTCGCAAGTAATCTCGATGCGATAGTCGGCGCGCGCGTAAGCCGTCTGGCGGGCTTCGTACAGCTCGCGGAATCTTATCGCATCGCGGGCCAGCGGCCGGTGCGAAGCGCGCGCTACCCGCTCGGCCACGGTCTCAAACGGGCAGTCGAGCCAGACGGAAATGCCGTTGTTCTCCAGCAACTCGAAATTTCCCTGATGGGCGAAGGCGCCACCGCCGAGCGCGACCACCATGGGCCGGCCGCGTTCAATCAATCGCACGCGCTTCTGAATGGCCTCCGTCTCGAGACGCCGGAACTCGGCCTCTCCGAGCGTATCGAAGATCTCCGCGATGGACGTTCCACTGGCCAGTTCGATATCGTCGTCGAGATCGGCAAAAGTCCAGCCGAGTTCGGCCGCGAGGAGATGGCCGATGGTCGTCTTGCCGGATGCCATGAACCCCACTACGTAAATGCCTGGCGTGCGTTTCAGCTTGAGGATCATCATCAGTCCGAAGTTCGTCCGTTCCCGGCGTTCACTTCACCCCCGATTCGTCAAAGAAGCCATAATAGTACACATGGAACAGTCGCTCCTGCCACTCTTCCCATTGAACGTGGTCCTGTTCCCCCGGACTCCGCTTCCGCTGCACATTTTCGAGGAACGCTACAAGGAGATGATCGGGAAGGCGATCGAGTCGCAAGAAGAATTCGGAGTGGTGCTTGCGAGCGATAAAGGGATCGTCAACACGGGCTGCACGGCGGTGATCGAGAGGGTTTTGAAGAAGTACGACGATGGCCGCATGGATGTGCTCGCCGCCGGCCGCAGGCGTTTCGAGATCATTCTTCTGAACGAAGACAAAGCGTATCTGCGCGGGTCCGTGGAGTTCTTCGACGACGAAGAGTTTGAGCCTCTTCCGCCGGGCGTGAAAGAACGCGCGCTCGAAGGATATAACGATCTGATGCGGATCGATCCTCCGGAGCCGCCCTTCGATCCGGAATTGGCCGACCCGCAGCTTTCTTTTCAACTCGCGCAAGTTTTGACGGATTTGAATTTCCGGCAGATGCTGCTGGCGACGCGATCGGAGAGCGAGCGCATGAAGCGGCTGGCCGAGTTCCTGCCCGCCTTCAATTCGCGCCAGCGCCAGATCGCTCACGTCAAAGCAGTGGCTCCAAATAACGGGCATGGGAAGTGGCCGCCTTCGCTGTGACCGTTCCGCAACGACAACACCTACTGATCGACGCCGACGATACGCTCTGGGAAAACAATATTTACTTCGAGAGCGCCTTCGATTCGTTTTGCGAATTCCTGGCTCATTCGAGCCTGTCTCCGGTCGAGATCCGGACGGTACTGGACGGCATCGAAATTGTGAACGCGCAGGTGCACGGCTACGGTTCGAAAAACTTCGGACACAATTTGAAGCAGTGTTACCAGCGGCTGGCGGAGCGTGAGATTCGTCGCGACGATCTGGATCGCGTGATGCGCTTTGCGGAGGAGATTCTGGATCAGCCAATGGAGCCGCTCGCGGACGTGCCGGAGACTTTGGAGTATCTCTCGCTGCGGCACGATCTGACGCTTTTCACGAAGGGCGATCCCGAGGAACAGAAGCTCAAAATCGATCGCTCCGGCTTGGGCATCTATTTCGGACATACGGCCATCGTGAAGGAGAAGAACGCGGCGGCTTACCGCGCACTGGTTCAGGAGCGGCGTCTGATCTCAGAACAAACGTGGATGATTGGGAATTCGCCGAAATCCGACATCAACCCGGCGCTCGCTGCCGGGCTCAACGCGGTCTTCGTTCCGCACGCGCACACCTGGACGCTGGAACGGGAAGAAGTAAGAACAGGGCCAGGAAAATTTTTGCGGCTCGAACGTTTCAGCGAACTACGAAACTACTTTTGATCATTCCTGTGTCGAGATCATCGCTACAGGAGCGACCGCAGAGCCTTGTCCGAAATAGTTTTCCTGGGACAGGTTCTTGTAGACCGCTCCGGCGACGCCGGCCGCGACTGGACCATTCACCGGCTTGCCGCCAGTGAGCAAAACGACGACGACAATCTTCTTCGATCCCACTTCGTTGAAGGAGCCGAACCATCCGAGATGGGTGGGAACGCGGTTATCGGTGCAGGTGCCCGTCTTGCCGAAGATCGGCTCGTTGGGGTTGTAGGCCGCGCGGCGCGCGGTGCCGAATTCGACGGCTCCCATCATCCCTGGCTTCATATAAGGAATGTATTGTTCGATATCGAGGTGGCGCTTCAGGCGCGGAACGAATTGCGCGATATCGTCCTGCGATTTGGGATGCTGCAAATAGTACAAATCGCCGCCGTTCGCGATGGCGGAAACAAGCGCCGCAAGTTGTAGCGGGGTCTGCTCGATTCCCAAGCCGAAGACCGTCATCATGCCTGGACCGTCGGCGGGCGGAGCATCGGCGATTGAACTGGGCTGTTCTTCGTCAATGGTGCTCGCCTTTTCGCCATATCCAAAAAGCCTGGCGTATTTAGCGATACGGTCGTACCCCAGTTTCTCTCCGACACCATAGAAAAATGGATTGTTGGAGTGCGCGATGGCTTCGGTGAGAGTCATGCCACGGCGCATACCGGTTTGCAAAAGAGTGGCCGGATTGATAATGCCCTCGGAAAGGCCGGCCAGCGATGCCACCAGCTTGGCGGTGGAGCAGGGCTCGAATCCATCTTTATAAGCGAGCTTCTGATTTACAATGCTCAGGATGCGGCCGGAGGTTGGATCGGCCACCACAATGCTTCCGTTGAACGGCCCAAGAGCCTGGACGGCCGCGCGTCTCACCACCAGATCCTCGCCGTCAATCAGGTCCCCGGCGGTAGAGTCGCCAAAAGTCGGCTCGGTCCACGGGCTCATGATGTAATGCTTTTTGGGCAGGCGTGAGAGGTGGGAAACGGGGTGATGCGGTGTCGCGACAAACGAAGCGGGCTGCAGGCTAACGGTCGTCCGGGAGCGGGAGACAACCCGCTTACGAAGACGCGCCCGTTTCTTGTGTTGTGGGGTGGTCGCTCCGAACATCGGAGCGGTCAAGAGACCCAGTGCTAGTAAAAAACCTAGTAGACGTGAAATTCTCTGAAAGTGCATGCCATCCCTACGCGATGTTTAGATTCGGGAAAGAGGTCGAAAAGCTTTCGCAACAAAGTTCTAACATTATGTATTATCGGCAGTTTCCCGTCAAGCTTCAGTCGTCCTCTACGTCCTAGCCGTCCCTGGCGACTACATACGCCCTAGGTATATACCCTTAGATGGACGCCAGGAACACCCTCAAGGTCTCCTAGTATAACCGACGAAGAGCCCATTTCGTCCTAGTATCTGATATTACTTCCCAGCATAACGGTTTTTTGTAATTTTTGAAACACTTTTGTGGTGAGTAGGGCAGAAGAAGGAAATCGCGGGCCTTGAGGGCCCGCTTCACAAGGAGTAAGGATTGGCAGAAATAAATTAAGTAGTAGTCCTACGCCACCGCAGCGGCGTTATCGATCGCGCGATCCAGGCGTTCGGCCCGCTCCTGAACATCGGCCAACATCTTTATAAATACCGCTTGGAATCGAGGACCAGCCTCATCGAGACGCGTGTAGAGGCGCTCCAGGATGCTTTCGTCCTTTCGCAAGCGGATCAATTGTGAAAAGAGTTCGTTTTGAATAGCTTCCGGCACGTTTGTTTCTCCTTGAGATCGTTAGCAATCGACAACGCTCTCTTGGGAGCATTTGCAGGACCAACCCCGAAACATCGCTAAGTTGTTGAAAAGCCTAGGAGCGTGAAACTGAAGGGTCGAGGAGTGTCGAAAGAACAACTTACCTGACTGTCGAAGGGCGAGCGTAATCCCTTCCGGCCGCGATATAGTTGAGGTTCCAGGAACCTGAACAATGTCTCAAGAACATTCCACGACGAACAGAAGGCGCTTTGTGGGCGCCGCACTCGCGACCGCCGCGTCTTACGGCCGCATTCTTGGCGCGAACGACCGGGTCCGGCTCGGCGCCATTGGCACGGGAAGCCGTTGCCAATATTTGATGAGCCTGCTGAACAAGCTCGGGTCGAACGATATCGTCGCGGTGTGCGACGTATATGAACCCAATCGTCTGACGGCCAAGGGCAAATATGCTCCCGACGCGCAGGATTACGTCGATCATCGTGAAGTTCTCGACCGCAAAGATATCGACGCCGTTGTCATTGGCACGCCCGACCATTGGCATGTGCCGATCATCCTCGACGCGGTGCGCGCGGGCAAAGACGTGTATTGCGAAAAGCCGGTGACGCACACTATCGATGAGGGCGCGCCGCTGATCGCCGCGGTGCGGGAGTCGAAACGCGTGGTCCAGACTGGCACGCAGCAGCGTAGCTGGGAGCATTACATACTTGCCAAGCAAATGGTGGAGGCGGGCCATTTGGGACAGGTCACATTCGTCAGAACGTATTGGTATCAGAATCACATTACCAATCAGGCCGCGCCGCCCGATTTCGACCTCTCGAAGCTGGATTGGAAGCGCTTCCTGGGCAAAGCGGCGGATCGTCCGTTCGACGCGGATCAGTACGCGCACTGGCGCTGGTATTGGGATTTCGGCGGTGGCGCCATGACCGATCTGTTCGTCCATTGGGTGGATGTGGCGCAATGGTTCACGGGATCGGACATGCCGAGCCGCGCAACGGCGACAGGAACACGAGCCATCCTCAAAGAGCGGCAGACGCCCGATACCATGAGCGCGGCGCTGGCGTATCCGACTTGCATTGTCGAATTCGATAGCGCGTTGTTGGGTTATATCGAAGGCGGCGGGCTGATGTTTCGCGGAACGAAGGCGGCGATGCGGCTCCATCGCAGCGGGTTTGCGGTTTACGAGGAAGTCCCGCGGTACACCGAGAATTTCGAGCCGGATAATCCGGTGATGCAGGTGAGATCGACGCGCGACGGCGCTATCGATCATATGAAAAACTTTCTGGATTGTATGCGGTCGCGAAATACTCCGAACGCGCCGGTAGAAGTGGGTGTCGCGGCGGCGCGCGCGGGACACGTCGCGAATTTTGCGCTGCGCGGCAATGGGGTTTGGACGGCGTAGGTGGCCGCGTCGACACCGCTCATCGTCAGCATCGACATTGGCACGTCCAGCGTGCGGACGCTTCTTTTCGATAGCGAAGGACGCCAGCAAGCCGGCTTCGGCGATCACGTCTCTTACCAGGTCACCACCACTCCCGATGGCGGCGTTGAGATCGATCCTGCGGCACTGCTCGACATGACCGTGCATTGTTTGGCGAGCCTTCACGATCAGGTACAAAAAGCGGGGCTCAAGCCTGCAGCGGTTGGGATCAGCGCGTTCTGGCATAGTTTCCTGGGTGTCGATAAGGCCGGTTCTCCGACAACGTCGATCATCCATCTCTTCGATACACGTAGCGCGGCCGAGGCCGAGGAGTTGAGACGGGAGCTCGATGCCAAAGCGGTTCATGCCCGTACCGGCTGCCGCTTGCATACCAGTTATTGGCCGGCCAAACTGCTGTGGCTCCATCGCAATCGCGCGGACCAGTTCGGAAAAACCGATCGCTGGATGTCGTTTGGGGAATATTTGTTTCTGCAGTTGTTCGGATCGGCGATGGCTTCCACGTCGATGGTCTCCGGCTCCGGACTTTGGGATCAGACCGCGAACGCTTACGACGAAGAGGTCCTCAAAGCCTTGCCGATTCAAACGCGGCAACTTTGCGGGCCCGATGACATGGACAAGCCACAGACGAAGCTGGCCGATTCCTATCGTCGGAAATGGCCGCTGTTCGACGGCATCCCGTGGTTCCCCGCGGCGGGCGATGGCGCCTGCGACAACATCGGCAGCGGATGCACCACGCCCGATACGTTTGCCCTCATGGTGGGAACCAGTGGAGCGATGCGCGCGATCCTGGAGCAAGACCAAATCCAAATTCCCGATGGGCTGTGGTGTTATCGCGTGGACCGCAAGCGCTTCATCCTGGGCGGGGCGTTATCGAACGGCGGCAACGTCTATGCCTGGATGCGGCGTACGCTGGCGCTGCCATCGGAGGCTGAGAGCGAAGCTGCGCTTGAAAAATCGACGCCCGGATCGCATGGGCTGGAACTGCTGCCTTTCTTCGCGGGCGAGCGGTCGCCGTATTGGCGCGCCGATCTGCGCGCCGCGATTACCGGCATGAATCTTTCGACGCGGGCCATCGATATTTTACAGGCCGGTCTTGAATCCGTATCGCTGCGTTTTCGAGAAATCTTCACGCTAATGACCGGCAGCTTGGGTGAGCCGCGCCACGTGATTGAATCGGGCGGCGGTCTGCTGAAATCACGCGCCTGGTCGCAAATGATGGCCGATGCGCTCGGCGTTCCGGTGCTGCCGTGCCTGGAAAATGAAGCGAGCGGCCGGGGCGCGGCGCTGCTTGCCGCCGAACGCATCGGAGCGATTCTGGACATTGCGAAGGTTCCGGTCGCGCTCGGCCCGCCGATTCAGTCCAAGGCCGAGAACACGAAACTCTACGCGGCCATGCTGGCGGCGCAAAAGACGCTGTACGAAAAACTATTCGCGGGGAATTCTTAAGTGGCTGCCTCAATCACAGAACTGGCCTCCAGGATTCGTCTGCTGCTTATGGATGTCGACGGCGTCCTCACCGATGGCAAGTTGTACAACGTGCCCGATGCCAATGGCAACATGGTGGAGACCAAAGGGTTCGACACGCAAGACGGCATCGCGCTGCAGTGGCTCTCCTGGAAGGGCATCAAGAGCGGCGTCATCAGCGGCCGCCTGTCGCCGGCAACTGAAACGCGCGCGAAGCAGGTCGGCATGACTTACATTTATCAAGGGCATATCGAAAAGATCCCGATCCTCGAAGAGATCCTGCGCGATTCCGGCCTCACTGCCGATCAGGTTGCTTACGTCGGCGACGATTTGACCGACGTCGTGATCATGCGCCGCGTCGGGTTGAGCATCGCCCCGGCGAATGCGCGCCCGGAAGTGAAAAAGTGCGCGATGCACGTCACGGAAGCGGTCGGCGGACAGGGCGCGATTCGTGAAGTGATCGAACTGATTCTCAGTGCGCAGGGTCATTGGGAAGATTTGTTGCGCAAGTACGAGGTGATATGGCCGAGCGCGTAGGCGTGCTGGTGGTCGCCCGCTCCGGCACCGGCGTGCTGCATGAACTGACCGGCATCATTGCGAGCCACGACGGCAGCATCGATTCGGTCGAGATTATCGAAGAACAGCCGCCCACCTCGCGAATCTATTTTGAAGTCGATTTGCCGGGCGATCCGGATCGTTTGCGCACCGACTTGGAAGCGTCTTCGATGGTGCGCGATGTCAGCATCGTGACGACCATGCAGAAGGTATACGGCAAACGCATCATTATTGTCGGAGGCGGTGCGCAGGTGGGGCAAGTTGCGATCGGCGCGATCTCGGAGGCGGACCGTCACAATATTCGCGGCGAACATATTTCAGTGGATACGATTCCGCTGGTGGGCGAACAGGCGCTGGCCGATGCAGTGCGCGCCGTTGCCAGATTGCCTCGCGCTCGGGCCCTGGTGCTCGCGGGATCTATTATGGGCGGCGAGATCGAAAAAGCAGTCCGCGATGTGCGTGCGCAGGGCTTGTTGGTGATCAGCTTGAATATGGCGGGTAGCGTTCCCGACGCCGCCGATCTGGTAATAACTGACCCCGTTCAAGCCGGCGTGATGGCGGTGATGGCCGTCGCCGATACGGCGAAGTTTACAGTCGAGAGGTTGAAGAGGCGCGTGTTCTAACGTTCCCTCCCTCAGAACTAGCGCCCGATTCTGAGCCGCGTCCGGCGGGGTCTGTGGAAAAATGGGCACCCCGCGCTCGGTAAACCTCGCGGCTCTGCAACTCTGTCCAACCTTTCCTTGAGTGTTACCGAGCCGCGCCCGGTAGGAAGCGGTCGGTCAACGCGTAAGAGAGCCCGAGCGTCCCTCACGGTCAGGGTTTTGTAACGGTTCGGGCACCGCTCCTTTCCAGTCACGGCTCGGAACGGAGCGTACAGCGTACTGCGTACTGCGTTTTACCAGGCTAGAAGGGCTTCGGCTTCGCGGGCCAGGTCTTCCACCTGCGGCAGAGTTTCCTGCTCTAGCTGCGGATTGTAGCCGACCCACGTGTCGAGGGCGGCTACTCGCTTTACCGGCGCGTCGAGGAATTCAAACAATTCGCTCGCAATGCGGGCCGCGATTTCGGCTCCGTAACCGAACGACAGCGTGTCTTCGTACGCCACGATCACCCGGCTGGTCTTCTCCACCGATATCCGGATCGCTTCCCAATCGAACGGCGCAAGGCTGCGCAGGTCGATGATTTCGAGGCTTGCATCGGGATTCCGTTGCTCCACTTGCAACGCGGCTTGGAGGGCCTTCTGCACCAGTGCGCCGTAAGTGACGATCGTGAGATTCTGCCCGGTTTTTACCACGCTGGCCTTCCCGAACGGAATTGTGTAATCCCGTCCCGGATGCGGCGACCGGTTGTAGGGTTCGCGATACAGCTTCTTATGTTCCAGAAACAGCACCGGATCGTCGGACCGCAAGGCCGTGCGCAGCAGGCCGCAGGCGTCCAACGCATTCGACGGCATCACAACGCGCAGGCCGGGCAGATGCGTAAACACAACCTCGCCGCACTGGCTGTGATAAATCGCGCCGCCGTTGAGATACCCGCCGATCGCCACGCGAATCACCATGGGTGCACGAAACGCGTTGTTTGAGCGCCACCGGATGGTCACCAGTTCGTCGCGGATTTGCATCATGGCCGGCCAGATGTAATCGAAGAATTGGATTTCCGGAACAGGCTTCAACCCGCGTTCCGCCATTCCGATGGCGCGCCCGATGATGGCTGCTTCCGCGATGGGAGTGTTGAAGCAGCGCGGGGAGCCGAATTTGGATTGCAGGCCGTGGGTCGCTTTGAAGACGCCGCCCTTGCCCTTTACTTCGGACAAGGTCTCTTCGCGGCTGCAATCGGCGACGTCTTCGCCGAAGACGATAATCCGGTCATCGCGGCGCATCTCCTCCGCGAGCGTGAGATTGATCTCATCGACCATGGTTCGGGGGTCGCCCTCGAAAGCGGGTTCGGCTTCGAATAGGTCCGAGGTCGGATCCACTGCTCCTGAATAAAGGAAATCCAAAGCGGAGCCCTTGGCCGGCGCGGGTGCATGAAGGACGCGATCCGTCACCTCTTGTATTTCTTTGTCGACTTCGTGGGCGATGAGTTGAACCCCGTGCCGTTCCAAAATGCCTTCCGAGACCAGCCATTGCGGGAACTTGATCACCGGATCGAGCGCTTCTTCGGCCGCGCGGTCGGCCTTCGTTTTATAGAGCTTTTCGTCGTCGGACAAAGAATGCGAATACGGGCGCGTGACCTTCGCGTGCACCAACGCGGGTCCGTTGCCTGCGCGGCAGTAAGCGGCCGCTTCCTGAAGAACTTTATATGATGCGAGGAAGTCCGTGCCATCGACGCGGAATCGCGCCAGGTTCGGAAATCCGCTCAGCAAAGCGCTGATATCGCCACCAGCGGTTTGATATTCCACGGGAACCGAAATGGCCCAGCCGTTATCTTCGACCAGAAATAAGACCGGCAGCCTTTCCAGACAGGCCGCATTCATCGCTTCCCAGAACTCGCCTTCACTGGTGCAGCCGTCGCCGCCGCAGGCCAGCGTCACTTCGTCCGATCCGGGATTCACGTAGCGGCTGGCGTGCGCGCATCCGACCGCGTGCAGCCATTGCGTCCCGGTTGGCGAGGAGCCCGTCACGATGTGAAGTTCGGGAGAACTCCAGTGCGAAGGCATCTGACGGCCGCCCGACGAAGGATCGGTGGCCGCGCCGACGGAGCCGAGCAGCATATCCTCGGCCGTCATGCCGAGAGCGAGACACAACGCGCGATCGCGATAGTAAGGATAAAACCAGTCGTGCCCGGGCAGCAGAACCATGCCCGCCGCGGTCTCCACGGCTTCGTGCCCGGCGCCGCTGATCTGAAAGAAAATACGATTCTGGCGTTTCAGGAGGATTTCGCGGTCGTCGAGGCGCCGCGACATGTACATCACACGATAGGCCCGGACCAGGTCGTCACGGCTTGGGACGGTGGCTTCATCAGACCTCAGCTTATTGACTTCATTTGAGGATAAAAGGCTGGTTGGCATGGATCTCGACATTTTGTCCCGTCCCCAGTTTAACCCGGAGCGTCCGCTATACTGGCCCTTGATGGCGGTTGCCGGGCAGGAGGAAACGGTTACACAAACGCCAGCGAACCTCTCCTGGCTCTTCCCGGTAACAATCGCTATCATCGCCGCCGCGGTTTTCATCGGCACCTTGTCCTTCGAATTCGTGTACGACGATTACGCCCAGATCGTCGAGACCAAACAGCTCAACTCCTGGCACATGCTGCCGCATTATTTCACGGGTCATGTATGGGCCTGGAAGACGCCGGGCAAGGCTGGTCCTTATTATCGGCCGATGTTTATGGTGTGGCTGCTGTTGAACCAGAGCCTCTTCGGGGATGCCGCGGAATGGTGGCATTTTACTAACGTGCTGATGCATGTCGTGGTCACGCTGCTGATCTACGCCATCGTGCTGCAGCTTGCGCGCGATTGTTGGACGGCGGCATTTGCGGCGCTGCTGTTCGCGGTCCATCCGGTCCATATCGAAAGCGTCGCGTGGGTCTCCGGCATCACCGATCCATTGATGGCGGCGCTCCTACTGGGAGCGTTCCTTTGC
>JBEKUT010000088.1:0-19187 GCA_049514735.1 Bryobacteraceae bacterium
GCTTCCGTCCGTGGCCGGACAAATCGCTCGCCAACGCAATTAATCTGTGGCGCCGGAGTCTTTAACTAACTCGCCAGTAGACTGAATAACGCCGGTCGAAGATGCTGTTAAAAGGAACCAGCGAGACATCTCTTCCCTGCCCCGTAGTCCGGAAAGTGAGCGGCTTGTCACCCGCCTTGATCCAACCGGGCGAAGTACGAAATGATGGCACCGGAATCGGCGACTTATCCGGGTGCGGACCCTCATCCCCGACGATCATTTTTTCAGTCAGACCTTCCGACCCCAGATCGCCAGCCAGCACCAACGGTCCATAGAGAAACGCCTGCAGCTTGGGATCGTCGGGCATCGCTTCCACATGCAGGCTCATGGGAAGATCCAACTCCACGCGGTCGCCATCTTTCCAAATTCGAGAGATGGTCAGATAACTTCCAGGCGTGGCGAACGCGTCCAGCGGCTTGCCGTTGATCTTCACGCCTCCACCGGACGCGATCCACGATGGGATGCGCAGGCGTAGCGCGAGTTGAGTAGGGTTTTCGAGGGCGATGGTTAGCGTCGTCGATTGCTCTTCGGGGAATTTCGTTTCCTGCCGCAGAGCAAGGCCCTTCTCGGGCCAGCGCACTTCCGACGGCATAAACAAATTGACATACACGCCATCGTTATCGCGCCAATAGATGCTGTCGTTCAATTTCGAATATTCCTCGACGCCGGTTCCAGTGCAACACCAGAAGGAATGATCCTCCGTGCTGAACGTTTTCCAAGCACCAGGCGTGAGCGAGAGATAATACTGGGTCGCTCCCGATGCCGGGCGTATCGTTCCGATGCGGTGGTTCAGCAACGTGCGTTCGTAGTAATCGAAGTAGCGCGGATCGCCAGTCCAACTGTACAGATGCCGCGTGAGCTTCAGCATGTTGTACGCACAGCAGCATTCGGCGGTGTCCGTTGCGAGTTTTAATTCCGCGGCGAGCTGGCGCGGGGGAACCAGCCAACCCTCGTTGTTGCTGGTGCCGCCGGTGGCATAACATCGCGCGCTGGTGACTTCGTACCAGAAGTAATCGGCGACGTCATGGAAACGCATGTCACTCGAAATCTCATAACGCCGCGCAGCGCCGATCACTTGCGGAATATGCGTGTTGACGTGCAGTCCGCGCAATTCGTCGCGCCGCAAGACAAGCGGATTGAAAAAGCGCTTCTTGGTAAAGCGATCCCCAACAACCGACCAGTGATCGTCGCCCGTGGCCGCGCTCAGGTTGTAGAGCACTTCATTCATCCCACCGTATTCGGTGTTGAGAATGTCCTGCATGTGCTCTTCAGATTTCGATGCGGTCCATTTATCGGCCCAACCCGCCATGCCTTCGAGCACGTCGAGCGCCTGCTTGTTATCGCAGTGCTGGTACATGTCGAACATGCCGGCCATGATTTTGTGAATCGTGTAGTATGGCGCCCAAACCTTTTGACGAGCGTCGAGACGATCCCAAAACTCGGTTGGAAAAGCGCTCAGGTATCCGCCGCCGAGTTTCGTCTGGCATTTCGCCAACTCGGCGACCATGTAATCGCCTTTAGCCTTGATGTCCTTGTCTCCCGTGGACGCGTACATCAGGGCGCAGGCCGAGAGATAGTGACCCGTGAAGTGTCCGCGCAATTCGCCCTTCGGTTCTTCCCAGCCTCCGAGCGGCTCAGCCGATGAAGGCAGTCCGGCGTTGAGACGGAAATTGTGGATGAGGCGATCGGCGGCCAGCCGATTCATATAGCCGCGATTCCATTCCTGCGCATCGTGGTAAGGACCGCCGAGAACACGCACCTGCGTCATCGGGAATGGTTCCACTTTCGGCGCGACTTCCTGGCGGGAGAAGGAAAGAGCGCCATCGAAAGGCGCGGCTTCGGCAATCGTACCATGCCGCGGCGCCGCTTCCTGCGCTATAAGAGCTGGCGCGGCTAAGACCGCGGCGAACGACCGGCGGGTCAGTTTTTCATTTAGGCTGGCCATAATACGCCTTGTCACCGTGCTTCCTGAAGTAATGTTTGTTGTGCAGCGGCTCCGATATCGGCGTCGCCGCGGGGTTGATCGTGAGCGTCTGCCAAGCCATCGCGGCCAGCTCTTCGACAATAACCGCGATATGCGCGGCGTCGGTCACGGTTTTGCCCCAACAGAACGGAGCATGTCCGGCGACGAGCGCTGCCGGGCAGCCGAGCGGATCGCGCCCTTGCATTAAGCGGATGATCGCAGCTCCCGTGTTGGCCTCGTATTCCGATTCGATTTCTTCGGGCTCCAGGTGCGCGGTCACAGGAACGGGGCCATGAAAATAATCCGCGTGCGTGGTGCCGAAACACGGGATCGCGCGGCAGGCCTGCGCCCATGCGGTCGCGTGGCGCGAGTGCGTGTGTACAACGCCGCCGATTGACGGGAACGCGCGGTAAAGGGCCGCGTGAGTGGCAAGGTCCGAGGAAGGGCGCAGCGAGCCTTCCACAATGCGTCCTTCGAGATCGGCGATCACCATATCGGCGGGTGTCATTTTGTCGTATGGAACGCCGCTCGGTTTGATTGCAATCAGACCGTGTTCGCGAGAAACGCCGCTGGCATTGCCGAACGTATAGATCACCAGGCCGCGGCGAACCAGTTCGAGATTCGCTTCGTAGACCTCAGCCCGCAGCGCTTCCAGCACTTTTTCCTCCTCGCGCTTTTGAGGCAACGTTTCGCAACGTGCGCAGTTCTTCGCCTTGTCCGAATGAAAAATAAAGTTTGCGGAACAGCGGGTATAACTCCTGATAAATGGAAACGGCCGCCGACTCCGGTTCCACGATGCGATGGCCGCCGCACATTGCGTCCTGCGCCTCTTCCACGGTCTTGAAAGTTCCCGCCGCGAGAAACGCGAAGATAGCCGAACCGAGACTCGTAACGTCGCCCTTCGGCACCAGGATCGGCTTGCCCATCACGTTGGCGTAAACCTGGTTGAGCACTTCGTTGCGTTGCGGAATGCCACCGCCGTTGATGATGCGGCGCACTGGAACGCCGTGTTCTTCCATGCGTTCGAGAATGACGCGCGTGTGGAACGCGGTGCCTTCGATGGCCGCGAAAAGCTCGTCCTGCGCGGTGTGCGTGAGCTTCCAGCCGAGCGTGACGCCGCTCAATTCGGGATTCACAAGCACCGTTCGATCGCCGTTGTCCCAAGTCAGGCGCATCAAACCCGTCACGCCCGCAGTGTAGTCTTCCAACCCGCGCGACAACTCCGCGACTGTTGTTCCGGCGCGGCGTGCGATGGCGTCGAAAATATCGCCGGTGGCTGAGAGTCCAGCTTCGATGCCGGTGAAGCTCGGATGCACGGAGCCCTCGACGACTCCGCAGACGCCCGGAATCAGGCCTGGCTTCTCGCTAATGGCCATGATGCAAGTGGACGTGCCGATCACGTTCACAACATCGCCCAAACGCACGCCCGCGCCGATGGCGTCCCAATGAGCATCGAACGCGCCGACTGGAATCGGGATGCCGGCGCGCAACCCGAGTTGCTCGGCCCAGGCGGGCGCGAGATGCCCGGCGATGTGGTCCGAGGTCGCATAGCAGCCGTTCAATCGATCGCGCACTCCAGCGAGAACGGGGTCCACAGCGGTCAAAAACTTCTCTGGCGGCAGGCCGCCGAGACCCGCGTTCCACATCCATTTGTGACCCATGGCGCAAACGCTGCGCGGCACGTCGGCGGGATTGTCGATGCCGCAGAGCGTCGCCGCCACCATGTCGCAGTGTTCTAACGCCGTGGCGAATTTCGCACGCTTTTCGGGGTTGTGGCGCAGCCAGTGGAGGAGCTTTGCGAATCCCCATTCAGAAGAATAGATGCCGCCGCACCAATCGATCGCGTCGAGGCCGGTGCTGTGCGCGGACGCTGTGATCTCGGCGGCTTCTTTCCAGGCGCGATGATCGCACCAGAGATAGTAATCGTCTATTGGCTGCAGGTGGTCGTCGACGGGCACCACGCTGGAGCCGGTCGTGTCCAGGGCTATGGCTTCTATCGCTGAGCCTTCGATGCCCGCGTTCGCGATGGCACGTCGGGTGGCTTCGGCCAGCGCCCGCATGTGATCGGCGTGGCTTTGCGTAGCGTGATCCGGATCGTCCTTCTTGCGCAGGAGCGCGTAGTCGGCGGCGCCTGCGCCGAGCCGTCCTTTCGCGCTGTCGAAGATGGAGACGCGGACGCTTAGCGTGCCGAAGTCGACGCCCGCTACGATGCTCATGGTTGCTCCTAGGGACCGCTCCCTTCCGGTCACGGCTCGGTCAGTACCGCTCCCTTCCGGTCACGGCTCGGAAAAAGTCAGTTATGTCGGAGGACGGTCCAGCCTAGATAATTCTTCGACGCCTCGTAAACCGCCGGTCCGACGTGCGCCATGTTTGCCGCCACGTGATGCTCGAAACCGTTCTCGCAAATGTAGCGTAGCAATTCCTGGAGCTTCGGGATACGAACCACTCCCGCGCCGCCGAACGTATCGAGAGGATCGTCGGTGAACTCGCCCTCTCCCACGTAGCCGCTGATGCGGCCTTCCGTATCGCTGGTGGAGAAGCGCGCGAAACTCATCGGAGCCGCCTTCACACGGCCCACGCACGTTCCGTAGGTGTTCTCTTTACCCACCGTACCCGCGATGATCTGCTGAAAATCCATGCGCACTTCGTTAAAGAAATGTTTCGGCAGATTGCTGCAATGGAAGCAGACCGCTTTGTCGGGATCGTCGCCGTAGTTGTTGTTCCAATCGAGCAGCGCGCTGGGCGTTCCCGAAGCAAGTTGCAACGCGTGCATGCCGATGACGCCGCAGATATCGACTTCACATGCGCTCGACATCAGGTTGTTGCTCATCATGCTCATGACGGTGCAGGGGACCACGCCGAAGAATTCTTCCATCGACGTCCAGCACTGCACGGCGCTGATGGTGCAATCGGTTTGCCGCATCCACTCGTCGATCACTGCGCCGAGCTTCGCCATTTTCATCAAAGCGCTTGCGGGAACGCTGTGGCTCGGCACGTAGCGCGTGATTTCGTTGAGCTTGGCCTGCGCCGCGTCGGCGCTATCCGGCATGCGATTGATGCGGCCCATGATTTCGGACAGATCGATGGGCTCAATCGAGATGCCGTTCGCTTCCAGAATCTTCTCGCTGTAACGAACGGTGTTGAACGCGGCGGGACGCGCGCCAATGGCTCCAATGCGCAGGCGGCGCAGTCCTCTCACGACGCGGCAGACGGCCGCAAACCAATCGAGATCGGTGCGGAATAAATCGGATCCCGGAGCTTCGGTGTGACGCGTAGTCAGCGAATACGGAATGCCATACTGCTTGAGATTATTGCATGCTGACATCTTGCCGCAGAAGCTGTCGCGGCGATCGGTAATGGTCATTTTGGACGGCGTATCGGGCGTGGCCTGAACCAGCACCGGAACATTGAGCCCCGCCATGCGCAGCGTGTCGGCGATGGCGCGCTCGTCGCCGAAGTTGGGCAGCGTAACGACGATGCCGTCGATAGCATCGCGATGCTTCTTGAATAGATCGGCGCAACGGGCCGCTTCGGCGCGAGTTTCAATGGCGCCATGCTTGGTCTCTTCCGGACCAACCGCAACAACGCCATAGCCGGCGTTCTGAAGGACGGAGATCATCTCTTCACGTCCGCTCTTCGCCAGATGATCGGGGAAGAAGCCGCGATTGCCAACAATGAGTCCGAACGTAACCACTTTATTTTGTTCTCCGGGGCGAAAACTTGATGGAATAAATTGCGCCGAGCACGATGAGCAGGATGCCCCACCATATCGCGGCATGCAACTCGGCATGAACAACGTTCGGCGGGTGGCTCAACCCATAGATGCCCGCCCCCAGGATCAGCACACCGTAAGCGAGGAGCAACACGCCAATGAAGAACCAGATGGAAATCATCTTAGCTTGATTCATGAATACCTACCTACCAGAAAATAATTTGAAGAATGATAAAGACGACGGCGATCACCGCGGCCCAGAAAATGGGCCGTTTGAACAAGGGGAGGTCGGCTTCCTTGGGCAGCGCGGTGTAGCCGTAGACCAAGCCTTTGAGCTCGCCGGCGGTCTTTGGCGCGGTCATGAGACTGACCACGATGGTGACGACAACGCACGCGATCCAGGACCACAGCGCGCGGTACATATCCTGCGCGAGGTCCTTGGGCACGGTTCCAAACGCCAAATATTGAAGGGCCGACGGATTGAAATGTACCCAGATCCAGAGGCACGTTGCGGTGAGCGTGCCAACCAGCAGGCCCCAGAATCCGCCGGCCGCCGTGGCGCGTTTCCACAACATTCCGAGCAGGACGGTGCCGAATAGCGGCGCGATGAAGATGCTGAACAGCGCCTGCACATAATCCATGATGCTGTGGAACTGCATCACAAAATAGGCGGTGCCGATGCTAATTAAGACGCCAAGCAAAGTACACCAGCGGCCCATGGAGACGTAGTGCGCATCGGAGGCGTCCTTGCGCAGGAAGGGGCGGTAGATGTCGTAAGTCCAGACGGTCGCGAAGGCGCTGACGTTGCCGGCCATGCCCGACATGAATCCGGCGATCAACGCGGTGATGCCGAGGCCAAGCAGGCCGGGCCCGCAATAACGCGCGAGCATCAGCGGGAGAACTTCGTTATAACTGGCTTGTCCCGTCGCGGCCGCTTCATCCGCGCCGACGAGATGCATCGGCAGAACTGCGAGGCCGAGCAAGCCGGGGAGAATGACGATGAACGGCACCATCATCTTGAATCCGGCTCCGATGATCGGCGCCATTTTCGCGGCGCGAATATCCTTCGCCGCGAGAATGCGCTGCACTACTAGAAAATCGGTGGTCCAGTAACCGAACGAGATCACCCAGCCGAGCCCGAACACGATGCCGATCCAATGGATGCCCATGGGATTGTCGCCGTAAGATCCGAGAGTGCGCCAGAGATGCGTGTGATCCTGGCCCGGAAAATTATGCGCGATGCGCGCGACCATGCCGTTCCAGCCGCCGGTCTCGATGAGGCCAATGATCGAGATCAGCAGCGCGCCCAGCCAGATCAGCATGAATTGCAGAACCTCATTGAAGATGGCTGAGAGCAGGCCGCCTGCGAATACATAAATCGCGACGGTGAGAGAGGAAACCCAGATGCTGAAGTTGATATCCCAGCCGAGCACGACCTTCATCACCAGCGCCATCGAATACATATTGATGCCGCTCATCAGCACGGTCATGAAGCCGAAGCAAATGGCCGAGAGCAGGCGCGAGTCTTCACCGAAGCGCAGCTTCAAATAACCAGGGACAGAGTGCGTGCGCGAGATGTAATAGAACGGCATCATCACCAGGCCGAGAAAGAGCATGGCGGGTATGGCGCCGATCCAATACCAGTGCGCCGCGAGGATGCCGTATTGATAGGCCGACGCGGCCCAGCCCATCATTTCGAGCGCGCCGAGATTGGCCGCGACGAAGCTCAGGCCCGCGATCCAGGCCGTCATCTCGCGCCCGGCGAGGAAGAAGTCTTCGCCTGTTTTCGTGAATCGTTTTAAGTAGAACCCGATTCCAAGAACGGCGATGAAATAGAGAACAACGATGGCGACGTCGACGCCTGACATCGACAGCAGGCGCGACGAAGCAGTCTGCAACATGGCGGGTAAGACTGTAATCGCTTGCAAAAGGTATCGTATTAGGCGCGAGAGGCGCTTGTCAAGGAAGCTTAGGCGCCGGCCCGGTGGAATCGCGGAGCACGAACTCCGGGTCGATCACAACTTCATGCTCGCGGGCGTCGGCCGCATCGGGAGGCTGGATCAGGGCATCCGAAATAATGTGTCCGATGCGATCGCGCGGAATGTGGACGGTGGTCAGTGCGGGATAGCAAAATTCGGACAGCTTGACGTTATCGAACCCGGTCACCGACATGTCGCGGGGCACCTGGATTCCGCGCTCCCGAAGTTCGCGTAGCGCGCCCACGGCGGTGATGTCGTTCACGCAGACGATCGCGGTCAAAGGTTCGCCGCGGGAAAGCAGCGAGCGTGCGGCCTGGCGCCCACCTTCCAGCGTGTCGCAATCGGCGGATGCGGCGATCACTTGCATGCATGGATAGCGTGCGACGGCATCTGTTACCGCTTTCACACGCTCGTTGAGAGGCCCCAGCATGGAATGATGCCCGATGAAACCGAGCCGCTGATGTCCCAGATTATGGAGATGGTCGATCACCTGGTCGATGCCGCTCCGGTAATTGACACGGATATTCGTTATGTTGCGCCGCGGCGTGCCCACGTCGTAGAAGACCACTGGTATACCGCTTTCGTTTAACTCGTCGATAAGTGCGGGCTCCATCTCGGAGACGATAGCGGCGAGGCCGGCCACGCGGCGTCCGATCATAAGGCGGATGCTCGACACCAACTGCTCGGCGCGATAATCTGTGTTCGCCATCACGACTTCGAAGCCCCGTGCATGAGCATCGGCGGCGATAGTTTTATAAATGTCGAAGAAGAACGGATTCTCCATATTGGAGGCAATCACGCCGATGGTCCGGCTCTTACCTCCCGCGAGACTGCGGGCGTGTAAGTTCGGGTGATACTTCAGCTCTTCGATGGCCTTCATCACACGCTCGCGCGTGGAACTCTTGACCATGCCGGCGTTGTTGAGAACGCGTGAGACAGTGGCAGTTGAGACTCGGGCGCGCTGGGCGACTTGTTCGAGACCCATACTCTTTCAATTGTAAACAGCGAGGAAGTCAGTAGACTTGTTCGACGCCGACATAAACCACTTTGCTGCCCTCGGGATCGAGCGAGAATTTCAGCTCGCGCAATTCAGACAATTCGGAGCGCAGCTTATTCTGATTGTGCGGTTCGCAAAAGAACAGCAGAAAACCGCCGCCGCCGGCGCCGAGGAGTTTCCCGCCGAGAGCGCCCGCGCGAAGACCGCGCTCGTAATACGCGTCGATGTGCCCGTTGCTGATGGCGTCCGTGAGAGACCGTTTGGCTAACCAGGCTTCGTGCAGCAGGGCGCCAAAAACGTTTAGATCGCGGCCTGTTGTCAGGACTTCGCGCAGTTCCCGCGCGATGGCGCACATCCGCCTCAAGACCGGGAGCTTTTCATCGATGCTGTCCCGCTGTTTCGTCAGCACGTCCCGCGCATCCCGCGTGTATCCCGTGAAAAAAGCGATCAGACGCCGGTTCAGCTCGCGCCGCGTTTCCAAAGGACAAACAACCGGATCGACAAACACGGTTCCATCGGGATTGAATTGGATGAACTGCAGTCCGCCGTATGCGGCGATGTACTGGTCCTGTTTGCCGATCGGTTCATGCAGCCGGTCTATTTCAATCGCGCAGGCTTCATTCGCGAGGCGCTCCGGACTCGCCACTCTTCCTTGTTGCGCGTGCAGCGCATGCAGCAATCCGACGGTAAAACTGCTCGACGAGCCCAGGCCGGTCCGCGACGGCAGATCCCCCATCGAAACAATTTCGAGGCCCCGTGTCACGCCCAGCATGCCGAGCGATTCGCGCACAATGCGATGCTGGATCTGGTCTGCGCGATCCACAATCTCGGTCTGTGAATAACTGACGCGAAAGGTCTGCTCGAAATGATCTTTTACAGCGATGTAGATGTATTTATCGATCGCGGTCGACAGCACGGCGCCTGGCTCGCGCGTGTAA
The DNA here is from genome assembly GCA_049514735.1 of Bryobacteraceae bacterium. GTDB lineage: Bacteria > Acidobacteriota > Terriglobia > Bryobacterales > Bryobacteraceae > JAICMB01. The sequence continues at coordinate 9,629 of JBEKUT010000088.1, forward strand.
TAGCCCGCCAGATCCGACCCCCCGCCCGCGAAGCTGATGCGAAATGGCGTCTTGGTAATGATCATGCGCCGAGCAGCCTTTCGATCGCCTCCAGCCTTTCCGGCGTTCCGATGTCGTAAAAACGTTGCGTCGTTATAAATGCAATCAGGCTTCGCGACGCGATGAGCTGGGGAAAAATCTCCTGTTCGAGCGAGATCGGGCGGCCCTCCGGCACAAGATCGACCACGGCGCGCCGCAACGCGAGGACCCCCGCTTCCACGTACGACAATTGATCGGGCGAATCTTTTTGATAGCAGCTCACGTAGAATTCATCGTCCACATCGATGTTGTTCTTTACCGATGTGTCCTCGCGCGAGTTGTCATAAGCCACTACCAGGCCAGCGGCGCCGGAAGAAATCAGTGTCGTGAAAGCCTCGCCGTATTCGATGGGCAAGTAAGAATCGCCGTAGATGACCAGAAAGCTGTCGTGGAGCTTTGGGCGCGCATGACGCAGCGCGCCTCCCGTTCCCAACGGATGCGGCTCGCGCGAATAATCGATGCGCAGAGAGAGACTGCTGCCGTTGCCAAAATACTCTTCGATTTGCTCGCCGAGATAGCCGGTGAGCAACAACACATCGCGGATGTCCTGTTTTGCGAGCAAGCGCAGTTGATGTTCCAGGTAAGGCACGCCCGCGACTGGAACCATGGGCTTCGGAACTGTAGCTGTGACAGGCCGCAGCCGCGTACCGAGCCCTCCCGCCAGGATCACGGCTTGCATGCAACGCCCATATTGGTTAGGGCGCTTCGAATCGCGATCCGCACTGCTTCTTCGGAGGTGTGCCGCGCCCTCCATCCCATCCGGTTGATCTTGTGAACGTCGAGCAGAAAACTCGGCACATCGCCAGGCCAGCCGCCTTCGCCCCCCGTGAATTCGTACTCGACATTCTCCAACCCCATCGCATCTACTACGAGGTCCGCGATTCGTGTCACCTGCAAATGATCGTTGCAGCCGAGATTGTAGATGTTCAAAGCAGATTCCGGAACCTCGATGGCAAAGAGCATGGCTTCCACGCACTCCTCACTCAGTAGGTACGATTTCGCCTGCTTGCCATCGCCCAGAATTTTAAGCTTGCGCGGATTCTCCTGTAGATGCGCGATGAAGTCACCGATAACAGTGCGACCCTTTTTCCGCACCTTCGGCCCTACGATATTCGCGAAGCGAAAAATCCAGCATTCAAAATGAAAAAGGTTCCGGAACGCTGAAATCAGCGCCTCACAACCGAGTTTCGTGGCTCCATAGAGCGAAATCGGCTCTGGTAAAAAGGCGCTTTCGGGGATGGGCTGCACCGGAGAGATGCCATAAATTGCCGACGTCGAAGAGAACGCCAGCTTCTTCACGCCGGCGCGCCGCATCGCCTCCAAAACATTGTAGGTGCAGATTGTGTTCTGCCTGAGATCCTTGTCCGTGGGATCGCCTTCGACAAATTTCACGTCGGGATTGGCGGCCAAGTGATACACGATATCGACGCCGCGCATTGCGCCGAGCGTAAAATCGAAGCTCTCAAGATCGCCTTCGAGAAACTCGAAATGCGGATGACCCTGTAGCGAAGCGATATGTTCGATCTTGCCGCTGCTGAGGTTATCGGCGACAACAACCTGGTCCCCGCGCTTGATCAAAGCTTCAGCGAGATCGGAACCGATGCAGCCCGCGCCGCCTGTTACTAGAGCTTTCATGCGGAAAGAGGCATGGTAACAAAGCGATCGGTCACGGGATCGAGATCGTCACAGCATTGCTTGCAAGTCCGCCGGCAATTACGAACACGGGAGCCAGTCCGGACAGCCCGTCGGGCACGCGCGCGTTGATCTGCCAGAGGCCAGGCCCCACCATTCCGCTGAAAAGCACGGCGGCGGGATTGTCTCCGAAGAAGACTTGGACCGGCAGAGCGTCTCCGCCATAGCCCGTCGCATAGATTTGCGCGATGCTGCCGGCGGCCGCTGGATTGGGCATAGTGTTCACGGAGTAATCCTGATTCTCGATGGCTCCGGGTTGTTGCGGGTTCGCGGATTGCAAAACGAAAATGCCCGGGCCGGCGGCAGAGATGGTCGCTGTTCCGTTAGCTATTTCATTTCCGCCAGCCTGAATTGAGAGGGCGGCAGTGCCTTGGACCGCTGTTTCCGGAACGATGAAATTCACCTGAGACGTAGAAGCGGCCAGGATTTGAGATGACGTGCCCGAAACAAATACCTGGTCGGGCGTAGTTGAGAAAGCTCCGAACGCCGCGGCGATCGATCCCGGCGCGATTCCCTGCTCGATACGGAAACTCGCGCCGTTGACCGTAGTCAGCGTCCCGGATGGCGCTGGGGGCGCGCCGTTAGAACGAGCCAGGATCGCCGCCAACACGGGATCGAAGCGCGCGAAATAATCCGTGGATCGAATTGGAATCGCGATATCGGGTTCTAAGTAGGGCGCTCCTGCGGACAAATACGACGGCGCGGAAAAGAACTCCTGCGAGTATTGGCCGGGAATCCCGGAACCCGGCAGAGTGAACGCGGCGACGTTGCCAAAATGCTGCGGCCTTCCTCCTGTCGGCTCTCCAATCACGCGTGCCGGCGAACCCGGCTCCTTAAATACTTCCGCGTCGTCCAAACCGGACGAGAACGTGCCTTTGTCGACGGCAACATAAAGTGCAAAAGCCGGATTCGCGCTGAACTGTAAAAGGCGCCGCTCGACGCCGTTATAAAGCGGATTGATGACGCTGCTATCGCCGCCCGTGTTCCCTCGAAAATCGAAAACAAGAGTGTCGACGGGATTCGAATCGATCGTGCTCAACACCGTCGCGGCAAACGCTGGGAAGGGGTTGGACGGATCGCTCTCGCAGACGTTGTACTTGAAATAGAGCAGGCGAGTGGATGCCGAGTATGTGAACCAGTAATTCTCAGATGAATTCGAAAGATAATCCGGAATAAAGCCGCTGGCGGAAGATAGCAGCGAAGTACGCGTCTCATTCGAGGCATTGATCGTCAGAGTGAATTCAGTGCCGTCGAGACTCTGGAAGGTCAGCGGTGAGGGCGCGCCTTCGGGCACGATGCCGAGACCTTGGAGAACCTGCTGCTCCACCAGATAAGTCTGGGCCATATAATGCAGCCATTGATCGTTGTCATGGGGGATGACGGTCCCCAGAAGCTGCATGGCATCGTCAATGGAATAATTTCCGATGCCGACGATCCGGGCCCCCAATGCGCTTGTGTATTCGGGACCGGCCGAGGTTACGAAAACACCATCGTCCAGCCAGCGTAGATGCAGCGGCAAGATCTGAAATTCGGGGGAATCGTAGAGATACAGGTTCGTATGCGGATCGCCCGCCATGGCCACCAGTTGGGCCAAGCCAACGTAGAACTGCGCGTCCGTCAGAGTGGCGATATTCGCCTGCAGGCTGTTCACCGCCTGCTGAAAATCGGATTGCGAAAGCTGAGAAAAGAAGAACGGATCGAGCGTGGGCAATTGCGTGGCGATGAAGTTCAGGTCCTGCGTGCGGCTGTCGACGGAAGAGGTCTGGGCGTTTACAAGAAGCGGCGCCAAGGCAAAGAGCAGTAATGCCCGCCGTTTCATTTCTGAATCATACTAAAATGGCGATTCAGATGGATTGAGGTGAGCTGGTGGGCCCTGTAGGATTTGAACCTACGACCAACGGATTATGAGTCCGCTGCTCTAACCGCTGAGCTAAGGGCCCAAGAATAGCTTAGTGTAGCGCGTAGCTACCGGCGGCAACAACATTGAACCGTACGTGGGCAGGATCGCCTACGATAAGATGATCCCCATGGCTCCGAATAATGGCCGCCGTGCTGGCGCCGTCTATCTTGGATTCACTCTGGCCTTCAGCTCGATTTTCTACTTTCTCATCGCCAAATCCGGTCACGTTGGCGGCGGATGGGGCGCGTATATCGGCTGCTTGATGTGGTGCCCTGGCGTGGCGGCACTGCTGACCTGCAAGTACCTCGGCCGCGAGCTCTCAACTCTCGGGTGGAAGTGGGGAAAGACCCGCTACGAGGTTATTTGCTACCCGATCCCGCTCGCCTACGGAACAGCGGCTTATGGGTTCGTCTGGCTAACTGGACTGGGTGGCTTTTACAACAAGCAGTTCGTGGAAAGTTTTTCGAAAGACTTTGGACTCGGCCCGCTGCGCCCCTGGGCGAGCATCGCCCTCTACTTCATCTTTACAGCGACAATCGGTGTGATAAGGGGCTGCGCTACGGTCCTCGGGGAAGAGATCGGCTGGCGAGGATTTCTTGTAGCGGAGCTTGCCAAACGTAACAGCTTTGCCGTGACGGCTATCGTTTCCGGATTCATTTGGGCCTTGTGGCATTACCCGATTTTTCTATTTGCCGATGGTTACAACGGCGGCACGCCCGTCTGGTATTACCTTCCATTGTTCACTGTCATGCTGCCGGTGATTAGCTTCGTTTGGACTTGGGTGCGGCTCAAGTCCGGCAGCCTGTGGCCCGGCGTCGTCTTACATGCCGCTCACAACACGTTCATTCAGCAGTTCTTCGATCCGCTTACGGTGGACAACAGCAAGACCCGATACGTGGCGGGCGAATTTGGCGCCGCCCTAGCCGTTATTTCGGTCCTGATGGCTGTATACTTCTGGAGACGGCGCGACGAGGTGGCGCCTGCCGCGGCCGCGAGACGCGCAAGTACCTCTTAGGCCATGTTTTAGCCCCACTTGAAAAATCTCCGTTACCGGTAAAGGAAACCGCCCTCATTATTCGTTCCTAATGGCAAGGCAATGCCGCCGGACTGTCTAGAGGTCGCCTATCCCGTCAACTTAGCGGTCTACACCCGAGTTAGGAATCGGCGTATTCACTTGCTACAATTAGGCAGTCCCTCCATCATGTGCCGCCTAAGTCTTCGCGATATCTGGCGAAAGTGTCTCGACACGCCGGCTGACGACGAAGTGTGGCAGGAACTCCTCGATCGCATCCATCCTGTCCTCTTGCGAATTGCCCGCAACGTCGCCCACAGCTCCGGTCTCGACCGTCCCGAGGATATCGACGACCTCGTCCAGGAGATTTGCGCCAAAATCAGCCATCCCGCGTCCCTCCGCTCCATCCGCCTCCCCAGCGAAGACGCGCCGGCCGAAAAGTATTTCCACGCTACCGCGGCCAACGCCGCCCGGGACGCCCTGAAAACCAGGTTTGCCTGTAAACGCGGAGAGCGCCTCACCATCCACATAGAGGATCATCTCTCTGAACTGGCCGACTTCATCGCGGCCCCTAACATCGAGCGCGAGATCCTCTTCCGTCAGATCGATGAACTGCTCGATGCCACTACCAACGAACGCATCGTCTTCTGGCTCTATTTCCGTCAGGGCCTCACTTCGAAAGAAATAGCTGCCATTCCCGCCGTTGGACTCACGTCCAAAGGAGTTGAAAGCGCCATCCAGCGCATGACTGCGACTATCAGAAACCGCCTCAAGGCAAAACGTGGAATTAAAGCCAGAGACGGGAGTAACGGTGCCGGCTAAGCTGAAGGTTTTGCGCATGTCCTGTCCGCCTCGCGATTCGTGGTTTGTCCTCGCCGCGGGAGTAATGCACGGCGACGATGCGCAAAGTCTTCTTCTCCACGCCTCCAGATGCAGCGCCTGCTCCCAGATCCTCAAAGACGCCATCGACGCCCTCCAAGGGTTGGACGATGAATCCGAAGAGCCGGACCTTTCCGGCCCCCTCCCTTCCGATGCGCACGGGCCGGACGAAGCGGGCCGCGGTCCGTCTAGTGCGGGTTCGCCCGCCGGTTCTTTGGAGGTCAGGCGCGTCCTCGCCCATCGCATGGCGGAGCGCCACCGTACTAAGAATAAATCCGTTCGCTGGGTCACCCTCGGCGTGGCAATCTTTCTTGTCATCGCCTCGGCCGCAAAGTGGAATTGGTATCAACGCCTTCCCCCCTTCACTCAGCTCGCCCGCGCCTACACCGCAAACCGCCTCATGGACCTGCGTGTTCCCGGCGCGTCTTACGCCCCTCTGAGCACCCAGCTCGGCTCGCTGACGAGTTTTGCGCCCGATCTGCTGGAAGCCCAGGCCCGCATCCAGCGTCATGGGCCATCTCTTCAGACGGATCATTTATGGCTCTACGCCGCCGGCCGCGCCGCCCTCCTCAGCCGCCAGTTCGACGATGCTATTCAGGAATTCACCGCCGCCAGCGACCTGGGAGAAAATAGCCCGGATTTCTGGATCGATTTCGCGACCCCTTATTATGAGCGCGGCCTCTCCCGCAACGCCCCCCTCGATTTCTCCAAAGCTGTCGAACGCCTCAGCCGCGCCCTCGAACTGGAGCCCGCGAACACCACCGCCCTGTTCAACCGCGGCATCGTTTACGGCCGACTTTTCCTCTTTGATTCCGCCATTCCCGACCTCGAAAAATGCATTGCCATCGAGAAAGATACCGGCTGGTCCCATGAAGCCCGCACCCGCCTCGAAGAGCTGCGTAAACGAAGATTCGCCCTCTTCCACCCCGTCGGCAGTCTCATCGAGGAGCAACTCGAAGCAGCGTTGAAAACCGGACTCCAGGACCCTCACGACACTCTTCACTCGCTCGCCGATAAACTCACGCGCGATTACCGCGATGCCTGGCTCTCCGACGCGTTGAATCTTCCGCATAACCCAATAAATGTCCGCGCCCTTCGCGTCCTCTCGGCCGTGGACCAGGCTCGCTGGACTATGCGCCCCGATTCCTACGTCCCTTTGAAGAACGATATCGCCTGGCTCCAGCACGCCCATCTTGCCGAGCCCCTTGATGTCTGGGCTCGGTTCGAGGTTCTCTTCCGGGATTCGCACAACATCGACCTCGCTCACTGCTCCAACGGCCGGGATCTCATTCATGCGGCCGACGGCGCCGGATACCAGTGGTTTGCCATTCAATCCCGGCTCGAGGGCTCCACTTGTCTTGATGGACGCGCCGACTTCAACGCCGCGGAACAAATGATGCAGGAAGCCATCGCGAAGGCCGAGGCCTCTGGATTCGATATCGCTAACCTTCGTGCGCAAGGCTTTCTCGCCGGCGACTACACCAGCGAAGGACGTCACCTTGAAGCCTTCGAAGTGGCCAACAGCGCCCTCGCGCAGATCGTTACACGGGGACTTCCCCTCCGCCGCGCCCAGGAATTCTACGACGTCATGGCTCTGTCTTCCGAAAGCCTGCGGGAATGGAATACCGCCAGCGCGTCGTATGTTATGGCGGAGGCTGTAGGGGAAAAAGCCGGCTGGCTGGTCACGCGGGTCAGAGCCTTTTGCAAGCTTGGCGAATCCGCACAGGAACTCCACAAGCCCAATGAGGCTGCGGCCGCCTATCGTCAGGCGCTCAGCCTGGTCGCAAACCTCCCGCGCAACTCACCCACCTACGCCTACTACGATTTTGCCCGCCTCGGCATGCTGAAGGCCGCGCGCGACGAAGCCGGCCTCCGCCAGTTAGCCTCCGAAATCCCTGCCGGCCACGACGTGTTTTTTGAAGCCCCGCTCTGGAACGCCCTCGCCGAGGTCACGCTTCACAACGGACGTCCCGAATCAGCTAGCGATTACGCGCGACGCGCCATCGCCGCAGCCGATCCGCACGCATCCTCCAGCACATCTCTTAACGATCCTTCTCAAACCAGCCCCCTGAGCTTGCGCCACGAGAGCGAAATCGCGAGCGGCCACCTCATCCACTCCGAAATCGACCAGCATCACTATCGGGACGCTCTCATCGTTTGGCAGCAGTATCTCGCTCGCGATTCCGAGCTCACCGGCGGCTGTAAACGGTCCGTGAATCTCGCCCCGCTCGATCCGGGAGTCGTCGCCATCACTATCGCACCCATTGACGAACGCCTCGCCATCTGGACCCGCACCTCCACGTCTCTGAAGTTTCATTGGTCGACCGCCACGCCCGAGGATTACCTGCGCGATATTCGCAAACTCCGCCGCCTCGCCATGACCGCCGCTACCACCGGTTCCGACATTTCCGCCGCAGCCAAAACCGTCGCCGGAATACTGTTCGAAGACGTGCCGCCGCCAACTGCCATTTACAAGTTGCGCATTGAGGCGCGCGGTGAATTCGCCAGCTTCCCGCTCGAAATCGTCTCCGATGCGCGCCCCGGTCCCGTCGTCGAAGACGCTGCCTTCGTTCCCCTCCCCGGCGTCTGCTCTGGCGTTTGCCAGGCAAACAAGACTGGAGGAACTGTAATCGCCGCATCCCGCATCGATCCCCGCTTCGAACGCATCCTGCCTTCGCTCGGCGAACTCGAAACCGAAACACGCGACATCTCCCGCCATCTGCCCGATACCACCGTGTTTTCCGGATCGGCCGCTACTCCCACCGTGATCTCAAACCGCGCCGCTCTCTCCGGGAATTTCCACTTCAGCGGTCACGCTATTCGCTGGCGTCACGGCATCGGCCTTGTAATGAGTCCGGATCAGACCAGCTCCGATCCTGACGCCAAGGCCGGTATTTGGACTGTCCGTCCCGGTACGCCCTTCTGCGCGAACCTCGCATTTCTCTCCGCCTGCTCCACGGGAGCTTATGAAGAGTCCGAAACGATACTGCCGGGAGACTTAGCGGAAGCGGCCCTCGGCGCTGGGGCCCATCGCGTTATCGTCGCTCTGTGGGACATCGATTCCCAAGCGACGCGTGAATTCGTCAGCCGCTTCTACGACAGCCTGAACAAAGGCGCCTCGCCCGAAGTGGCATCCCATGCTGCGGCCAACTCCGTCAAGGCGCAGCGCACCTACGCCCATCCCTACTTCTGGGCGCCATTCGTGGTTTTTGAAAGCGATAAGTCAGGAGAATAATTTTGCCAAGATTCAACCTGGTATGCCATGGAATGATGTTATACGTCGCCGCTGGCAGGACGATCCGTATCATGATCCCGCCCGTCGACGAACACTCTTACAAATATGGATCCCCGTACCTGATTCCGGCTGCGGATCCCCACCTGCCGTCTGAGCGCACTGGCACGGAAGTCCTCCAGGACCTGCCGGCCGGCACGTTTCAATTGACCGGTCCTCACCCCTCCGCCAGAAACCTCCAAGATTTTGTCTCCGCCAACCACAATCTCGTGGTCCGCCGTTCCGAATTCGACGTGGTGGATTCGAAGGCGAGAACCATCATTGAAGCTCCGGCGCCGGACCACGTCCGAACCTTCCGCCCCATCGAGTTGCTAGACACCGATATCTTTGGCGAAACCAGTACCGCCGTCGCGTTTCAAAGCCCCCACACGATTTCTGAATGCATCTGTTTTTCGTGGCTGAACGCTACTGAGGTCGCCATCGGCAACTGGTATAAACTGACCGTACCCGCCAGCGGCGCCAGTCTTTGTGTCTATGCCCAGGGCCTCGGGTACACCACGCCGCAGCCACACTCGACCACCACCAATGACCTGATGGTTCAGACAGGAACCGGCAAGAACCCAGCCTTCAATCTTTCGCGCGTTGGAAAAAGCGACGGCCCGCACCATCCGGCAGAACACACCGCTGTCACATTCTGCCACCTCCTCACTCTCACCGAGCTAGCTGAAAACCACTTAAATAGGCACATTATTACCTTCTGCGGCCC
>JBEKUT010000089.1:0-19168 GCA_049514735.1 Bryobacteraceae bacterium
AATCCTGGTGTGCATTCCGATCTTATGCGTATTCTGCTGGTGAAGCGTATCTATTCGCGTCATTCGGACGTCGTTAGGCGCGATGATCGAAAGGTCGATAGTTGCTGTACACCCGCCGCCCGTAGCCGTGACCGTTACCGACTGCCCCACTCCTGGTGCGGTGAACACCACGGTTGTTCCCGACGCACTGGACAGCCCGCCATGGCCTGCCGTAATCGTCCAATTCGCGTTGCCAAGGGAGAACGTCAGCCGGACCCTCTCGCCAACGCCGATGTTAAGCCGGGCACGATCGGCAGGTTGGGTCATCACAGTTTCTGAAGTAATCGTGCACTGGACGCAAGGCGAGACCGCCCCCGGTGCGCTGACTGCCGGCGGGGGTGCGGACTCAGCATCTGAACTTCCGTCAGCCGGCGCCTGGCCGGTGGCCTCTGCGTACGGCAAAGGATCGCCAGGATTCGAACCAAAACTCATTGCGACGCCACCTCCTTGCTTCCGGCCAGGATCGCTGCGAGATGTTCTTTAGTGCGATCCACCAGAGTGTTCAATCTATCGGCCCCGGGCTGCCGACCTTGCAGCAGTTCCCCGACCCAGTGGTAGAGCGGATCGGCCGCAACTTTAGCGCCGAAAAGAAACATCAGGATGAGCAGCAGATTCACGCCCTGCGGGAGCGGGAACCGCGCTATCGAAGCACATTTTCGAGCGTCACCGGCCAGCTCGGAGGCCGCCGCGGAATCGACAAAATCGAGACGCTCCGGATGCAGCCATTTCAGCAATTCGACGGGTTCAATCTCGACGCGTGCACTGGGCTGCGTAAACCGCGCCAGTTGATCGCGAGCCCGTTCGGCGGCCGCGCGGGCGAACTCGTTGCCGGCGCCGTAAGCTCGGGTCATGTAGGCGCTGGTATGAAAGTGGAGGAATCTCGCCCGTTCCACCGCGCCCATGTCTTGTCTAGTATCGAGGAACGGCTGAAGCCAACGAAACTGCGGATCGGCGTCAAACCCCGACCCCAAGGACGCCATCATCTCGAGATAGAGTTGCATCGCCGGCCCATCCGCGAGGCCGTGACGCCGCGCGTCCTTCAGCCCGGTCATTGCTGTCTGTTCCAGCCGTTCACGGCCTGCGGTTGCGGCTAGCACTGGATCGAAGCGCTCCAAGTGATCCGCTGCCGATTTCGCGTATGCGATTTCGTCTTGCGCGGCGAAGGCTTTCAGTTGTTCGTCGCGAACGATCATCTTTCTACTTTAGGGGATCGTGTAACCCAAAAAAAGAGGGGCCAACAATGCCCTCTCGTTACGCGGCGGGTTCCTACTGACATTAGGCCGGGGCGGCTGCATCGTTGACGGAAGTTGCGACAATAACAGTAACAAGGTGGTGCTATGAAGATCACCCTTCGGCCAGAACATGAACTACTGATTGCCCAGGCAATCCAGTCCGGCGCATACGAAACTCCCGATGAGGTCATCGGGCGGGCGCTCGAAGTGCTGCGTTCCGAGGATGCCTTGCTGCACGAAGAGAGGGATTCGATACACGAGAAAGTCGAACGGGCATTCGCACAGTTTGAGCGGGGCGAGTTCTTCACGGCGGAGGAATCGCGGTCCGATATGGAGAAGCGCAAGGCGGCGTGGCTCGCTGACCAAGAGCGCTGATGACGCTCTACGAAGTTTCTGTCGAGGCGCAGAACGACCTTTTTGAAATCTGGCGTCGTATCGCAGGAGACAGCGTTGAACTTGCCGAGCGGGTTGACGGAGAATTTCGAGAGCTGTTCGCATCGCCGGCTCACATGCCGCGTCAGGGGCACAGTCGTAAAGACCTGACGGCGCGGCCCGTTCTATTCTTTCCGCTGTACTCGTTCCTGGTCGTGTATCAACCGGATGTGAACCCCCTTCGCATCATGGCCGTGCTGCGCGCCAAGCGCAACGTGAAGGGCCGAGTACATCCGAACAATAGTAGTACTAAGGGACCCATTGGCATAGTGCTCAGAGCGTCACGTCACTACTGATCGGTCGGTGATTCGATTCGGCGATTGTGATATGTTGATTGTGGAGTGTGACAATGCGAATGGGTAATCCAGGACTTTAGGAATCGGCTGTCAAAGCCTTGAAAGCGTTATTAAGCCTCCTCAAGAAATTCGGGGCGGCGGAGCTGTTTTGCGGTTCCGCCACTGTTTTTGATAGCTTGGTTCGCAACGTAGCCATCTGTCTTGTCTGCTCGTCAGTTCCTCGCAGAAACTCGAAAAAATCTCCATCAGGGTCGATGTAGTCGCGATCCACAGTTTTCGTTTCTACGTATCCTAGTTTCGCGGTCTTGTTCAGATAATTCACCACCTTGGCCGCGTCGTTCATGCGAGCCCATGCGCAGGCCGCGTTGTAGACAACATTGCATTCCATCTCCGGCCGGCGATCGTCTTCCCATTCGGAAAATTTCAGGGCCTGCTCGTAGCACTCCACAGCCAAGTGCCAGTTCCTACGCGCCGCCGCTAGAACGCCGAGATTATAGTGGGCGCGCTGTTGATCGCTCTTGTTCAGCAAGCTCTTCTTGAATAGCCGTTCGGCTTCAAGTTGATTGGCCTTCAGCGTCTCGGGGTCACGTGGCTCGTAGAACTCAAGGTAGAGTAGCCCTAATTCGTTCAGCAAGTAGTGAGTTTCGCCAAGGTTGTCGGATGCGAGCGTCAGGTAGTACTCCGCACGCTCGACATCGCCCACCGACCCCCCGCCGGCCGACTTGTTGTATTTGTATTTTGAGGCGTAAAGCTGGCCCATGCGGTAAAGACTCCGTCCGTATGCATCGGCGCCCCGCACTCGGGACCGCAAATCCATCGCGACCCACGAGTCAACCGTGAGTAGGCGCTGCCGTCGGCGAAAGTCGAGCGACTCGTAGCTGCCGCGCCAATCGGCAACTTTGCCCAGTTCTTCCAGCGTCCTGGTGGCCTCCTTTTCCATCCGCTCGGCTTCCATGAAGCTTGGAAACCGACTCTCCAATTCCTCTCGTAGTGTCTCGATCCGCTTGACCGTATCTTCCGCCTGTTTTGTGAACGCTTGCGCACTGAAGTACGAAAAACCGGCCTGGGCAGAGGCAAAAAGTCCAGCCGCGATCACAACAATCTGCAAGCTCCAGCGTATTTCGTCAAGACGCCATTGGAGATACTGGGGATTAGATTGGCTTGCGGGCATCGCTATGCTAGCGACGACCTTGAGTCCGTATAGTAAGGCGGCCGCGGCAAATGCGACAAATAGCAGTGGCCAAATACGGGAGAGAAGAGAAATAGCAGGGCTACGCGGCATACAAAACATAATAGCCCCAGAGGATACGTAAAACGACCAAGTGACGTCGCCTATAAAATCCGCCCAATCCGTTTCCATTCTCGGAACGAACTCGCGGCTTAGCGGCAAACGGCGAAACTCAGGCTTTGCTTCTCGCGCCCTTACTCCACCAGATGCCTCTCCAACGCAATCCTCACCAACTGGCTCCGCGTCCTCACCCCCGTCTTGTCAAACAACTGCTGCAGCGCCGCCTTAACCGAACTCTCGGAAATCAAAAGTTGACCCCCGATCTCTTTATTCGTCAGCCCCTCAAACACGCCCTTCAAAACCGCCAACTCCCGAGCCGAGAGCGGCTGCAGCGCCCGCTGCTCATCAGATTTTCCCGTCGCCCCCGCCACTAACGACCGCACCGCCTTCGGGTCCAGCCACATCTCCCCGCGCGACACCATGTGAATCGCTTCCACCAATTGCGCCGGCGGACTGTGCTTCAAGAAAACCCCGGACGCCCCGTTTTCGATCGCCCGCAGCGTCCCCTGATCGTTCATCCCCGCCGTCACCATCAGCACGCGCCCCGCAAACCCGCGTCCTCGCGCATTTTCGAGAAAGCTCGACCCCTGCTCCTCGCCCAAATCGTAATCGAGCAGCACAACATCAATCGTTGAAAGTTCGGGAAGCACCAGCGCCTCGCTCGCCAGACCGCAGCTCGCGACGACGCAGAACTCAGGCTCGGCTTCCAGCAACCGGCTGAGGCTCTCCCGAAAGAGGCTGTGATCGTCGATGAGTAGAATTCTGATCGTCTGGGCCATAGGCGGCAGGCACGTCGCCGGCGGGCGCGGTGGATAGCTCTACGAAAAAGCTGGAACCGCCCGGCTCCGGCTCATAGCGCACGTCTCCTCGAAAGGACCGCATCAGCGCGCGCGAAAGATACAAACCCAACCCCGTCGCCTGCGCGCCCTCCTGAAAGGGCCGGAACAACCGTCCCGGATTGGAGACGCCGCCTCCCGTATCCCTCACGCGAACGGTTACACGCTGCCGGTCGGCCGCAGCGGTCACCGTGAGCTTGCGCTGCGCTCTATCCAACATAGCTCGTTCGCTGTTCTTGACGAGGTTCAGGAAGACCTGCATCAGGCTCTGGCGATCCGCCCACACCGGCGGAAGCCCCGGCGCAATCTCCCAGCTCACCTCGATGTCTTCGTCACGCAACGCATGATCCACCACAATCCGCAGCTCTTCGAGCAGCGATTGCAGGTCGATGCCAGTGGCCTGGTTGGCCGTCTGGCGCAGATCCATGGCGGCAATTTTTTCAAGCGCCGTGATCAGCGTCCCCAGCGCTTCGAAATCCTTGTTGTGCGCCAAGGCTCCGCTTCTCGAAAGGTTCTCGTGCACCACGGCGATGGCGCCGCACACGTTGCGAATCTCATGCGACACCGCGCCCACCAGAATCCGAGAGGCCGCCAGCAGTTGATGCAAACTCAACTCCTCGCGGTTTCGCAAGTCCTCAGACGTGTCCACCACCATCGCGGCCAGCCGCGGACCCGCGCCCGTTCGATACGTCGAGAACCACACATCGGCCAGGAAAACGTCGCCATCCTCGCGCCGTCCGCGGCACTGCATCACCGTCCGAAAAGACTGCCGGTTCTCGCCGCTACTCGGGATGTTCACCAGCGCGGGCAGATAATCGCGAATCGATCTCCCCGGCAGTTCGCCAGCGGAAACGCCGAACAGCCGGTGCGCGGCGTCATTGGCCAGTAATAGCCGGCCGCCCGAATCGGCTGTTATGATCGCGGCCGGGCTGCTCTCCACCAGGATCTTGAGCTGTTCCTCCGCTTCCCTGCGCGCCTGCACTTCATTCTCGATTTCTTCCATATGCAGCAGCGCGATCCTGCGATTGCGCGCCGCTTCATAAACGAAAAGCCCCATGCAGAAGAACGCCGCAAACACCAGGATGTCGCGCGGAATGCCCGCCGCCGGGTACCACTCGAAGCTGTCGAATTCCTCGCTCAGAAACGTGCATATGCCGGCGGCCACCGCGATTTGCCACCGTGTACAGACGTTCCCCACCAGCAGCATGGTAAACAGGTAGAGGAACCCCAGCGGGATGTTGCCTTCAATCCGCCAGTCGGCGATCGCAATGATCGCGGTCAGAACGCTCGCGCGTAGCAGCACGGCCCTGGGGCTGCCTTTGAGTATGGAAGACAACATGAATTGAACGGGTGCGGTTGTCTTCATTCTATTCATCGGGGACCACGGAAAAACTGCAACTGGCTGAAAGATATGGACGAATAGCCGAAAGACTCGGTTGCCTATCCAAAAGATAGTATTGCAAATGCCCGAATGATACTCGACAGCATCGCGATTGCGGCGGAAAATTTAAATAGGCCCTCATCCGACCTTTCGGACCTGCGACCGGCCTTTCCGAGCCGCGACCGGAAGGAAGCGGTCAGCCTTGTTGCTCAAGTTCAGCATCGAATCAACCATCCCCAGGAGGTCATTTGAATCGGATCGTACAGCGTCTGTGTTACGGCCTGCTCTTCGGGCTCGCGGGATATAGCGCATTCGGACAGACGCAACAGCCCTACACCTGGCAACAAGTCAAAGAAAAGTTTCAAACGGCCAATCCAACGCTGGAGGCCGGCCGCATCGGCATTGACGAATCCCGCGCCGAGGAGATTACCGCCTACCTTCGTCCCAATCCCGATTTCACGTTTTCGGTCGACCAGTTCCAGGTGTTCACTGCGAACCCTTACCGGCCCTTCGCCTACTTGTTCCCGTCGTATGCCACCAGCTATCTGCATGAGCGGCGTCATAAACGCGAGTTGCGTCTGGAAAGCGCGAAGAAGGCCACTACCGTGGCGGAGCTGCAATTGGCCGACCAAGAGAGAACCCTCCTACTTACGCTCCGCACGGCGTTCGTCCAGGTCCTCCAAGCCAAAGCGGTGCTGGCGCTCGCGCGCGAAAACCTGTCGTACTACGACAAAGTGCTCCGCGTGAGCAATGTACAAAAGCAGGCGGGCGACATCGCACAGGTCGACCTCGATCGCCTGGAGTTGCAGCGCGTCCAGTACGAGACCGACGTCGAGACCGGTGACGTCAATCTTCGCACCGCCAAGATCCAGCTCATGATGCTCTTGAACGATCGCACGCCGCTGGAAAAATTCGATGTGACCGGCCGCTACGATTTTAGCGATGACATCCCGCCGCTTGAACAACTTCGGACCATGGCGTTGGCCAACCGGCCCGATCTCAAGGCCGCTGTCGAATCCATCGATAAGGCTAGAACGGATTATAGACTCGCTGTTGCAAACGGATCCACCGATCCCACTTTCGGCGTCGATTTTGCGCGCAACCCTCCGATTCCGGCTTACTTCGGAGTGAGCATAAACATCCCCTTGCGCATTTTCGATCGCAATCAGGGCGAGAAGACGCGCACGGAACTGGACATCGCCCGCAATGAGCGGCTGCGTTCGGCCACCGAAGCACAGGTCTTCAGCGACGTCGATTCGGCATTTGCCACCGTGAGCGGCAACGTCACTTTATTGCGATCGTACAAGAACAAATATTTGCAGCAGGCCGTTCGTGTCCGCGAAACCATTTCGTTTTCTTACCAGCATGGCGGCTCTTCGTTGCTGGATTTCCTGCAGGCGCAGCAGGATTACCGTACAACCGAGCTCAGCTATCTGAATCTGATCGGTTCGTATCTGACCGCGTTAAGCCAGTTGAATGTAGCAGTGGGCCGGGAGGTGATCGGTGAATAAATTTCGCGCGTCCTTTGTCACTAGCCTTGTGATTGCCGCGGTAGCGTTGATGTTTGCCCTTTCCGGATGTTCGCGCGGTACGGTAAATGCCAAGGTCAACGAAGTGAAGGTAGTGGAGGCTCCCGATCCCAACCTGGTAACGATGGACCACCCCGAGCTGTTCCCGACCGTTGCGGTCGAGTTGCGGAAGATCCCCAACGAACTTCCCGTGAACGGCGTCATCGCGCCCGATGTCAGCCGTACGGTTCCAGTCAACGCGTTATCCGGCGGCCGCGTAGTGGAGATCAAGGCCCAACTGGGAGACTACGTGGCAAAAGGCCAAGTGCTTTTGGCTTTGACAAGTCCCGATCTTTCCTCCGCCATTTCGGACTACCGCAAGGCCGTCGCCGACGAAGCGCTCTCCAAACGGCAGCTCGAAAGATCGCAGCTACTCTACGAAAACGGCGCACTGGCGCAAAAAGATCTGCAGATTGCCGAAGACACCGAGGAAAAGGCGCGGGTGGATTTGCAGACCACGGCCGAGCATATCCGCATTCTCGGTGGAACGCTGAGCGATCTCTCGCCCATCATCGAAATTCGCGCGCCCGTCTCCGGAACCATCGTGGAACAAAACGTTACCAACGCCGCCGGTGTGAAATCACCCGACAATTCGCCGAACCTATATACGATCGCGGACCTTTCCCGCGTCTGGATGTTGTGCGACGTGTACGAGAACAATCTCTCGCAGGTGCATTTGGGTGACCATGCCGCAGTGACGTTGAATGCCTATCCGAATCGCAAGATCGACGGCCGCATCAGCAACATTTCGAGCCTTCTCGATCCAACCACCCGCACCGCGAAAGTGCGTATCGATTTGCCGAATCCAGGGGGCTTGATGAAACCCAACATGTTTGGAACGGTGTTGTTCGTTTCGCAAAGCGACAAGACCCGCATGGCCGTCCCGGAGAGCGCGATTCTCCGTTTGCAGGATCGCGATTGGGTGTTCGTGAAGCTGAACGCGAAACAGTTCCGCCGCACGGAAGTGCAAGGCCTGCCCGCGGGACAGGACGGCTATCAGGAGATCCTGGCTGGCGTTCAGCCGGGCGCCCAGTTGGCCGCGAATGCGTTGCAGTTCTCCCGCGCCGTAGAAAACCAGGCGGAGCAAACCTCGAATTGAGTAGTGTTTTTCCGAGCCGTGCGTTCTACCGAGCCGTGCGTTCTACCGAGCCGTGCGTTCTACCGAGCCGTGCGTTCTACCGAGCCGTGACCGGAAGGGAGCGGTGTTTTTCCGAGCCGTGCGTTCTACCGAGCCGTGCCTTTTTCCGAGCCGTGACCGGCAGGGAGCGGTCAATAACTAAAAAGCAGTCATGATCCAAAAAGCCGTCGATTTCGCCCTCCGCAACCGCTTCCTCGTCCTCGCGATGGGCGTGCTGCTGCTCGTCTGGGGCGCCTACTCGTTCCACACTCTCCCCGTCGAAGCCTACCCCGACGTCGCCGACACCTACGTCAACATCATCACGCAGTGGCCCGGCCACGCCGCGGAAGAAGTGGAGCAGCAGGTCAGCATCCCGATTGAAGCGCAGATGAACGGCGTCGCGCACCTCACCCACCTGCGCTCCATTTCCGAATTTGGACTCTCCTCCGTAACCCTGATCTTCGACGACCACGCCGACAATCTCGTCAGCCGTCAGCAGGTTCTCGAAAAACTGACGCTGGTCACTCTCCCGGCGAACCTGTCTCCCACGCTCGGCCCCGATTACAGCCCCGTCGGCCAGATTTACTGGTACACGTTAGTGAGCAACAACCCGCTCTACGACATTACAGAGCTGAAATCTATCGAAGACTGGACGCTCGAAAAGCAATTCAAATCCGTCCCCAACGTGGTCGATGTCGCCAGCTTCGGCGGGATCACGCGCGAGTATCAAGTCCAGCTCGATCCCAACAAGCTTGTTGAATACGGATTGAATCTCGGCGCTGTGGAGCAGGCCCTCGCCAACAACAATATCAACGCCGGAGGCAGCTTTATCGAGCATGGTCCCCAGGCGTTCAATATTCGCGCGGTCGGGTTGATGGACACCACCGAGGACATCGGCGAAACGGTATTAAAAGCGCAAAACGGCACGCCCGTTCGCGTCAGCGATCTCGGAGTGGTCGTTCAAGGACCCAAGATTCGTTTGGGACGCATTGGAAAAACCTTCGTTCGCAACAACGGAATCGCAGTGGATTACGACGATGTGATTGAGGGAATTGTCCTCCTCCGCAAAGGCGCTCCCACGGACGAAACCCTCAAAGGCATTCACGCCAAGGTGAAAGAGTTGAACGACACGGTTCTGCCTCCCGGCGTGAAAATCATTCCTTATCTCGACCGCGGCGACCTGGTTCATTACACCACTCACACGGTGCTCGAAAACCTGAGCGTGGGTATTTTGCTCGTCATCGTGGTGCTCTTCCTGCTTCTCGGCAACGCACGCAGCGCCCTCATCGTCGCAACCACCATCCCGTTCTCACTCTTATTCGCGTCCATTCTTCTCGATCTCAACAAAATTCCCGCCAATCTGCTTTCCCTGGGCGCGCTCGATTTCGGCATGGTCGTCGACGGATCGGTGGTTATGGTCGAGAACATTCTGCGTCACATCAGCCGTCACGATGACAGCGGCAGAACCATGTTGGAGAAGATCGCCTCGGCCGTGCACGAAGTGCAGCGTCCCGTGTTTTACGCGGTGCTCATCATCATCACAGCCTACATGCCGATCTTCACGCTGCAACGCGTCGAAGGAAGATTGTTTCGGCCCATGTCCTGGACCGTGGCCTTTGCCCTCGGAGGAGCCATGATATTCGCGCTCCTAATGGCGCCCGTCCTCACAAGCTTCCTGTTCAAGCCCGGTATGAAGGAATGGCATAACCCGGTTCTCGCGTGGCTCACCAATCGCTATAAACGCACCCTGATGTGGACCTTCGGCCACCACTGGATCGTTCTGAGCGGCGCCTTGGCCGTAGTTGCCGCCACCTTCGTCCTGATCTACAGCGGCGTGATCGGATCGGAGTTTTTGCCGCACTTGGATGAAGGTGCGATCTGGGCGCGCGGTACGCTCGCCCCCAGCACCGGACCCACCGAAGGAGAACGCGTGGTTCGCGAAGCCCGCGCCATCTTCGCGAGCTTTCCCGAAGTGACGCAGGTGGTCTCACAGGTCGGCCGTCCTGACGACGGTACCGACGTCTCCGGCTTCTTCAACACCGAATACTTTGTCGACCTCAAACCGCACGATCAATGGCGCAGCAAGTTCCATACGAAAGACGAATTGATCGCCGCCATGGACGAGAAGCTGGAGCGCATGCCCGGCGTGTTATGGAACTTCTCCCAGCCGATCGCCGACAACATGGAAGAAGCGGTCAGCGGCGTGAAGGGACAGCTTGCGATTAAACTCTTCGGGTCGGACTTAAAAGAGCTGGAACGGCTGGGCGGCCAGGTGGTCGCAACCATGAGCCACATCGACGGCGTCGCCGATCTCGGCCTGTTCCGCACCATCGGCCAGCCTAACGTCAACCTGATTGTGGACCGCAAAAAGGCCGACCGTTTCGGCATCAACGTGAGCGACGTTCAGGACGCCATTGAGACCGCTGTGGGCGGAAAGGCCGTAAGCCAGATTCTGAAAGGCGAAGCGCGCTACGACTTAGTCGTGCGTTACGAACAGCCCTACCGCGCGACGGTGGACGACATCTCCGACATCAGGATTCTCTCGCCTTCGGGCGAGCGCGTCTCCCTGGAGCAGCTCTGCGACATAAAAGTGATCGATGGCGCCTCCCAAATCTATCGCGAGGAAAATTCCCGCTACATAGCCATCAAATACAGCGTGCGCGGCCGCGACCTCGGCAGCACCGTGCGCGATGCCATAGCGGCCGTCAACAAGAACGTCAAGCTTCCCAAAGGCTACAAAATCGACTGGGCCGGCGAATACGAAAGCCAGCAACGCGCCAACGCCCGCCTCGCCGTGATCGTGCCCATTACGCTGCTCGTAATCTTCCTGATTCTCTACTCCATGTTCAAGTCCTTCAAATGGGCCGCGATGATCCTGTTGAGCCTCTCCATCGCGCCCATCGGCGGAATTTTGGCGCTTCTCATTACCGGAACGCATTTCAGTGTTTCTTCCGGCGTCGGCTTCCTGGCTCTATTCGGAGTTTCCGTCCAGGTCGGCGTCATCATGCTCGAATACATCAACCAATTGCGAGCCCGCGGCTATGAGGTAAAAGAAGCGGCAGCCGAAGGCGCCGTTCTAAGACTGCGCCCCATCTTAATGACGATGTTAGTCGCCACTTTGGGTCTCTTACCCGCCGCCCTCTCGCACGGCATCGGATCGGACTCCCAAAGGCCTTTCGCCATCGTGATCGTCGGCGGCCTGATCGCAAACCTATTCCTGAGCATCGTCATTTTCCCGACCCTTTACGTCGCCTTCGCCCGTCACGACGACACGCTGCCGGCAATCGAAGCCGAATTCGTCGAGTAATCCAACGTTGAACGTAGAACGTAGAACGCAGCAAGCAGCACGACCAACCACGAACCACGAACCACGAACCACGAACTACGAACTACGAACTACGAACTACGAACGCTAAAATTGTTCGAGCGTGCCCACCATCCTCCAATCCGCCCTGATCGCCTTCACCTCGATCTTCGTGCTCGTCGACCCCGTCGCGGCCATCCCGACTTTTCTTGTCCTCACCGCCGATGCCGACGCGCCGCGCCGTCGTCACATGGCTCTGGTCGCCGTCATAACCTGCTTTATCGTTCTCACCTTATTCGCCGCTATCGGAACGCTCATCTTCAAGCTCTTCGGCATTACGCTTCCCGCGTTCAAGATCGCCGGAGGCGTCATCCTCGGCCTCATCGGACTCGACATGCTGCAGGCGCGCCGCTCTCCCACGAAAGAGACGCCCAAGGAAACCGAAGAAGGTCTCGAGAAGGAAGACGTCGGCATCATTCCTCTCGGCGTTCCCATGCTGGCCGGACCCGGCTCCATCTCCACCGTCATGGTCCTGATCAGTCAATCGCAGGACTGGCTGCGCAGCTCGCTGGTCTTCACCGCCATCGCGGTCACCTGCGCGATTTCATTCGTCGTTCTCGCCGCCGCCGATCGCGTGCGCTCTTACCTGGGCGCAACCGGCATCGGCATCCTCACCCGCATGATGGGTCTCCTGCTGACAGCCATCGCCGTCCAATTTATTCTCAACGGTCTCAAGGATGTTGGTATTGTTCACTAAGAACGATTCATATGACAAACTCGCAGACTCCCAGTGTCAAAATTATCGGCAAACCCGGATCAAGCGTGGCCTATACGATTCGCGATTTTCTGCATCGCAGCGACGTTCCGTTCGAGTGGATCGAGGTGCATGACGACCAGCAGGCCCGTGAACAGGCCGGCGTCGACGGCATCGACGACAAGCGCATGCCGGTCTGCATTTTTGCCGATGGCACGCGCATCGAGTGTCCCACCATCCGGCAGATCACCGAGAAGCTCGGATGGTTCCGCGATCCTTCGCGCTCCGAATACGACCTCGCCATTTACGGCGCCGGCCCCGCTGGCCTAAGCGCCGCAGTGTACGGTGCATCGGAAGGACTCAAAACGGTGGTGATCGAAAAGTTCACGGTCGGCGGCCAGGCCGGGAGCAGTTCCAAGATCGAAAACTATCTTGGATTCCCGCAAGGAATCAGCGGCAACGAACTCGCCGAGCGGGCCCGTGAGCAGGCCACCAAATTCGGTGCCGAAATCCTGCTTTCCCGCGCCGGCGTTCGCGCCGAGTTCCAGGTTGGCAAGGGAGTCGGCTATCTTGCCGACGGTACAAAAATCATCGCGCGGTCTGCCATCTGCGCCACCGGTGTCGCCTACCGGCGGCTGGATCTGCCGAACGAGGACAGCCTGTTCGGCGCTGGAGTCTACTATGGCGCCGGCGCCAGCGAAGCTTCGCTCTGTTGGAACGACGACGTCTACGTGATCGGAGGCGGCAACTCCGCCGGACAGGCGGCCATGTACTTTTCCCGTTTCGCGCGCAACGTCTCGGTTATCATTCGCGGCGCTTCGCTGAAAGCCACGCTGTCGAATTACCTGATCGACCGCATCGTTTCCTCGCCGAATATAACGGTGTTCCCTCACACTCAGGTAACGGCCCTGCACGGCAATCCAATCCTCGAAGCCATCACTCTAACCGATGTCAAAACGGCCGAACAGAGGACCGCTTCCACGCGCTGGCTTTTCGTCTGCATTGGTGGCGATCCGCGCACCCAATGGGCCGAAGACGTCGGGATCATTCGCGACGACGCCGGCTATCTTATGACCGGCCCCGACCTGACGGACCACAGCAAACCGCCGGCGAGTTGGCCGCTCGATCGCATGCCGTATTATTTGGAGACCAGCATTCCAGGGATGTTCGCAGCCGGCGACGTGCGCCACGGTTCTGTGAAACGATGCGCCTCTGCGGTCGGCGAGGGCGCTATGGCGGTAACCTTCATCCACCGCTACCTGGCAACCGGATAGTAGCGCAGGCCATCGTTTTTTGTGGCCTGCGTTTTTTCCAACCACCAACTACGAACTACGAACCACGAACCACGCACGCTAGAACGCGCAGCGTCTCCCGCGCCGCCCGCTCCCAACTAAACTCTCGAGCCCGCTCCAGCGCCGCCGCCACATAGCGCGGCTCGTTCAACACCCGCCGAATCGCCTCCGCCATCCCCGCATCGCTTTCCGGATCGAAAAACTCCACCGCGCCATCCGCCATCTCCCGCAGCGGCGGAATATCCGAACAAGCCACGGGCACGCCCGCCGCCATCGCCTCCAACACCGGCATCCCGAAGCCCTCGAAAGTCGACGGATAAACGAACGCCCGCGCGCAACGAAACAACTCGTACAACTCCTCTCGTGGAATCCAGCCCGTGAACCGCACCCGTCCCGGCGCGCTCTTCTCGACCCGCTCGGCCGCGAACCCTCGCAAACCTGCGATTACCAACTCCGGCGCATCCGGCATTGCAGCGTGCACCCGAATCAGCCGCTCGAGATTTTTGTGCGGATGCAGCGTGGAAACGCACAACAGATAATTCTTCGGCTCCCGCCGCGCTGCCAGTTCGAAAAAAGCCGGCTCCACGCCATGCTGAATCACTACTGCATCCACGCCGTAAAAGCGCTTTATGTCCTCGCGTGTCGCCTCTGAAACGGCGATCAAACTGCGCGACCGCCGCGCCGACATCCACAACAGCAGACGCCAGAACGGCAAATCGAACCAGCGAAAATATTCGGGATGCCTCTTGTGTTGCAGATCGTGAAAAACTGTGACGCTGGGACAGGCGCAGAACGCAGGACCTGTAAATCCGGGGTTCAGCAGAACGTCGATCCGCTCTCGGCGAATCGCGCGAGGCAAACCGAACTGCTCGTAAAGAATCCTCCACGGCCGTACCGCGGCATGAACACTGAGCGTCGCCAAGTGGACATTCGCAACGTCCGGAATCACATCGCGGCCAGTCTCGGCATTCGTGAAAACGACGTACTCGTTCTTTTGGTCCACCGCCGCAAACCCGCGCAGTAGATTTCGCAAGTAGATTTCGGTGCCGCCAACACCGCCGGGAATGAGATAGAGTGCGTTAACACCCACGCGCATCAGTGCGCGACCTGTTGCAGCGCCGCGGTCGCCTCCGGATTCGTGGGATCGAGTTCCACGGCACGCTGATAATCCTTCACCGCCGCGGCCGTGTCTCCCTGTAACTCGTAAACCTTCCCGCGATACATGTACGAAGTCGCTAAACGGCCGTCCATCTGAATAGCTTTGTTGAGCGTCTCCATCGCGTCCGCGTATTTCGCCTGCTTCAGATACTCCAGCCCCAGCTGCGAAAGCACGTGCGCGTTCGGAGCCAAAGCTGCGGCCCCACGCAGTTTAGTCAAAGCCAGTTCCCGGTCGCCAGCGCACGATGCCGCCAATCCCCAGTCCAGAAGCAAATCGTACGACGGGCTCTCAAGCGTAGCCGTGTACGCAAACTTCTGAACTGCCTCGGGGCATCGGCCGGCAGCAAACAACGCAAAAGCGTATTGATAATTCGGCCGTCTCTTATTAGGCGACTTACTCGCCGTTTCCTGCCAAATAGCGATCGCGCTGCTATACAGCCCATTGCGATTGTAAGTTATATAGGCCTCGAACACTAACACGCCACACAATGCGCCGATCAAGACGTTGCGCGACGCTTTCCACCTTCTCACAAACTCCACCGTGATCAAAAGTAACCCGATAAAAGGCAGATACAAGCGCCGTTCCGCATAGGGATCGGCAATCGGAACAAACGACGACGTAGGAGCGAGCAGCAATAGAAATACAAACCATCCGTAGGATGCCACCGGAAATTCACGCCGATACAGCCAGACAGCAACACTCACACCCAGCAGCCCCAACATCCCGAACACCGCGCCATGATCCAAGAGACTTCGTGAAATCGCGATGTCCGGATCGAGATTAAGCCAGAAAGGAAACACAAACAACAGAATGTATTTCCAAATGACGCGGCATTCGGTGAAGAAGTATTGATACCAGGTAATCCCCGCAACATGGAAACCGGCGGTTGTCGCCGACCTGAGAACCCTTAAGATAAAGAGTCCTCCTAGCGCCCCCACCGCTGCAATCGTTATATAGAGCTTCGCGTTCCTGCGCACGCCCGCGAACGAGAATCCCGGATTCCAGTAGTAATCCGTCAACAGCAGCAACACCGGAAGAACCACGGTGTGTTCTTTGGTGAGCACCGCGGCCCCAAACAGTAGCAACACGCCGGCAGTCCGAGCCAACGACGCAATGGGAAGCGAGTACAAGAACGTCACGAACGCCCCCAGAAAGAAAAACACGCTCAGCGTTTCCGATCGGCTCGCGATGTACGTCACTGACTCCGTCTGTAACGGATGCAGCAAGAATAATCCTGCCGCGAAAGCCGCCATCAGACCGCGCGTCGATCCGACCGTCCCAGCCCAGTCGAGAATCTTGCGGACCGCCAGATAGATCCACACACCGTTCAACAAATGCAGCGCAACATTGAAGAAGTGATAGGACGGCGTGTTAGCCCCGCTCATCTGAAAGTTGAGCCAGTACGAGAGCATCAGAAGCGGCCGGTTGCCCCTTATCCACGCAGTCACAGGCAAAGTGGAAAAACCTGGCAGTGTATAAGGAAGATAGTCGTCGTCGAGGAGAAACGGTCCGTTCAACCCCGGCCCGTACACCGTAAAGACGGCGCAGAGCGCAATGAACGAGCCTATAATCAGCGGCCAAAAGTAAGATGGATGCGTTGGTGGCGCCGCAATGACAGCGCTCGTGGCGCGTCCGGCTGCGGGACGCTTGGACTTACTGCTTTTCATTATTCTGATGCAATTGATATTCGAGTATGGCGAGGCGTTGTGCCATCGCGATGTTAGCGTCTTTCAGATCCGAAATAATAACAGAGAAACGATAGAACACGACCAGGAACACACAGAAGACGAGAATTACCAGCGCCATCGGCGCGTAAGTAAGTCCCAGAAAACCGGCGATCCACGACAGCATAGCGCGCGAACGTGAAAAGATAAGCAACACTACCGCAGCGCCCAGCCAGCTTACTGAGTATTCCACTCGTATGTGCGCGCGGCGGACCGAGTAGAGCACCAGGCATATCAATGCGGCGCTGAGCACGGTCATCGCATTCAACAAACGATCCATAAGACGTTTATGTATTCTTCCTGCGCCGTCCTTCAAACTTCAGAACGTTGACGAAAACTCCCAGTAACACATGCACAATGTAATAGAGCGACTTCACCGCGGTAATCGAACTGCGCCCCGCCATCCGCCGCCGCATCCGGCAAGGCACTTCTTGAAACCGGAACTTCTTGCGCTGTAACACCACCAGCGTCTCTATCTCAGGATATTCGAGCGGAAAGCTCCTGGTGAAGACTTCCAACGCCTGCCGATTGACGCCCACAAACCCTGAAGTCGGATCGTGCACCGCTTTGCCGAGAATCGGCCGCAGAATCATGCGAAACACCCGGATGCCGATGCCCCGAACCGCGCTCGTGGATTTCCCAGTCTGCGCATAATATCTCGATCCGATCACCATCTGGCAGCCGCTGTTGCGCAGCGCCGCCATGATGCGCGGAATGTCCCGTGGATCGTGTTGTCCATCGCCGTCGATCCGCACCACGTAGTGATACCCCAGCTCAAACGCCAGCTTGTATCCCGCCTGCACGCACCCGCCCAGCCCCAGGTGATGCGGCAGCGGCAGCACGTCCGCGCCCGCCAGCCGCGCCACGCTTTTCGTGCCGTCGCGCGAGCAATCGTCGATCACCAGAACCGGCGTGTCCGGCAGCACCTGCCGCAGCTCGCCGATCACGTTTGCAATCGCGCCCTCTTCATTGAATGCCGGGATGATCACCATGAAATCCTCCGGACCATTGGCGTTCCTCACAGCGCCGCCACTTTGCGTGGACCGATCGAGTACTCGCGAACCATGCCCTCAAACTGTTTGGCCGTCAAACGGCGCTTGATCTTCTTCCGTTCCTGCCATAATGTTCCGAAATTGCGCAGCGCGTTCCAGTGCGCGCGCAGCACCGCTGTCCCCAAGCCCGCGGTCGAGTTGCCCGCCTCGCGATACGCCGCCGTCGCACCCCGTCCGCGCCACGCATAAAAAGCGTGCCAGAAGTACCGCGCCAAAGAATAGAAAGGAGCGGCCCACAGCATCGCGGCCGGGAAGTTCTTCACCAGCAGATACAGCCGGTTTCGCTCCACATAATACGCCTTCAACGCCGACGCCGCTCCCGCCGAATGCGAATAGCGATGCTCCACCACCGCGTCCGGAACATACACGCACTCCCATGCTGCCCAGCGAGCCCTCAAACCCAGATCGGTGTCCTCGCAATATAAGAAAAAGGATTCGTCGAACAGCCCGATCTCGTCCAGCATCGCCCGTTTATAAATCGCGGCGCATCCGCTCGGCAACAGCGCCTGCTTGCGTTTGAAGAATTGTGGCGGCGGCTCTCCGTGTCCATTCTGTTTGCTGCTGCCATCTCTCGCAATCAGCATCCCCGCCGAATCCATCTGCCAACCCGGCGCCAGGCGAATCTGCGAGGCGCACATCCCAATCTCGTAACGCTCGCCGATGACGCGAACCAGCGCCTCCAGCCATCCCGGATGCGCCTTCGCATCGTCGTTCAGCGTCGCCACGCACTCCGCCTGCGAGGCGCGAATGCCCTGATTCACCGCCGCCCCAAACCCGACATTGGTCTCGTTATAAATAATCTTGATCCCCTCGCGCGGCTGCACAAGCTTCCGCCCGCTGTTGTCCACTACAATCACTTCGAAGTCCTGCAGAGACTGCGCCGCCAGAGAGCGCAGGCATTCCTCCAGCGCCTCATCCGCCGCAAGCGTAGGCACAACTACGGTAACGCTGGGGTTCGGCAAATCACAATTTTAGTACGCTGCAACCACCTGCACGGCCGGACGTACATCCTTCACCGTAGCCGACCAGGCTGGCTCACCACGGTTCCCCGCGTAGTTGTCTTCTTCGATGCAGAACGCTACGTCGATCTTGTTTCCCATCGCCACTTCTTCAATTCGCTCCGCGAAATTCCATGCCTTCGCCGTCATCGCCCGGCCATTCTGCCGCACATGTACCCGCAGATGCTTCTCCTTCAGCACGCTCGCAGGACCCGCGCTCTCCGCGCCTGTCGCCGCCAGAACCGGCGACGGATTGCCAAAACCGAAAGGCGCCAGCGACAGCACCTCCGCCACTCCTACTTCGTCCAGTTCTTTCAGACTCAGAACAGCGTCGATCCCGATCTGCGGCACAAAATCTTCGGCCGTCAGCCGCTCCGCGGCATAGGCGTTGAACCGCTCGCGAAACTCGCTGACGCGGTCCGCGCTCATGCTCAAACCCGCCGCCTGCCGATGTCCCCCGAACCGTTTGAATAGCTCCGGCATCGCTTCCAACGCGTCCAGCAAATGAAACGCGCTGATGCTGCGGCCCGATCCTTGCGCCTGTCCATCCTCTTCGCTGAGCACAAACACCGGGCGGCAGAAACGTTCTACAAGCCGGCTCGCGACAATCCCCACCACGCCCCGATGCCAGTTCGCCCCGCTGAACACCAGCGCCGCATCGCTTGCCACCACCGGACACGCCACGCAAATATCGAG
>JBEKUT010000090.1:0-19156 GCA_049514735.1 Bryobacteraceae bacterium
CCTCCGGGTTTGTCGCGGTGCTGCCTACCGGGACGATAAAGCTGAGCCATGAAGATGCCTGATATGCATCGATGTCGTTCACGTTCTGCACGTCGTACTCAAGTTCATTGACGACGTAATTCAGATCGAGGTGAACGTTTTTCTGCTGCGCCTCCGCGCTTACGTTTACCAGGAACGATGCCTGCGAGTGGCCCTCCACGAGCGGCACCTTGCTGGTTGAAATGCTCACGCCATGCGGCCCTGCTAGATCGCCTTCCGTGTGATGCAGCAAATCGACAGGTTTGCCGGAGAGCCGGGGAGCGCCGGTGGGGCCGGCGACGCCGCCGGACGAAATCGAGAACGGCGATTGCAGAATTGCGCCCGTCGCATAGCCGCCCGAAAGATTCACGAGCAGTTGCTGCCGCAGAGCTTCGCGCGCCTGATCGCGCTGCCAATCGGCCGTGGGACCGGTTGGTCCGGCGAGTATGAACTCGGCTCCGGCGGCGATTTTTCCCGAGAGCTTTTCTTTCGCGGCGACGAGTTTATGAAACACGTTGCGCCCCGGACCAGTGATTCCGGTCGGTCCCGTTACGCCGAGCCGGAACATGTTGATGGCATACTCGGGCGAGAGACAAAGATCGACGGTGGAGAGAAACTGCCGCGCCCAAACGTCCAGGTCGACGGACTGGAAGTTTTTGGGAACAGGTCCGGTCGGGCCGGTCGGGCCGGTCAAACCAGCGAATCCAACGGGGCCGAGGGTTTTATCGTCCATATGGCGTTATGGGGACCCCGGCCCGCGACATCAATTGATTGCTTAACGGCAGGATGCCGAAGGATACCGATGGCGTCTTTGGAATGGTGACATTGATTCCGCCTGATCCGAAGTTCACCGCCCAAATCTGTCTTTCTTCCGCGCCGGGTGAAGTGGCGTCTGAGTCTTGCTTACCGGTCGCGGCTTTGATTCCCGGGAAGGCCGCTTCCATGTTCGCGGCGAACAGAACGAGCGAATGCGCGTCCTGGTTAGTAGCCGTGGTCATGGGAACGATGGCATCCGACACGCGCGCGGCAGACGAATTCTTGTCGACGCCTTGCGCTAATAAATTGGGGTCGCGTTGGATGCCGAGCGAGACGGTGACAGCGAAGATATCGCTCGAGTATGCCGCTTGCACGTCATGCAAGACTTGCCGCGCTGCTGGAGGGACCAAGAAATATGCGCCGCCTTTCACGAGCGCCGGGACGTCTTTATTCGCGGCGGCGATCTGATCCACTGTTGTCACCAAACCCTGGAGCCCGCAGCGGTACACGAGCGTATTGAAGGTATCGTATGTACTCGTTGTGAGCCGGATCTGTTCCACCGCAACCTCCGCGCCGGGGCGCAGG
Source organism: Bryobacteraceae bacterium (assembly GCA_049514735.1). Taxonomy (GTDB): domain Bacteria; phylum Acidobacteriota; class Terriglobia; order Bryobacterales; family Bryobacteraceae; genus JAICMB01. Next base: position 1,360 of record JBEKUT010000090.1, read on the forward strand.
AATCCGAACGTGGCGCGGTTCGCGATGGCTAGGTCGACGGGTTGAAGGTGGAACGCATCGGCCAGATCCTGGAGCGACATGTCTCGGGATGCTTTGGGCACGGGCGCGTACATTTGTCCGCTGGCGTGGATGATGTCTGGATGGTTTTCAATGCGGCGCAGGAATTCTTCGAAAGTATCGATGCCGTCGAAGCCCTTGAAGGCGAGGTACACGGTTTCGAGCGTGTCGTTGGCGGCGATGGTGTGCGACCGTTCGCCGATGGCGATGACAGCGTCTACCCGCAAAATTCCGGTTACGTTGCGGTTGATGACGCCTACTTCTTCGGTGGTCCTGGCGAATTTAGCCGCGATTTTCGAGAGATCGTCGTCGCTACCGGCGTTGTAAGGGACGTACGCATTGGGCGCCTGTGAGTCGAGCGTCGCGAGTTCGGGAACAGTCAGTCTCGCGGCCGCGCTTATCGGCGTCGGAAGGTTTTGTTCAGCGAATTGTTCGAAGGCAATGCCGTGCGTTTCGGCTATATCGGCGAGCGTTTCGCTGCCCGGAACGGTGGGCGTGAGAGCCGACAGCAGCGGGAACGACATATTGAACATGTCCGTGGTTTCGCTGTTGAGATTCGCGAGTTCGTCTAACGTGCCGTAGATTTCTTGAGCGCTGAGTTTGGCGAGCGTGTCGCCGGGCTTCACGACGTAGTCGTCGACTAAGATTGACTTCTGATCCGCGAAGATATCGGCGAGCTCTTCGTTGGCGACAGCGATATCGGGCACTGTGGTTGTGGGCACTTCTCCAGACTTGAATTTTTCACAGATCGTTAAGAAGGAATCTTCTGTGGTAGCGTGGACGACGAATCCTTCGAACGTGAAGACGGCGGACTCGGAAAATATCCCGGCACTGGTTTCGTTGACGATCGCCAGACCTGGAACGGTGCAGTTCTGCTGCGCGGCGATCCCGGTGAGCGTGTCGCCGGTTCCGATGTGCGCCACGATGGTCCGCGTTTTCACCTTGATCACAGTTCCAGTCTTCAACTCGGCGTCCTTATTGAGAGACGCGAGCGTCAGAATCGGGACGCCGGTTCTTTGCGAGATTTCGGAGAGCGTGTCGCCAGCCCGGAGGACCTGGAACGTGGGGATCTGAAAATCGGCCGCGAACAAGCCGGCCGTTTTTTCGGTTCGATTTTCTTCGAACAACACCCCGCCGGAAACGCCGACTTCTTGCAGGACCTGCTGGAGCGTCCCAGCGACGCCTGAATAGGCGGTTGTCCGCAACACCTTTTCGACGCAGCCGAGATACGCGTATGCTCCACTCGCGAGGGCTGTCAGCGGCGAGTTATCCGCGAGCTCCCAGGGCTTGACCAGAGTGTCGCGATCCATGGATGTAGCCAGTGTTAACTTCACATCGCGCTGTTGGACCTGATAATAAATCTGGCGATATTTCACCTTGCCCGCGCTCGCGTTATATACTGCCTGCGCCACGGTATTGCCTCCACCGGCCGCATACGCGGACAACTGGAGTTGCAAATCGACTGACAGCTTTGGATTCGGAAGCGCGGGTGCAAAATTGTAGCTCGTGCCGATACCTGGCCACTGCAGGATCGGGATCAGCGCGTCGAAATATCCGAGCGTCACCGGGAGTTGCGAAGACTCGCCGGTATCGAGTGCCGGATTCATGCGATTGCCGAAGACCTCGTAGAAAGCGAAATCGAGCGTGAGAGTCAAGCGGTCGAAGACGCCGGCGTATGGAGTCTGATTGGGCGCCGGTAAGGCGGGGCAATCGATGAGGCCGGAACTTCGTACGACTTTATAAACGGGAAGGATCGCATGGAAATCCCAGGTTTCGGGTGTTGCGCGCAGCATGGGCGGGAGCGGCAGGCCGCCGGTTGAATCGGGGTCGTGTTCGTTCGGCGCAACGGGTCCGCTTTGGCGGCTGATCGGATCGGGCCGCGGGTGCTGCGAAACTTCGCAGCTCAGCAGACTGTAGAGGTTTTCGGTTTTGCCCTCAGGATCGACGCGGCCGCCAGGATCGGGACGGAGCACGTCGTAGCCGATATTGCCCGCGGCGAATAGCGGAGCCTGCGAGACGTCCTGACTCACTTCATCGGCGAGCAGTTCGCGTTGGGCGAATATGGATACCAGCGTGGGGTCGACGTTATCGCCGATAATGGCGCAGTTATTGTAAGCCGCCAATAGCGATACCTGATCGCGGTTGACGACGACTAAGCGCAGCGTGGCCTCCTCGTTTTCATCGAACGCGGACGAAGGCAGACCCGCTTTGCTCGACCGGTTTACGTAATTGAGGTAGAACCCGCCGGTGCCAACTACACTCGCTTCCCACAGCAGGCGGATGAAATCGGCCGACGCTGGCCTTTCCAGCGTGGCGTAGTAATCGCCAAAGGGTGGCGCACCAAAAGCCGCGTCCGCGAATTGCGGGCCGCTGTGCGTCAGCGTAGAAAGATTGGTTTTCAGCTCGAAGGACAGTGCGCGATTCACGTCGTCGGAAGCGAGCCCACTCGGATTCGGATCGGTGGGATTAGGCGAATAGAGCAGATGAAGATCGAGAGGCGCGTTTCGCAGATAGGTCCAAACGAGACGCAACAACTCGCGATTGTTTTGATCCGCTCCCACAATCAGGTAGCCGTTTGGCGTACCGGACTTGCGTACGCGGAACTGTACGATGGTCGCCCACATGGAGCGTTTCAACTGGGCCGGCTTTGTACCGCGCGGCGAACCCTTGGTGACGCTGAAGAGCTGGAATGGCACGGCATCGCCTTCGCGCTCGAGCGCCAGCCTGCGCTGGAGTTGCTCTGGAAATAACCATAGCGTGGGCTCGCCTGAAGCAGGCGCGGCTGCGATGGCGCCGGGGAAATCGACGGGCGTGGCGCTCTGCCAGTGGATCGTCTGCTCCAGCGGATAGCGGTTCGGCACGTCGATCACGAAGGGCATCGGCGCGGGCTTCGGATGCGGTTTCAATGTCTTGCTCGGGAAATCCTGGGAGATGTTGGCGAGACTGATGGGAAGCAGTTTTTCCCCGGCGACGCCGTTGAAGGCGAGCCACGAACGATCTCCGGGGTTCTCAAACGTGACGTCCAGCTTGTCTTGCGAAACTGTGAACTGCTGGCCGGTCATATCGTAGAGACCGTAGAGATCGAACCTTTGGTTACCGGTCAGAATTTCGTCGACAGTGAGGCTGCGGAAGTCCGCATTTTCCGGATCGGGGAGGCGCGCGCCGTGCAACAGAAAACGCGAAACGGTGGCGGAGACATTGTTGTAGTAATGTTTCGCGAGCATCGTCTCCGACAGAACGTCGATGCCGATCTTCTGCGCTTGAACGATGGTGAGCGTCTGGCCCGCGGCAAACAGTTTCACGCCGGCGGCGGCTGCGGCGATTTCTTCCAGGCTGACGTTGTAATGGCCAGCGATGCCGGCAAGCGTTTCAGAGCCCAGCGTCAGCGTGACTGGCGGGATTGCAAGCACCGCGAGCGGCAGCAGCAGATCGGTGACCGTTTGGTTTGAAACAGCCATGGCAGACACGCTGGTATTCATGAGGCCGGAAATGTTCTGGAACGTGTCGGACGCGGTGAGCGTGTGGAGCAGTTCGGGAATATTGAGATTTTGACCGGGACTGATCACCGGATAGCGCTGCTTCAAGGCGCTGAAAAACTCACCCAGATACGCGTGTTCATGCAGAACCGTGAAGTAGCCAGCAAGAAAATCTAATGTGTCGTGAAGGCGCGTGGTATACGAGAAGGCGCTGGGGATTTCGAGCGCGACGCCAGGCTGGAGCTCCGTTTGCGAGAAATCGATTTTGTCCGAGTTTGCGGTGACGATGCTTTGCCGCAGCCACGCGAAATACTCGCCGTCTTGTTTTAGGCCGTTGCGCACCAAAAGGAATGACGCGACGAATTCCAACGTGTCGCCGGTCTGGACGGTATAGGAGATCCCGTCGAGCTTCATCGCCGCGCCGGGAAGAAGGATGTAATCGACAGCGTTGGCGACGGCCAGGCTTGCCGCGTCCACGCCAGGGAATTTTCCTGCGACGTCATTGAGCGTGTCGAAGCTGCCGGCCTGATAGAGGATGCTGGAAAGCGTGATTTGCTCACCTGCTTTCAAACGCGCAGTATCCCGATTAGCCACCAGAATGCTCTCGGACGACACGCCAAATGTGGACGCGATATCGCTGAGCCTGGCCTCACCATTGGCATCGTAGCTGTAGTCGCCCAGCAGCGTGATGGCATTCTGCACCAGCGTCCGCGCGATGAGCGCGAAATAATCCTTGAAGACGACGCGCGCCAGGCTCTCGTCCCCGGTTTCCGGCCCGATCATGAGCTTCGCGCGTGGTATCTCATCGGCCGCGAACGGGTCGATCGCGACGCCCTCACGCGGATTGCCAATGAGCTGCTCGAAGTACGCGGTGACCTTGGCCTGATAGTCAGGCTGCACAAGCGGCGCAGTATCGAAATCCACCTTGCGGCCGTCGGGTTTGGTGTATTTCAACACCGGAATCATGGGGAACGGCGTGGAACTCAGAGCCTCCTCGGCGGTCGTCATGGAAGCGGCGGTGACCGGCGGAGCGAAAATATCGAGAACGAAATTGGCGGTCAGGAAGGCGTCGATATTTTCCCAGGTGAAGGCGGTCTGAATTTGTTTAGGATCGGCCAGAGCATCTTGAAGCCGCTCCAGATCGGACAGGCGAATCTCACCATCCAACCTTCCGAGAGCGGCATTAAACGCCCAGAGCAAAATTCCTTTCGCGAAAACGTTGAAGGGCCGCTCCGCTGCATTCGGCGCTGACATCAACCGAACCTGATTGCCGCGCGCCGTGGGCACGATGCTGTTTTCAATAAAAATCTGCATCACCGCCTGAATCTCGGCCGCATTGCCGGCGGGCGCAGGTGGGTAGAGAAACTCGGGCGCCGCGACGGTGAACGACGGTGTGAGCGTGGCTCTCAATCGGAATGGCCCGCCGGGAAGTTTCGGTGGCGTCCAGTTGAATTCACTGACGGTCTGCGGCGCGAGAGTGAGCAGCAGCGGTTCATAACGATAGAGCGCTCTTTGAGCGCGCAGTTGCCGCGGCGGAGCAACACGCCGCGCCTGTACGCCACCGATTTTTTTCCACGGAGGAGTGCTTGCCGAACCGATGGTGAACCTCTCGCGCAGTTGCATCTCGAAACTCAGATGCACCGTGAAGAACAGCAGCTTGACGTCGACCTTAACCGAAACGCCGACGTTCAGCTCGATGACGATGGCCGCATATGCTTCCACGATCAACATGACATTGGCGAAAGCAGTAACGCTGACCTCGGCCGAAATGATGCCCAGATCCACCTTGCCCCACAGCTTCCCGACCAACGAAACGCTGCCTTGGATCAGATAATAACGGTCGCTCTTAACGGCGGGATCGGTGGGGTTGAACCATCCAATGACGCCTTCGAGAATTCCGACGGCCGTGACCGTGAGGCCCGCCGAGAGCGGTCCTTTGTTGATGGTTTTGCCCAGGCCGAGCGATAGCGCCAGCCCGAATTCGATGACGGGCGAGAACTCGCCATTGCCGATGACCGGGACGCGCTTCGAAGTAGCGCCATTCAGCAACGCGAAATAAAATCCGCCGAACCCGACGAACGGAAAGGCCTGGACGCTGAACGATCGCGAAAAATCGAGGCCGCGTGGGAAGCCAAAATCGATGCGGAAGTTTCCGTTGGTGTAGATATCGAGCGCAACAATGGGCAGTGTTATCGATATCGACCCGAACTCCAGTTGCCGCACGGAATCCGGAAGCTTCAGCTCGATGTGATAAACGCCGATCCCTTCGGTGACCTTCTTATAAAGGATCTCGAAACTCAAACCGTCGAACTTGGCGGCCTTTTCACCGGCCAGGCTGACCAGCAATCCGTACAGATTGGGATCGTTGAAGACGGCGCTCAGCGACACCGTCTCCATCACGGTGAATTGCGTTCCGATCAGCCATTGGCTGTCGGCTGAGAAGATCACGCCGCTGGGCAACTGCTTCGACGGATCTTTCGCCGGCACCGCGTATTTCTTCAATGCGTCGATGACCTCGGCGACGCTGTTGAGCCCGCCGATATTGGACAAAGTGACGTGCTGTCCCAGCCCGAGATATTTAAGGTCGAGCAGTTTGGGACCTTTGCCGGGGACTTCCGGCGCGGGTTCGTTCAGCAGATCCCATTCGAGCGGATTGTTTTCGTAGTCGTAAGTTTTTTCGAGGAAGCGTCCGCCGATCTTGAGGTCCACCGAGCCTTTGTTATTGCGGCGGCTATAGACCAGCCCGATCTCGTTCAAGTCCACCAGGCCGAGGTTCAGTTTGTCGAGCTTATAGGAAACGCCGATGGTGTTCTTGGTGAAGTTAACCGTGAGCGTGAGGTTCTTCAGGCTGATGTCGTTCAGCACGCTCCAGGGCGCTTGCAGTTTGAAGTTCGCGTTGGGATCGGCGAGATTCACCAGGTACGCGATGACATCGCCCAAGCTGAGATCGCCCAGGTTGACGGTGAGGAGCGTCTCGGCCTTCTCGCCGGTACCTTTCGTTACCAGCACCGCGGTCGCTCCGCCGAGCTTGAACGTGACGGTCTTGCTATCGGGTTGAAACTCGAATAGGATGGTGAGCACCATCCGCAAAACGCGGAAATCGCCTTGCACCGATCCGGAGAATTTCGCTTCGTCGGAGCACTTTTCGCGCTCCGTCTTGAGCTTCAGCAGCGCGTCGACTTGCGATACGGGGAAGAACTCGATGTCCGGTTTCCAGGTGAGTCCAGCCTCGAAATCGTAGGTGCATTTTGCGGTGTAGATTTTCGCGGCGAGCTTGTTCAGGCTCAGCGTATCGAGCCCGCCGGGAAGCGAAACGGGCCGGCGCAGTAATTCTTCTGCGATGGTCTGAAGCGAAATGGATTGGCCCTCGTCCAGGCCGCCCGAGAAGATCCAACCAGCATCTTGTCCAGGATATTCCGCGGTGACCGTGAATCCGGCTCGAAGCAGCTCCAGCGATGCGGAGATGCGGCCGTTCAACGTTGTAGGGCTGTAGAAAATATTGAGGAACAGGTCTTTCAGTTCCAGGCTGAAGAGCCCCGGGACGATCGGTATGGTCCAGCCGAGCTCGATTGCGGAGTTCAAGCCGAACGAACGCGTAGGCGGCGTCACCCATAACATCAACTGGTAAACGTCGAATTGAGGAAGCCCGCTGACGGGACCGAGGTAGGTCTCGATGACGCGCTTCACTTGGATGCGGTCGCCGTATTGCAGTTCGGCCGAGATCACGTACTCGGGCAATTGCGCGTTCACGAGCAGGTGAACGGGATCGGTGTCTCCGATCTGGATAACTCCACCTACAAAACCCGTTACGCTCCCTTCGTCCAAGGGATTGTAAATAGTGAATCCCATCTGGACATCTTTGATCTTGATCTTCGGGACGGGTGGGATCCACTCTTCGTTCGACCGCAAAACCATCGAAATGAAATTCAGCGATTTGCTGGACGGTACGATGCCGACTGACGCTCGAACCAGATCGATATTGAGGAATCGCGCGACTTCGGGAGGCAGTTTCAGATCGCCGAAAAACGGGCCGGCGAGACCAGCGAGATCCTGCAGTCCATTTTTCAACTGACCGGTGCCGGTTGGGATGGCCTCGAATACCCACACGAAATCGCCTTGCAGTAGAGCAGTCGAGATTATGAGCGGTTGCAGCGAGCCGAGCGTCAAGGTGCTGGCGAGGCTGACGCGCGACTCCGGGTCTTCAGGACCAAGGCGCACTTCGAGCCACAGCGAAACGGGATCGAGCCGCAACTGCCCTAGCAGATCGAAACTCAGGCCGGGAATATTGGCGTGGAGGTCGATCGCGGGCGGCTTGCCGGCGCCCTGGACAGCAATCGTGCCGGCGAGTGAGAGGGGAAGGCCGCCGGGTGGAATGATGAAGGAAACAGGTTCGAGCGGAGTGCCTGCGAGCGGTAATTTTCCAGCAAGATTCAGGCCTGGCACGAACGCGACACCGGCGTCTGAGACGCCTTTATAATCCGCGCTGATGAGCGTCGCGGTGTCTACTGTAAGGCCGTTGAAGAACGAATCCTGCGGTTCGAGGGAACGCTCATCGACAAACGCGGTGTACTTCGGGAGAACACCGGGGAACGCGTCGGCGAATTTCCATGCGGGCGAGCTGGCGCTGAGATAGATTTCGAGCGGACCAGCTAGCGGAACCGCGATCGAGAGCGTCACAGTTCCAGACATCGCGAGAAACGCGCTCGATCCGGTCAGCGATACGGTGCGGCCTTTGATTGCCGGATCTGTGGCTTGCGAAAGCGTGAGATCGGTTGGCCCGACTTGGAGCAGGACCTGGCCGAGCTCCGGCAGCAGTTGCCGGTTGAGCACGAGAGTACCGCTATGCGTGTTGTCTCGAAGCAATTTCGCGATTGCGTCGGGAGTCCACGCGGCGGTGACGGCCAGGTCGTTGGGATTCACGGCAATTTCCCTATGTCGCCAGATGGAATCTCAAGGGCTGCCACCAACCCAGCCGTTCTCCCGATGTGCCAATCGCCTTTGGAATCGACACGAAATTCCCATTGCACTCCCTGGTTCGCCGTGATCAGGGAACAAAGCAGCGCGGTCTCAACCTCATTGTCGTCCCAGTAATTTTTAACGTGGTTCCAACAGACAAAACCGTGTTTCTCTTTCAGCTTGAAAAGCTTGGTGTTATCGATGATTCGCTTCACGATATAGCATTTGGGCAGACCGTAGCCGAGGTGCATATCCGCGCTGATGTAAACGATTTCCGGTTTCGTCGCCTTGATCCACTCCACGCTCGAGGATGTGTCGCTGCCGTGGTGGCCCGCCTTAAGGAGGTCAGTACTGAGGAATTGAGAAGCCGCTCCATAGTGCGACAAAATCGATGCTTCCGTGTCGTCCGTGGCATCGCCGCAGAGAATCATGTTGAGGCTTTTATACCGGAATCTCATGACGATGCTCTTGGGATTGGTTTGCACTGCGTCTACGGACGGATAATTTGCCGATAGGATCCAAATCTGCACGTCCCCTTCGGTCCAGTAAGGTTTCTTCGGGTCGCTGTGGAACTGAGCGGGAAGCCGGGGCACCTCGAGAGCCATATCGATGAGCTTCGGCAAATACTTCTTGCCGAAATTGTCAAAATCCACCTTCTTCCCCGCGTAAAGAAAATTGCCGATAGTTTTCAAGTTCAGCGCTTCGAAAAGCTTTTGGATAAAGTTGTAGTGATCCTGGTCGCCATGCGTGATGACCAGGTACTCCAGGTGTTGCTCCTTCTTGAGCTGGGGGAAATATTTTACGATGTAAGCGATCGCATCCGTCGTGGTCAGCTTGCGGTTTTTGAGAGAACCGAAGTCCACCAGCATCACTTCCTCGTTCGGGAACTCGATGATGGTTCCGTCGCCTTCTCCGACGTCCAGAAATTCGAATCGCAGTTCAGCCATGGTTTTCTGCCGCCGCCTTCTCCTCGTCTTTCACATACGCGCCGTACCAGCCGAGCGTGGTGCGATCCGAGGGGTTGCTTGGATTCCCGAAGAGAAACAGATTGGTTTGCCCGGACCGGGGAAACGAGACATTGAAAAAATTGAGCGCGAGATTGTTGAACTGCAGGACGTAGCGGGTTCCGCCGTCTTCTCGCGCGTCGAAGGCGATGCGCTTCATGCTGAGTTTCAAGGGTCCTTGAATGGTCAACTCCTGTTTGGGACCGCTCGATCCTGGCAGGCGAATACCCATTAAGACATTCGCGCGATCGGGGTTCGGCGACCACGCGGCCAGCAGAGTCGCTTCGAAATTTGCTCTCGTCGCGAGCGCGCCCTGACCTCCCAGATTCAATTTGCATTCGAGACCATACCACGGCACCGCGACTTCGCCTTCACCGAGCGGCGTCTCGACGGACATGAATCCCAAGTCGCCCGGAGTGGCGCTGCCGGACTGGGTTCGGCCAGTGCTCACACCTCCCTGGATCAATCCGACGACCGTCAGCGGAAAGCGCGCGTAGAGACTGTCCGGCCGCGCTTGGCTGGTTCCAAGGTCGAATGCGATGTCCCCTGCCTCGAAGAAAAATTTGCGCTGATCGGGACTGGCGGACGGAAATTCCATGCGCACCGACATGTTTGAAAAAGCGAGCCGCCCGTTCACGCCGCCGCCGGTTCCAAACGAAAACGCATCGAATTGTGGAAGTGCCTGGAATCGCAGATTTCCCCACAGAAGGAAACGCGACACCGTTTGGCGCTCACCCGTCTGTTGCTCCGGCAAGAGCACGGTGACGAACTGCGCCTGCGTCAGCTCCAGCGATTCCAAAACCTTGCTCTGAATCTTGTAGAGATTTTCGCCATGCCATGTGAACGCATAGGAGGACTCGCCGTTATGGTTCTGGTAAACGCCGTTCAGAATGATGTTATTGCCGTGCGGACTATCGATTAAATCGGCGCGCTCATCGAAGAGCTGGCCGACATACAGTTCCACCTGGCTCGCGAAACTCGCGACTTGGGAGTTGGCGAAGAGCACTTTCAAGTAGAGAACCTTGAACTGATACGGCTCGCCATTGTCGAACAGGTCGCCAGGATCTTCGTAATAGATGAGGCCGAACAGGGAGCTGTCGGACAATTGAAGCTTTTGGCCGGCGCCCCGTTCCACGGGCGTGATGTTGATGCCCAGGTGATGCGCGGAAAATTTGGATGGGTCGATGCCGGCCGCGATTCCTTCCAATTGACGCGGCAAGCCGCTCAGAGGCACCTTCGCGTTGAGAACCAGGATTCCGTTCCAATCGGCGCGGTCCAGAACCTCGGTCAGGAAATATTCGAACTCGGGGTCGTCTTTGTGCTCGTCGGATTTTGCAATGAACGCCGCAAGTGTGTCGAGCGTGGCACTGGGAATTTCATTGAAGACGCCCGGAGCGGTCCACGCACCAAGATCCGAAGCAAGCTTGCGCAGCGTTCCCTGGTAGAACTTGAAGATGAGGATGGTGCCGTACTGGCTCCAGTCGTTGGGCAAAAACTGGAAGCTGAAGTTGTCCATCGTTAGGATGGCGGAGATGCTCTCGATCTGCTTCTCGAAAAGCGCGGCGCTCGAAATCACCAGGAAGAGTTGATTTGTCAGGAACGCATTTTGGAGAGTTTGCTTGGGACCGGCGATCTCGAGTTTCTCCCGGCCGTGCGAGGTCTGAGCGAAGGTCAGCGTTCGCCAGGTGCTTCCGGACATAGTGAGCAGTAATCCCTGCGGCGTCGCGCCTTGGACTTCTTCGTTGGCAGCACTGTTTAAAGTTGGGTGCGAACCAAACCGATATACGCGGTCGCGGCGCTCCGGGCTCAGAATTTCGAATTCAAATCGCTGGTATTCTTCCAGTCCTTCGCCATCAAGACCGGCGTAAGGGACCATCGGAAGGCCAGTGGGGTTGTCCGGCGGCGCGGGGATTCGCACGCCAGGCAGCGGAAGAAATTGCAGAAACGTCGGATCGTTCCCGACCGAGTAGAAGGGCGATTTGTCTGGCTGCGCGTAATAGAATGGCGCTTCGTCTCGCGCGGACGTGAGGTTCACCCAGGCTGTCGTAACGGGATCGGAAATGCCGGGGATGCTGCTCGCAAGACGCGAGGCTGCATCTCTCGATCCGGCTGGATAAAATGGCGCATAGGCGGGCTGGCCTGGAATCCAGTCCATGAACATTTGAGAATCGAGTCCGATGCCCTCGATTCCTGAAAGCCCGCACATGAGCCGATTGGATTCGCCCGCGGCAGGATCGTCCAATTCGAGCTTCCACTTGCCGTTGAGCACCCAATAGCCTTTGTCCTCGACGGGATCGTATTGCACCGCGTAACCCGATTCGGAGCCGATCGACTCCAGGGTGAAGGCGTGTCCCAGATTGGTCCGGTAGTTGGTCTTCTCGCGAATTGGAGCCGTCGCAGACGCGACGGTTCCCGAGTAAGGCTCCAAAGGATCCAAAGGATCCAAAGCAATTCGTAGAGTGCCGCCGTTGCCAGGAGGGTTGACGAAAATCGGATAGATCAGCCTACTGAGACTCGGCTCCGCGCCGAAAAAGAAGCGTATCGATGGAATAATGGCGGCCTGTGCGGAATCGACTTCGAAGAGGACGGCGCCAGGGTTGGATGCATGAATCCGAAATTCCGTTGGGCGCATTTCAGAGGCGCCCGCGCCGGAATCGAATGCCGCTTCTCCGTTGAGAGTGATCGTAAAGTTGTTGTCGGACAATACACGGCTTCCAGCCGACAGGTGAAGTTTCGCGCCAGCGCGGCCGAGTTCAACCGGTTCCCGCGTGCGGCCCTGCGCATCGAGATGCACGACTAGAGCATTGCGACGCCAATCCGCGTTATTCGGCTCACGAATCCAGATGAGCGCCGAAGTATCGATCTGCTCATTAATCGCGATAAAGAGATCCGCATGAACCGGCGGTTGTGACAGGAAAACGTAACATCGATCGCCGATGCGCCACATGCTGCGGCCTGCCTGGCGGGGGCCGGTGCTTTCGAATAAACGGACAGCGGGTCCGGAGGTCATTGCGGGGCTCTGAATTTCCGGGTCGATAATTTCTGCGGCCGGTTCAGAATTGCGCCTGGATTAGAAGCGGAGAGCGGATGAGTACCGCACCGCAGTATTCGCATAGCCGAGGTACTTCGCTCGTAAACCTCAATATTAGAGGCCATGTTAACTGGACTAGCTTAGCATTTAAAAATTGTCGATGCCATAATAATCAGCGCAAAAAAAGTCCGCCGCGGTGAAGGGGAGGACCTTCCTGGTGAAACAGCCTGGCGCGATTCTCTAGAACTGGAACCGGCCGGAAAGAACCATGACGCGTCCCGATACAGCCGAACCGTGGAAAGATCCGTGAGCGCTGGTGGGACGCCGGGTGATATTTCCACCCGGATTTGCGAAATTCGGATGATTCAGCAGATTGTAGGCCTGCGCGCCAACGAAATTGGCGGCGGTGAAGCAGGGCGTGTTGACCGCGCCGGTTCCGCAATGGGTAGTGACGCCAGCGAGCGGTTCGGCGGTACTCCTGGCAACGCGGGGCGTTGGCGCGCAATCAGCGAATGAACGGAATGTAGGCGCGCACGTGGGAACGGTAAGCGCTGAAGGACTCTTGGAAACGGCCAGCTAGCAGGCGATCCTCCGCACGGATTCTAATCTCGGTTCCAACCAGGAAGAAGATCAGAGCGGCCACGAGCATCGGCCACCATGTCCATGCCAAACCCGCGGCCAGTAGCAGGAGCAACATCGAAGTATAAATAGGATGCCGCAGCCAGCGATAGGGGCCGGTTTGGATCAGCTCGTGATCTTCGCTGAGCGCCGCTTCATAGCGCCATTGCTTTCCAAGATGACGCGTGGCGGCCCAGGCGAGGGCGGTCGAGAGAGGGGCGAGAATCATGGAAGCGATCAACTCCGGGGCGGATTTTTCGAAACCGGCCGGGCGGACGTAGGCGCCGGTGAGCGCAAAACTGATGGTCACGAGGAGGATGCCCAACTTGGATTTGGGCGCTCTGACCACTTTTTTTTGTCCGGCGGCTTGTTTGCGCGGCTTCACAAACGCCAGAGACCATGCGATCAGGCAGAGAACCAGTTCTATAAGCGCGGCGGTCTGGAGCATCCGCTATATACTAGCGCCCGGCAAAAATTCTAATTGGCCGCCGATAAACGCGGAGTGCGCAGATAGCGGACACAGCTCTTTAGTTGAACGGGACTGAAATTCCCGTTCCGGCGCTGAGAGACATCAATCCCAAATCCAAGCCGGGAGCCGAGAACGACTGAATAGTCTCGCTCACAACAAACAAATATCCGTTGCCGGATGGCGGTAATCCGGTAGCCAGCGCCGCGCCGAGTGGCAACAGGCTTTCGAGCACCGGCGCGGGAACTGTGAACTTCCCACCCGAAACAGGCGCGTTACATAGGAAATTCGTGTACACGTCGTCGCCGTCTTTTAGAGGGCTGTATTCATGTGCCCATGTATAGCCGTAGATGGAGACATAAGTTCCTGGAGTTCCACCCGTCCATGTAATCAACTGGCCACTTGCCCGGTTGATCGCCGTGATACTCGAGCGATTCGTCCATACCAGCGGGTTGGTCAGGCTCGCGTATAAGGTAGCTTTGAACGGGCCCACTTCGGGTCCGCCGGGACCGTTGTCGAACGTGAAGGCCCCGCCGCCCGGAGGGATGATAGGTTGCGTCATATTGAACGGCAAGAAGTAGCCCGAATATTCGACATCGGCGAGTGCTAGAGGCCCGCCTGGCCCATTCACATTGACCAGTGGGCCGGCGTTCAGTACGGGAGATGTTATGTCCAAATAGTTTAAATATTCCAAATATGGAGGCGGTCCAGGCGCCCCGCTGAAAACAACACAACTCCCCATAGACGCCTCTAGATTGGGGCCAAAGGACCTGAACTGCTGACCTGTGTATTTTTGAAAAAATGCATAAGCCGAGTCGCTCATGTCGTCATTGGCTGTCGGGCTGGAGGGCGTAACCGCGGCGAGAGCGATCGTTCCGACGTTCACGTTATCTTTGCCTAACAACGTCTGGTACTCGGCTGACGCGACGGGGATCAGATCCGGATCGGAACAAAGTCGTCCGCTCGACGCCACTGGAATCGTCGCAAAGTTGCTAGGCACTCCCCCCGCCACCACAACCACCGACACGAAACATCCCGAGACCCCACGAGGGACGACCACATTGATTTGGTCCAGGCCCGGATAAGCCGACCGTCCATGGTAAACGACCGCGGCACTCACGCCGCCGATGTCCACCTCGATTGGTATGTTGGTCAAGTTGCTTGGAGTTTGATACTGCGTCTCGTCTCCGGCTACCGGGCCCAAGCCCGTCCCCCAAAGGAGAAGGTATTCGCCGGGGTTCGCTGCATTCGTTTGGCTCAGCAATTCGCCGCCTTGACTTGCATTCTGGACGACAGCAACTTTTGAACCAATATCCGCGCCGGCCAATAACCCGAAAGCGCTCTGAACCACGTGAATCGGCCCTGAGGCGGTCTGTCCGCCAGAACTGACCATGATGTCGCCATCGCCCGCCGGCGTATTCGAGGGAAGAATGGCATTGATCTGTCCAGGCGATACGTAGTAGGGAATCGCGTGAGTCGTAACGCCATTTACCGTCACGTCGATCTTGACTCCCAGAAAGGTGGTCTGAAGCGGGACGCCCTGCGAACCGGTAGGCCCCGACGGAGGATTACTTAAGTACAAGGTAAAGATCGATCCCTCAGCTATGCCGTAATTTGGGAGGCCTGATCGAAGAAAGCTGTAAGCATTAAAGATGCCTAGTATGCCAAACGACTGCGCAGTCAGACAAGGCGTACAACAGATCATTGGCAGAAGCGCAAGGGCTGGAATTCGTTTCAACATGCCGAAACTATTAAATTTTTCCATAGACAATCAGATAAAATTAATCCACGGCGAGCACGATAAGCCTCCGCCGGATTCCTGGATTACTGGGTTGCGGCCGGACCTCGCGAATAGACCGACCACCAGTCGATCGACAGTAAGGTTTCACGCACGCACCAAGCCGTACATGTATGGACATTAGCGGCGTAATGTGGCTTTATTATACCGCAACATTTGGGAACGCTGCGAAGTTCACTTTTATGGCAAGTCTCATGACTGGGATCGTCTCCGGCAGTTACCGTACCTAAAAAATAGCTGCTGAATCAACCGATCAAAAGAGAAAACAGCGTGACAATTTGCCACGCTGTCTCAAAGCGGTCACGATGTTGAAATTATCGTCTTTGTCGTTCATTCCCGCGTCATTGTGACGCAGGAGGGTAATGCGGTAGCGTTGAGGGTGAGCATGGCTTCGAAACACGATTATTATTCCGATACGAGTCCTAAGGCGCTAGCGGTGTTTATCGAACTGCAACGGCGGCGGACGCCGGCGCAAAAGCTGGAGTCGATGTTTGAGATGACTTCGATGGTCTTACGGCTGTCGGAGCAGGGCGTGAGGCAGCGTTATCCATCGGCAGACGAGCACGAGGTTCGAATGCGTGCGGCGGCTCTGCGATTGGATCGGCAGACGATGATTAAAGTGTATGGGTGGGATCCGGCTGAACATCTTTGAGCGCGGTGCTCAGAGGCTGAGGGATCAGATTCGCGAAGCGTTTCCAGCCACTCAGTTCTACGGGCCGATCACTTCCTGCGACTGCGAGGAGTGCGCGCATATTCGAGAAGAACTCCGGCACAAGCGTTGGGACGAGATTTCCACGGCGTTCGTGGACTTCACATGCAGCCCCGCGCTACTAACGCCGGAGGCGTTCAATGCGTTTCTCCCGGCGTATCTGTTACGAGCGCTAGACGATCTACCCGAGCATTGCGCTGTTGTTGAGTTCACTGTCTATAGTCTGTGCCCGAATCAACCAGAAGAAAACGGCCAAGACGAACGACGCGACTATGAGGATGGGGTAAACCGCCTATTGCAGAACGCTCGGTTGATGAGTCCACCGCAGATTCAGGCGATCCGGGGATTCTTATCGTTTGTGCAGGAAAACGCCGGCAATGCGGAGTGGTTACGTCCTTTCATCATCGACGCCTTGAAGAAGGTATGGCGGTGACTGCCTGAGGATAGCGAACTTTGAAGACTGCTCGCCGAATGAAAAAAGCGAGAGGCCGGTGATTCCGACCTCTCGCCAATTGTTGATATTTAGCCTATCTTATTCGGGCTCTTCGCCGTCGCGGCCTTCCTTCATGGCCTTCAAACGTTCTTCCTTGCGCTTGGCGCGTTCCGCGGCACGTTTGACGAGCTCCGAACCAACCAGTTCGAGGATGGCCTGTTCCGCGCCATCTCCCTTGCGGGGGCCCAGGCGCACGATGCGGGTGTAGCCGCCGTTGCGCTGGCCGAAGCGGGCGCCGAGCTTATCGAATAACTTCTGGACTATAGCGGGGCTCTCGATCACAGCGGCAGCCTGACGGCGGGCGTGCAGCGTGTCTTGTTTGCCGAGCGTGATCATCTTTTCGACGAGTGGCCTGACAGCCTTCGCCTTGGGAACCGTAGTGATGATGCGCTCGTGCTCGAGGACGCTGGTGATCAGGCCGCGAAACAGCGCGTTGCGGCTAGCCAGATTGCGCTTCAGTTTATATCCGGATACTTTATGTCGCATCGAATTATTCCGTCGCCTCGTCGAGGTCGTCGTCGCCCTCGATCGGGCCGATGTAGGGCTGTGAACCGGCTGCGGGCGCGACCAGGCGGCCTTGCGAATCGAACTTCATGCCGAAGCCGAGGCCGAGGTTGCCGAGGATTTCCTTGATCTCGTTGAGCGATTTGCGGCCGAAGTTCTTGGTGCGAAGCATTTCGGCTTCGGTCTTCTGAACCAGGTCGCCAATGGTTTGAATGTTGGCGTTCTTGAGGCAGTTGTAAGAGCGAACGCTGAGTTCGAGTTCCTCGACGGAGCGGTTGAGAACCTCGTTCATCTGGTTCATGGCGCGCTCGCCGGGCTCTTCGATGGTCTCCGGCAGCTCTTCGAAGTTGATGAAGATGGTCATGTGATCCTTCAGCAACTTGGCGGCCTGGCCGATGGCGTCCTGCGGGGAAATAGCTCCGTTGGTCCAGACTTCGATGGTCAGCTTGTCGTAATCGGTCATCTGGCCGAGACGCGCGGCTTCGACAGTGAAGTTAACTTTGCGGACCGGCGAGTGGACGGAATCGATCGGGATGTAGCCGAGCGGCAGGTCCTCATCGAAGTTGCGGTCGGCCGACACGTAGCCGCGGCCGGACTTGAGACGCATTTCGATATTCAGCTTGCCGCCTTCGCCGATGGTCGCGATGTGCATATTGCGATCAAGCACTTCAACGTCGGCGTCGGT
>JBEKUT010000091.1:0-18999 GCA_049514735.1 Bryobacteraceae bacterium
CTCCCGGGGACTCGGCGTCAGGATAGCTATTTCGCAGGCCTTTCGACCGCCGCGGAGCCGCGATACTACCAGGGACTGTACCATTACGACCTCGGCCTGGTGCGCATCGACGGCGGATCGCTCCGTTTCGCGGGTACGCGGGGCTCGTTTTCGCTCGGAAATTCCGAGGCGCGGCGAGTTTGGCTGGCCAGCGGTCCGCGTCATTGGACGCCGCGAAAAATCATCTGCGTCGAGTATCAAATGGACGGCGGAAAAACGGGCATCGTAGCGCTGCAGTCGCTGGAGCGCTGGTTCTGGCCAGGGACGTCGGCCGCGGCGCAGGATCTGCTCGCGGCGCTCACGAAATGGTCGAAGAACGGCGAACCAACGGGCTCGCCCGCCAGTCCGCCGCCCCAGATCGGCGGAGCGGTGGCGCCGCGCGTAGGTCTCGGCGCGGTCTGGAAATCGCTGCGGGTATCCTGCCTGGTTTCGTTGTGCGCCGGTTGGTATATCGTGCATATGATGCCGTTCGATCCGGAGGAATTTCTGACGCCCTTCGCAGCGCCGCTGGTTTCGGCAGCGCTGGTTCTCTTCATCCTTGCTCCGCACGTGGAATGGAGTCGTGCCCGTGGCGCGCAAAGTCCGGCGGCGCAACCGCACAATAAAGCAAGGATCGGTTCTTCCGCGTAGAGATCGCCCTCGAATACTCCTACAATAAAGAAGCCGCGTTCTCAAGTTCCAAGAGGATTTCCGTGAAAATACTCCGCTTTGTTTTCCTGGCGGCGATAATCGCGCACACGGCCGGGTCGGCGAACCTGGCCGTCTCCACCTTCTTAAGAGATGGATTCGCCCCGGCCGCGATCGCGTCGGATTCGGCGGGCGACGTTTACCTTGCCGGCAACGCCTTGACCAGCCCAGCATCGCAGACTACGAACGCCGTCGTGCTCAAGCTCGATCCGAAGGCCGTCAATACCTCTATCACACATACTTGGACAGCGCCGCGGGCGATCAGTTGTCATCGATTGCGGTCGACGAAATAAAGACAACGGGAACATTTGCTATGGCACCGCCAATTTGCTGCGCAGTCCAATCGAGCGCCGAACTAAGTTATTCTTGGACCGAAATTACGGACAGCATATTCAGATGCTTCATTATTTCACGCCCGACATCAACCGCACCGTTGGCTTGATGAGGAAGAAAAGCACCACGGCCGCGCCGATGGAAAATGCCGCCACGATGGCGAAAAGCGTGGGTGGCGCGAGCGCGACGTAAAATGCGGCCAGCCTTCCTCCAACATATTCGCCAATCGATATGGTCATGAACCAGAGGCCCATCATGAGACTGGTAACGCGCGCGGGAGCGAGCTTCGTCATCGCGCTCAGCCCCACCGGACTCAGGGCGAGTTCGCCGAAAGTTTGAAACAGGTAGGATGCGGTGAGCCACAGCGAGCTTACCTGTGCGGTCTGCGCGAAGAACGCGGCGGGGACGAGGACCACAAACCCGAGTCCGATCAGGAAAAGACCGAGAGCGAATTTCGCCGGACTCGACGGGTCCCGCCGGCCCAGCTTGATCCACAACCACGCAAACACCGGGGCGAAAGCAATGATGAAAAACGAATTCAAGGATTGAAACCAGCTCGCCGGATAGTTGAAACCCAAAATGTCTTTGCGCGTGCTGTGCTCGGCGAACAGGCTCATGGTGCTGCCCGCCTGCTCATATGCGGCCCAGAATAGCGATGACGCAACGAACAAAACCAGAATCGCCAGGAACCGTTTTCGCTCGATCGGCGACCATCCGGGTCCGAAGATCAGCCATGCAAACATCACCACGGAGAGGCCCAACAGCCCGGCTCCGAAAGTGTCGTTGATCAGCGCCGCCGTAATTTCGATGTGAGCGGCTCGCAGGGCGGCCGCGGCAATAACGATCGCGGCAACGCCTGCGATAATCGCAAGCAACGCCGTACGCCGCGCCCCCGGAGAGTGGCTCGCTTCCTTGCCGGAGTTGCCCAGGTATTTGCCCTGCAAGGCAAACTGAATTACGGCCAGCAGCATGCCAACGCCGCCCAGAGCAAGGCCGAGATGCCAGTTTATTTTCTGCCCCACCCATCCGCAAATCAGCGATGCCAGCACCGCGCCGAGATTGATGCCCATGTAAAAAATCGAAAAGCCGGCGTCGCGCCGGTGATCGCCCGGAGCGTAGAGCATGCCGACAATGGTGCTCACGTTCGGCTTCAGCAGTCCCGTCCCCAGCACGATGATCAGCAGCCCGAGATAAAACGCGGTCAGCGATGGCGAAAGGAAACAGAAGGCGCCGGCCGAGATCAGGATTCCGCCGTAAAGAACGGCGCGGCGCGCACCAATCAGACGATCCGCGATCCACCCTCCCGGCAAGCTGAGCAGATAGACGCTCGACATGTACAGGCCGTAAATCATCGCGGCCTTCTTCACGTCGAATCCCAAGCCGCCATTCGCGGCCGAGGCGGTCATGAAGAGAATCAGCAGGCCGCGCACTCCATAGAAGTTGAAGCGCTCGCCCATCTCAGTGAGGAACAGCGTGGCTAATCCACGCGGATGCCCGAAGAACCGCGTGTCGGATTCGGGAGCCGGGATCGATTTCGTATCAGACAATGTTTCTAAGTCTACTATGAACAACGACGCACCACTCGACATCGGCGCATTGATTTTTCCCGGCATCGATCAGATGGATTTCGCGGGTCCGTTTGAAGTGCTGTCGCGTCTGCCGAACTCGACCTTTCATATTCTGTGGAAAGATTTGACGCCAGTCCGCCACATAAATGGGCTGCTTCCGACCCCCGAAAAAACGTTCTCCGAAGCCCCCCGGCTCGATGTCCCGATTGTTCCCGGCGGGTACGGACAGCAAGCGCTGATGACGATGAGGCCGTGCTCTCGTTCATTCGCTTGCAGGCCGCGAACGCGCGCTACGCGATGTCGGTGTGCACCGGCGCCTTGCTTTGCGGAGCGGCCGGTCTCCTGCGCGGACGCCGCGCCACCACGCATTGGACCGCATTTCATCTGCTTGAATACTTCGGCGCGATTGCGGTGGACGAGCGCGTCGTCGTGGATGGGAATTACCTCAGCACCGCGGGTGTCAGCGCCGGAATCGACGGAGCCTTACGGATGGCTGCATTGCTGCGTGGCGATCGCGTAGCGCAACTCATCCAGCTATCTATTGAATATTCACCGGAGCCGCCCTACGCAGCAGGGAGCCCGAAGACGGCGGCGCCGGAACTGGTTGCTCAGGCTCGCGAATACGCACGCGCTTTCGCCGAGGCTCGCCTCGAGACGGCCAGGCGCATCGGCAAGAAGCTTGGAACCTATGCCTGAACCAGCGGCAGACCAGCGCTGGATTAGCGATTGCCGAACCGTTCTAAAGTCTCCTTGAGCAAAGCCGGCGAGGATCTGAAGGTCGTCTTCCTAAGTTTGTCGATCGCGGGCGCCAGATCAACTAGTTCGAGAGCGGCAGCCTGCCCCAGAACACCGAGGAGCCCCGTGACCCGCGAGCCACGATTGGCAGCAACACGTCGCGCCGCCTTCTCGTCGAGCAGGACGATGTCAGCCTTTATGGACTCGGCTAAAAGGATCGCCGCTTGCTCGCCACCTTGAAGTTTCTCCAGGCCGGTCGTTGCCGAAAGAGGATTTGATTCTCTTTTACGCCGATCCACCCAGGTGGATTCGACGCCCAAGTTCTCAAGGCTTCGGGAGCGTCTTCGTGCAGCAACTCAGTTACGACCGCGCGCGGCACGACCACATGAAGGAACAGCTTGGGGAGAAGGTTGATCTCACCGATGAGTACCAGATAGCACAGCGGCGACGCGTCCGCGACGGCTATCATCACCGGTTGGCGTCACGAATTGCGGCGATATCCTGCTCGAAGTCATCGATTGTGTAATCGTGGAACGCCTTGGCGCGCCGGAGAAACGTCTCTGTCTCCCATCGGGAGCTCAGCCCGAGCATCTGCTGGACTTGCGCAGGCGTAATCGCACCAGAGCGATACGCCTCGATCGCGACCGCTTCCAGGACCGCCCGCGTAACGCCACCAGCCCGGGAAGCAAGCAACTGTCCGATCTCGTCCGGAATGTCGATGACAATGTTCACTCGGTGGCTCCTTCTCTCGTGTTCTAACTGCACGAGAGAGCGAGATGCGAATCAGTTAAACCCCAGTACGGCCCAGTCTAGCATGTTCTAAGTTGTTCATTTTGCGTCGTTCGAGTCACCGCGGTTGTCCGTCCGAGGGGCACAACCATCCCAGGTGTTACTCGGTGTTACCCGCAAACAAAACTGTCGAGGCTCCGGAATCGATTAATGTGACGGAATCGCCGCGCTGCGAGTTTGACGGGTTCGGATTCACTAATATTGCCTTACATCGGCATTTATAAGTTGAGCAGGATTCGAATACGCTCCTCGACCTCGGCCATGGTTTGCGCCGAAACGGTCCCATGGAATTGCCTGAGACGCTGCTTGGGCACGGATCGAATGTCCTCGCACCTGACGAAGTTGAGCATGGACAGTCCGCCTTCGGGGGGCCTCACCCGGACATGGATGGGCTGCTTCTTGTCTTTCGAGGCGATCGGAAGAACAACGATCAGGCCGGCGGGGCCATGATTGAATTTGTCGACGGAAACAACCAGGGCAGGGCGCGTACCAGCCTGTTCGCGGCCTAGCGTGGGATCAAGACGGATCGACCAAACGTCGCCGCGGCTCGGCTCGGATGCGCTCATTCCGGTTCGATTCCGTCGTTCAGGGTCTTATCCCAAAGCGCCCGCTCGGACTGTTCCTCTTTCCACGCTTTGGGATCGCTCCTGAGATTTGCAAACGCAGCGTTCACGTCGTCCAGGAATTTGTCCCGCTGGTAATGTTCAATTGCCGCATCCAGAACGGCTTGCATTGGCTTCCCTTCCTGTTTGGCGAGCGTTCGAAGGAGGGCTTTGGAGCGCAGTGAGATACGAATGTTTGGATTTTCGGCAGTCTTCATAGATGAGCAGGACCATCATGCCACAAAAGCGCGACAAAAATGTATACTTTTCTGCATGCATTATTGGCGGCTGCCCCGTCCGGATCGAGTTCAGCTCAGCGCAAGTCGTTGATTCCGAGTTCGGGCTGCTTGCGCGTCTCTAGGCCCGAGTGGCCACGGATCGCAGCGCGTGTGAGCACGGCGCGAGCGCACGGCGCTATGGAACTCAAACCGGATATCATTGATTAGGAGCTTCAGATGATTGTCGAGGTCAATGATGCGGGCGAAATTCTGGTACCGGCGGAACTGGTGCAGGCAGCCCCCCCACACTCCTCAAAGCGGATCGCGAAGGCGATTCGGTTGTACTGAAACCCCTCCCCGAGAAAGCCCGCGGAAAGAACCACCGCGTCTTGGATGCGCTGCCCATTTTGGAGGGCAGGTTGTCCGATCCAGCAATGACTTTCCGCCGCGAAGACATCTATGGCCCCGACGCCAGGTAGCCCCATCTTTCTCGACACGAATATTCTGGTTTACGCGAGTTTCCCCGGCGCACCTTTCTATGACGCGGCGCGCGCCCGGCTGGGCGAACTCGAACGCGCCGGTGCGGTGTTTTGGGCGAGCCGTCAGGTACTTCGCGAATTCCTCGCCTCGACGACACGGCCGGGCGCCGCAGCTAACTAATTGCGATCAAGTACAACGACAGCGGCAGCCGGGGACCGGAAAGATCTCCACGCCGCCAATATATCGAAAGAGCATTGGCTGGGCGGTCAGTCTCTACGATATTGGCCGAGGGCTTGCCAGAGTTGGCGCTCGATGACACGCTCCGACGCGTTGAGCTTGAGCAACCTGGCAGTAACTTCGCCCACCAGCGTCATCGGTTGGATGACGGGGCCGTTCAGTTTGAAGTGCTCGGCCCATATGTCACGCCAAGGATCGAAAAATCGGATCGGGTGGCCTGAACGATCTACGGATGCGATATCGGAACCTTTGTACCGATTGCAAAGGACACAGGCGTAGGCAAGGTTGCCAATGCCCGACGAACCTCCATGCTTCCGGCTGACGATGTGATCGATCTGGTGCGGAAAACCGGCGCTGTCCTTATGTGCCAGGCAGTATTCACAGCGCCGGGCTGCACGTTCAATGACGAGGCGGCGCGAGACCTCATCTAGCTCATGAGCCACTGGCGAGGATCTGTCGGGCCCGCGCCTTCGCTACCCGGAGGATGTGCTCTAAGTCCGTGAAGTGATCCAGTTCGGACTTCTCCTCCACTGATAGGCTGCGCTCTTTCTCGTGTGCGATCAATTCGGCGATGCGGCGTTGAGCTTCCTCGGACGGGCGATAGTCGGCAACGGCTTGAGGTGTGGTGCCGCTAGCGATAAAATCGATGATTTCCCAGGCACGAGGGAATGGCGGCGTTGCTCACAACTAGTCCGTAGACCCAGAATAGCGCAAGGCAACGCTAGGGTGTTTTCTAACCCTCAAGGTTCCCAATCGAGAGCATAAATCTCGGTGCTGCCCGCGTCGCGAGCCGAAATCAGCGCGCCGTCCGGGGTCAGGCCGATCCAGCCCAGACCCGCCGGCGACATTTTCAGACCGCTTATATTCGCCATCTGCTCCACTTTTCCGTCCTTGATCCGGACCCGATACCACTCCGTGCTCCCATTATTTTCAAAGTAGATATATTGGCTGTCGGCCGACCAACTTGGATACCCCGCGCCAATGGAAGTAAGTTGCGTCCTCGCGCGAGTTTCCGTGTTGTAAAGGGCCAGGTGGAACTTCGGGTCCAGCGCTGCGATGTAACGGCCATCCGGCGACCAACGCGCCGACCAAAGGCCCTGGGACCCGGGCAGCTTGGAAATCCGCTGCGTCTTCACATCCATTATTTCCAACACCGGTCCCTCCGTCCGGTCCGCGGACTGGGCGCCAAAGACCAGCGACGCGCCGTCCGGCGACCAACTCGGATCTTCATCGCCGCTGGGACCGCTTTCGCCATGCGTCAACTGCCGGACCGCGCCACCGGCGGCGGGAACGATGTAGATGCGATCGGGTTTCCCGGGCACGCCCCCGTAGAACGCAATCTGTGACCCGTCGGGGGACCAGCGGGGATTCCGCGCAAAAATAGGAGGCGCTGTCAGTTGTGATCGCTGGCTGCCATCCGAGGCACAGCGCCAAACGGAAGCGCCCGGATCGCTGGCGTAGGTCAGCCATTTCCCGTCGCGCGAAAATTCAACCTGCACCGCCGGCAAGCCGCCGAGATACGATAGCCATCTATCGGACTTCCAGTCGTAACGTACGAGTTCACTGTGACTCAAACCGCCCAGAAAGAATATGCGATGGCCGTCCGGGCTTGGATTCGGACGGTATGCCGCGAACGGGCCGGCCGTCAGCCTTACGGGACTCTGAGCGCCCGTTCCAAAAAGGCCGTTCTGACGAACAGCCCAAAGATCGTGCGTGGTGTCCTGGGCTGAAAATATAAAGTACTTCCCGTCCGGTGTCCACACGCCTGCATCATGCGGGCGATGCTCCCAGGAGGGAAAAAGCGGGTGCAGGCGCGAGCCGTCCGCATTCATTTCCCACAACGCGGTCGAGTTTTTCGCCAGCAGCGTGAATCGGATGGTGCTTCCATCGGGCGACCAGGCAGGGGTTTGCGTGAGCCCCTTCAAGGTGGCCAGCTTGCGCAAGGCCGAACCGTCCGCGCGCACGATCCCAATCTCCGGCCCATTGCAGTACAGAATTTCGTCCGCCTTGGGAGACCAGCGGACATAGTCGGCCAGGAGGTCCCCCAGCCGGCGCGGCGCACTACCCAAGGTGTCCGCGATCCAAATCGGGAAGGGTCCCTTGGCATCGACTTTCAAGTACTGCCCGAGCAGCATCTCGGAACGATCCGCCGAAATATCGAGCGGGAACATGCCGTTCAGCCGGACCATGGGAACCGGCTCTCCGCCCTTGGCGCTGACTTGAAACATCTTGACGCCGAGGGATTCAGCTCCCGCCGCGTACAAGAGCCGAGTGCCGTCGTTGACGAAATATCGCTTGAAAAGCCCATCGTTGGTGATCTGCAGAATCGACGAGACGTGGGGTGGCGGCGGCGGCCGCGTAATCCAAAACAAAGCCGCCGCCAGCAGAATGCCAACGGCCACCAGCCACCACATTCGCCGGCCGCGTACCGTTTGGACGCCAGCGCGGGATTCAGGCGAAGGCGTCAACGTGCGGGGAGACTCGATCTCGCGGCTGCTTTCGCCGTCCTTAAGTATGTAGTCGCGGCTCAAACGGCGGCATGCGCTGCGCAGGTCCGTTGCAGTCTGGATGCGCAGGTCGGTTTCTTTTTCCAGAGCCTGCATGATCACGCCGTCGAGCGCCGTTCCGAGCGATGGACGAATGGATGAGGGCGGCGCCGGAGTCCGGTTGAGAATCGCGTCGAAAACCGCACCGTCGGTCGGCCCGTCGAAGGGGCGCACGCCGGCCGCGAGTTCGTAGGCGACCACGCCAAGACTGAACAGATCGCTGGTTGGGCCCGCCGGTTTTCCGAGGACTTGCTCGGGAGAAAGGTACTGGATTGTGCCGGCGAGAAGTCCCGGCCGGGTTCGGAGGTCGGAGACCATGTTGGCGGGATCGCTCGACGGCTCACGCAGCTTAGCCAGGCCAAAGTCCAGGACTTTGACGAATCCGTCGGGACGCACCATTATGTTTTCGGGCTTGATATCGCGATGCACCACGCCAGCGTCGTGTGCGGCACTCAGCGCCGACGCGGTTTGGCCGATCAGGTCGATTACGGTCTTGGCGTCGATCGGCTGCGATTCGTCCGCGATGAGCTGACGGAGAGTCTTGCCTTCCACCAACTCCATTGCGATGTAGTAATGGCCTTGGTCGAAGTCCGCGTCGAAGATCGAAACGATATGAGGGTGGCTGAGCAGTGAAGCAGCGCGCGCCTCGCGTTGGAAGCGTTGAATCCGCTCCGATCCTTCGGCCGCAAATGGAAGGGGTAGAATCTTGACGGCGACGCGGCGGTGCAGACGCAGGTCCTCGCCTTCAAACACGACACCCATCCCGCCCGCGCCGATTCGCGAGGTTAAGCGGTAGTTGCCGATGATGGTCCCGGAAGCGGGCAGTCGCGGACCTTCGGCCGAGATTAAACGCGCGGCATCGTCGATCGCGCGGCGTTCCAGGAAGGCGCCTGAAGCGGCCACGCGATCGGCTTCAAGCAAGCGAACGACTTGGGCTCGCAGGACGGGGTTGCCGCTGCACGCCGAATCGAGAGCCGCCGCGCGCTCGTTGTTGGGAAGTTCGCGAACGCGATCGAACAGGTCGCCGGCACGCTTGTAATCTTCCGGAGTCATGCGGTTGCTTTGGGCGGTAGGAGCCTGTCGTAGAGCCAGGCACGCGCCACACGCCAATCGCGAACAACCGTCGGTTCCGAAATACCAAGGACGGACGCGACCTCGGCGTTTTCAAGGCCGCCGAAATAGCGCAGTTCTACGACCTGGGCCTGACGCGAATCGAGCCGGCCGAGTTCCTCGAGCGCGGCGTCCAAATCGAGAAAATCGATTGACAAAGTGTGCGCGGCGGCGACGTCATGGATGCTGGAAAGGTCCACGTGAGGGCTGCGGTGGCCGCGCTTGCCGGTGTCCTGCGCACGCGCGAAATCGATCAGTATCCGGCGCATCAAGCGCGCCGAGAAGGCAAAGAAATGAGCGCGGTTGGCCCACTCGACCGGGGCATCGCCGATCAAGCGCAGAAACGCTTCGTTGACTAGAGCGGATGGCTGCAGCAGATGTCCTTCACGCTCGCCTGCGAGGTTGCGCCGGGCCAGGCGGTGCAGCTCGGCATACACGACGGGCGTCAGGCGGTCGAGAGCGGAGGCGTCGCCGCCACTCCATGCGTTGAGCATGCGCGTCAACTCGATAGCGGTGAGCCGTGTTGGCTCCATGGGAAAGTATGGATCATTATAACCGGCGAATGTGACGCAAGTGAGTCAAGGGAGTACGGGTGCTAATGAATCATGTTGTCATGATCGCCGCAGCGGCGAATTCTCGCCTTCTCCATTGACACTTTGCATCAGGCGATGCTTTGCGTCGGGGACATCGGGGAGGATTAGACGAATGTTGCGCCGGCTCAACTTTCGATTTGCGCCGATTGGATTACTGTTGGCCGCGGGCCTCGCGCTCGCGCCAGCTCAAAGTCAAACGTTGGGCAACGCAATCGCTGTGGATGCGTCGGGCGGTGTATACACAGGCGGAGCGGATGCAGCCTCGATCTCCAAAACCGATGGGTGGCAGATCCATCTTGGGCACAACAGGAGCGACGCTGTGCGGGCGCTCATGGCCGCGCCCGACGGCAGCCTGTACGCTGCGGGAACCGTGGAACAAAGCGGTTTCGTCGCTCACATCAGCGCCGCCGGCGAACGTATCGGTTGGCTTGACCTTGACAAGGCCGCATCCTCGCTTGCAATGGACGGCGACGGGGCTGTCTACGCCGGCGGCACTGGATTCATTGAGAAGCTGGATGCGAGCCTGAACCTGATCGCCAGGATCGATCTGTCCGGCACCGCGGCAGCCATCGCTGTCCGGCAGGATGGCGCGATTTTCGCAGGCGACGACTCGCGGCTGGTCACCTATTCGTCAACAGGCGACGTCCTCAACACATTCGATTTTGGGGCGGGCACGGTGATTTCCGGAATTGCCTTGGATGCCTCCGGCGCGATCTTCGTGACCGGATCGACCAGTTCACTGAATCTCCCAGCGGCGCGCAACAGCATGACCGGGCCGCAAGACGCTTACGTCGCCAAGATCGGTTCCGGCCTGACTGTGGAATGGTCGGTCTATGTAGGCGGGAGCGGCATCGACGCGGCGGCCGCAATCGCAACGCGTCCGGACGGCACGCTGGTGATTGCCGGATACACGAACTCGTCCGATCTTCCGCGCACGGCTTCGGGCGATCGCTGGCATGGCGGCGAAGACGGTTTCACCGCCGAGCTGGACGCGCAAGGGAACATTGTTGAATCCAGTTATCTCGGAACCTCCGGCAACGACCGGTTACAGGCGCTTGCCATCGACAAACACGGAGCGGCCCATGTGGCGGGAACCAGCGATCAATTATGGAAGGGGCTCGATCCGCGGACTCCGCCCCCATGTACCGCCGCGACGCTCGGTGTGACGTCGCTTCTGGAGGGCCCGGCTGCGTCCAGCGATTCCGCCATCGTATTATGCAGCGGGACCTGGAACTCTTCGACCGGCACATCGTGGATTCATACCAGCTCGAGCGGAACCGGCAACGGGCTGATGACCTTTACCTTCGACTCCAATGGCGGCGGAACGCGCAGCGGAAGCATCACGGTAAGTAATGCGACCCTGAACATCACGCAGGCCCCCACTGGTTATGTGGGCGCCGGCCCGGTCCAGGTAAGTACAGACATCACGGCCGCCCAAAACATTGCAGTGGACTCGTCCGGAAACGTGTACATTGCCGATGATGGTCCGGATTATCCCGGGAACGACGGCTTCATCACGAAGTGGACCGTCTCCAACGGGCAGGCGAGCACACTGATCACTTCCGGAGGGTTTCCGTATGGTATCGCCGTAGACAGTTCGTCGAACGTATATATTTCGGATTCGACAAATACGAACATTAAGGAATGGACTTACCCGAACGGTCCATTGAGCGCGAATCTCATTTCGGGGCTGAGTTTTCCGCAGTCGATCGCGCTGGGTTCCTCGGGCCTATACATCGCCGACACAGTCAATGACGCAATCAAGTTGTGGACGCCACCTTCGGGTCCGGTGAGCACGGTGTGTCAAATGGCATATGCGTTCGACCCTTACGGCGTCGTTGTGGACCTGTTGGGGAACGTATATTTCACAAATTACTTCGGGTTTTATCAAGTAACTGGCTCATCGAGTTACTCGACCTTGTCTACTGCCGTCAAAGGTCCAAACCAGTTGGCGGTGGACGGCGGCGGAAATGTATATATTGCGGATTCCGATCACGATGCGGTAAAGAAATGGTCCGCCTCCGCGCAGCAACTCACCACCGTGGCCTCCACGGGCACTTATACGGATGGCGTAGCAATCGACCGTTCCGGCAACATATATTTTGCCACCACGACTCTCCAGCAAGTGCCTGCAGCGCAGGTGCCAGGCGGCCCGATCAGCGTGGGGTCTGGTTCCGGTTCGGGGTCCCTCGGGGCCGTTGTACCTTCGTCCCAGAGCCTGAGCGGACTCTACGCTCCCAGCAGCGATTCGAGCTGGCTCACGATCACAAGCGTCTCGAATGGCGTCGTGAACTATTCTT
Source organism: Bryobacteraceae bacterium (assembly GCA_049514735.1). Classification (GTDB taxonomy): domain Bacteria; phylum Acidobacteriota; class Terriglobia; order Bryobacterales; family Bryobacteraceae; genus JAICMB01. The sequence continues at coordinate 12,238 of JBEKUT010000091.1, forward strand.
ACAGTCAGAACGAAGGCTCGGCTCGTACAGGGCACATCACTCTGCTCGGCGTTCCCATCGCGGTGAATCAGGCCGGAGTGACGCTGGTTCCAACAACCCTGAATATTGTCGCCGGAAACAATCAGAGCAAGTTTGTTTCTCAAGCCTACGGCACTAATCTCGAGGTCCAGGTTCTCGACCAATTTGGCCATAACTTCTCAGGCGCGAGTGTGACATTCACAATAAGCGCCGGAGGGGGTGGCGCATCCGGAACCTTCGCATCGACACCCACGCAACCGATCGCGACGAATTCCGGCGGTGACGCGACCGCTCCGGTGCTGACTGCAAACGGAACTTACGGTGGGTTTACGGTAACAGCGACAGTCGCGGGTACGGGCCTCAGCCAGACTTTCAACCTCACCAATACCGCCTACGATCTGACGATCGGCAAGGCGCCGGTGGGGAGTTTCCATCAGGGACAGCAAGGCGCGCAATACACCATCACCGTCACCAACGCGGGCAATCTCGCAACGAACGGCACCATCACGGTGACCGACACGCTGCCGACTGGTTTCAGCTACGTGAGCGGTTCGCCGGGCTGGACCTGCGGCGTCGCGTCCCAAGTTGTGACCTGCACCAACGCAGGACCTGTATCCGCCAATAATGGCACGCTCACATTGACGTTAACGACCAACATCTCTACGAGCGCGGGAACTTCGGCGACGAACGCAGCGTCGGTGGCTTGCGCGTGCTCTCCGGCGGAGCCGAACACGAGCAACAACTCGACCAGCATTCAGACGCCGATTGCGCTATTGCCTGACTTGACTGTCTCGGCGACTCATTCGCCGTCGAGTTTCACCGTGAACGACAGCGGCGATGGGATCGTTATCTCGGTATCCAACTCGGGCGTCGGGTCTACGAACGGCCCAGTGACGATCACGGATACGCTGCCGGCCGGGCTGACGTTCGTCAACTTGAACACGCCGAGCTGGAGTTGCTCGGCCAACGGGCAGACGGTGACTTGCTCGAGCACGACCACGATCGGCGTGAACCAGGTGGCAACCCTGGTGCTCGTCGTGAGCGTGGCGTCGAGCACGTCGTCGCCGCTGACCAACAACGTGTCTGTCTCGTGCACATGCTCGGAATCGAACACCGGCAACAACACGAATACGGATATGATCCCCGTCATTCAGACGGTGGCCACTACGCTGCAAAGTTCGCCAGCCGGATTGCAGGTATCGGGCGATGGCGGAACGACATTCTACGCGGCTCCGCATACTTTCTTTTGGATTCCGAACAGCCAGCAGACAATTGTGACCACGTCGCCGCAATCGGGCGGAGTAGGAATACAGTACGCCTGGCTCAGTTGGAGCGACTCCGGCGCGATCTCACACGTCATCACGGTTCCGTCGACAGCAACTACCTATACGGCGACCTTCGCGCCGCAGTACTTGTTGACCACCGGCGTCAACACTTCGGCGGGCGGGAGCATCTTGCCGGGATCGGAATACGTCAATTCGGGAGCGCAGTTACCCATTTCCGCGACAGCCAATCCGGGATACCAATTCCTCGGCTTTAGCGGATATATCAGCGGCACAACGAATCCGCGGACTGTGACCGTTTACGAGCCGGCAACAGTGACAGCGAACTTCGGGCTGATCACGCAAACCAGCTTGACGGCACAGCCGAGTCCATCGATCTTCGGCGCAGGCGTGACCTTGACCGCGACGGTCACTGCGTCGACTACGCCCACCAACGGCGCCGTGACGTTCTACGACGGCACGGCCATCCTTGAGATTGAGCCGGTCAACGCGAGCGGTGTGGCGACGTTGAATACAATTTTGCTCAGCGATGGCGCACGTTCTTTGACGGCGCGGTATGAAGGCGGAAGTACCTCGATGTGGGCTCCCAGCCTATCCGCGGCGGTCAGCCAAACGGTGAATGCGCAGCAGGCAGACGGTTTCCTGCAAGCGCCCGGGAGTCCGGTCACGGTTGGGAACGAGCCGGAACAGCTCGCGGTAGGGGACTTCAATGGCGACGGCATTCCGGACCTGGCCGTGAGCAATTATGGCGATGGCACGATTGCGATCCTGCTGGGCAACGGTAGCGGAGGATTCACGCCTTCGGCATTGGTTAGCCTCAGCGATGCGTACGCGCTTGCAGTTGGGGACTTCAACGGCGACGGGAACGCCGACCTGGCTGTCACGAATTACTCCGGTTATGTTTATATCCTGCTCGGAGATGGACACGGTAACTTCACGTATTTTGGCGAATTTACGACGGCATCGGGTTCCAACTCGGTAGCAATCGCGGATTTCAACGCTGACGGGAACGCCGATCTGGCGGTAGTCAACGGTAATGCCAACATTGTGACCATCCTGCTGGGTGACGGTACTGGGAACTTTACGGACAGCGCGAACCCGATAACTACCGGGAGGGAGCCGACGATTGTAGCCGTGGGCGATTTCAATGGAGACGGCAAGCCGGATCTCGCGGTCGCCAACTCGCTTGACAACACCGTAAGCATCTTCCTGGGCGACGGCGCCGGAGGATTCACCCAGAGCGGGAGCGCGATTCCGGTGGGAAGCTCACCGCAAGGATTGGCCGTTGGAGACTTCAACGGCGACGGAAAGCTGGACCTGGCCACGTCCAACGTAGAAAGCAATAACGTCACCATCCTGATAGGGAACGGCATGGGAGGCTTCACGCCGACAGGCGTCAGTCCCGCTACTGGGATAAAGCCGACCTCGCTTGCTACAGGAGACTTCAATGGCGACGGGAAGTTGGACCTGGCGGTCGCGAACTACGGCAGCAGCAACAATGTGACGATCCTGCTCGGAGACGGTACCGGAGCCTTCACGGCGGAGAGCGTTAGTCCCGCCGTGGGATTCAATGCGACGGAGATCGTGGTTTCAGATTTCAACGGGGACGGCAGAGCGGATCTCGCCGTCGTCAACAGCGCAAACAACAACGTAACGATCCTCCTCGGCGTCGACACGCCCACTCAGATCACCGCCAGCCCCACGACTGGGCAGTCGGCGACGGTGGGAACCGCGTTCGGCACTCCATTGAGCGTAACTTTGCTCGATGCATTTAATAATCCGGTGCAGGGTGTGCAGGTGACCTTCACCGCGCCCACCGGTTCCGGAATCGCGAGCGGCACGTTTGCGAGCAGTGCGGCCGTGAGTACGAATTCCCAGGGCGTTGCTACGGCGTCGACATTCACGGCCAACGCGGTGACCGGCGGTCCGTACATGGTCACGGCGACGGCCGGAACCTTAAGCACGAGCTTCTCGCTGACCAATAATCCGGAGGCCGCGCCGACATTCGCGGCTAGCTTCCTGACGAATCCGATTGCGGTGAACACAACATCGCAACTGCAGTTCACCATTACGAATCCGCCGGGCAACGCGGTTCCGCTATCCAGCGTAGCGTTCAGCGACACGCTGCCCAGAGGCTTGACGGTTGCTAGCGGCACATCGCCGCAATGCGGCGGGACACTCACGCTGACCAATCCGACGGGCATTTCGCTCTCCGGCGCCACCGTTGCCGTGGGCACACCATGCGTGTTTACCGTGACCGTCACGGGCGCATCGCCGGGCAGCTACATCACTACGACAAGCGCCGTGACCGCGGGCAACGCCAGTACAGGTGACGCCGCGACCGCGACCTTGACTGTGAATGGCGCCGACCTGACGATCGCCAAATCGCACATGGGTAACTTCACACAAGGCGACACCGGCGATACCTACACGATCACCGTTAAGAACATCGGAAGCGGGCCGACGGATGGAAGCACCGTAACCGTCACGGATACTGTGCCCGCGGGTCTGACGCCGACAGGTCCTACGGGGATGGTCAACGGATGGTACTGCGGAATTGCGATGCAGACGGTGACGTGTTCGCGCATGGAAATACTGCTGTCAAACTCCAGCTATCCGCCGCTTCCCGTGACAGTGAACGTCGCTAGCAATGCCCTGCCTTCTCTGACAAACATGGCCACTGTCGCGGGCGGGGGCGACATCAATCCGAACGACAACATGGCTTCGGACCCGACCACGATTATCCAGGTTGTGAACATTACGGTGGCGAGCAACATCAGCGGACCTACGGTGACAGTGGACAACGGGACGCCGTTTACCGGATCGCAGATGTTCACTTGGGTGGTGGGAAGTAATCACACCATCGCGACCAGCACTCCGCAGAGCGGCGGCACGGGCATACAGTACGTCTGGCTCGGTTGGAGCGACTCCGGCACGATCTCGCACACGATCATGGTTCCGTCGACAGCCGCCACTTACACGGCGAATTTCCAGACACAATACCTGCTGACGACGGCCGTCAATCCCTCGGCGGGTGGGACCATCTCGCCGGGAACGGAATATGTCAATCCCGGAACACAAGTGCCCGTCTCGGCGACAGCCAATTCGGGGTACCAATTCCTCGGCTTTAGCGGATCTCTCAGCGGCACCACGAATCCGCAGACCGTGACGGTGAACGCGCCGGCGGCGGTGACCGCGAACTTCGGCCTTATCACGCAGACCAGCTTGACGGCTGTGCCGAATCCATCGATTTTCGGCGCGGGAGTGATCCTCACCGCGACGGTCACTTCGTCCTCTACTCCGACGAGCGGCAACGTGACCTTTTACGACGGTACAAGCGTGCTCGGAGTGGCGCCAGTCAATGCGAGCGGCGTTGCGACGTTGAGCACGATTTTGCTCGGCGATGGCGCGCGTTCTTTGACGGCGCGGTATGAAGGCGGGAGCGGCTCGACGTGGGCGCCCAGCCTGTCGGCGGCGGTAAACCAAACGGTCAATGCGGGCGACGCGGACGGCTTCCTGCAGGCGCCCGGGAGTCCGATCACGGTTGGGAACTCCCCTTACGCGGTCGCAATCGGCGACTTCAAAGGGAACGGGATTGCGGATCTGGCAATCGTGAACCAAGCCGACAACACCGTCACGATCCTGCTAGGGAACGGCAGCGGAGGATTCACGGCCGGGAGCCCGATCGGTGTGGGGAGCAAGCCGTCATCGGTAGCCGTAGGTGACTTCAATGGCGATGGGAAGCCGGACCTGGCGGTCGCCAATACCAACAACGACTCTGTGACGATTCTGTTGGGAGATGGCACTGGCGGATTCGCCGCGGCCGGCATCCCGATCAATGTGGGGGAATTTCCGGCCGCAGTAGTGGTTGCGGACTTTAACGGGGACGGGATAGCCGACTTGGCGACCGCCAACCTTGACGGTAACGTCACAATCCTCCTGGGCAACGGCAGCGGGGGCTTTGCGTATACCGGCCGTAACATAAACGTGGCAGGCCTTGCGACAGCGCTCACGGTGGGTGACTTCAATGGAGACGGAAACGCGGACATCGCAGTCGCAAACGAATACGCGAACAACGTGACAATCCTGTTGGGAGACGGCACCGGACACTTCACACAAGCGATGGGGAGTCCGGTCGCAGTGGGCGCCGGTCCGCTATCAATCGTCGTTGGCGATTTCAATGGCGACGGGAAACTCGATCTGGCAACCGCGAACAACGGCAGTAACAACGTAACGATACTGATCGGAAACGGCATGGGCGTCTTCGCGGCGACGAGCGCGAGTCCGGCGGCGGGAACGCAGCCGCAGGCGATTTCGGCCGGAGACTTCAATGGTGACGGCAAGTTGGACCTGGCTGTCGCGAATAATGGCGGCAACAACGTTACGATCCTGATCGGGGATGGCACGGGAGCTTTCACGGCGGAGAGTGTGAGTCCCGCGGCGGGGACGAATCCTAGTGCGATAGCGGTTGGGGACTTCAACGGCGACGGCAAGGCGGACGTCGCAGTCGCCAACAACACAAGCAACAACGTAACGATCCTGCTGGGGGTCGACACACCTACGCAGATCAACAAGAACGCGAATACGACGCCGCAGTCGGCCACCGTGGGAACGGCATTCGGCACGGCGCTGAGCTTCACTTTGCTCGATGCATTTAATAATCCGGTGCCGAATGTGCAGGTGACCTTCACCGCGCCCACCGGCTCCGGAATCGCGAGCGGCACGTTTGCGAGCAGTGCGAGCGTGACGACGAATTCGCAGGGCGTCGCCACCGCGCCCACGTTCACGGCCAACGGGGTCGCCGGTTCGTACAACGTCACAGTTACGGCGGGAACTTTAAGCACAACCTTCTCGCTGACCAATAATCCGGAGGCTTCGCCGACATTCGCAGCCAGCTTCCTTACCAGTCCGATTGCGGTGAACACAACATCGCAACTGCAATTCACCATTACGAATCCGTCGGGCAACGCGGTTCCGGTGACGGGCGTCACGTTCACCGATATCTTACCCGCGGGCCTGACCGTCGCTACAGGGACGTCCAACCCATGCGGCGGGACACTCACGCTGACAGGTCCGTCGAACATTTCGTTTTCCGGCGCGACCATCGCGGTGGGCACCCCCTGCGTGTTCACCGTGACCGTGACGGGCGCGATTGCGGGCGCCTATTCCATAACTACGAGTGACATCGGCACGAGCAACGCCAGCACCGGCGGGTCCGCGACCGCGTCCTTGACAGTAGCGGCGCCTCCGAGCATCTCCGTGGCGTTCGGCGCTACTCCCAGCATTCCGCTGACTGGGATCACCTCGCTCACATTCACGATTAACAATCCGGCTAATAACATCACGCTCCATGGGCTGGCGTTCAGCGCTACTCTAAGCAGCGGTCTGGTAGCCGGCGGCACGGTAACCAACAATGGCTGCGGCGGCACGGCATCGCTGGCGAACTCAGGGTCCACGGTGC
>JBEKUT010000092.1:0-18802 GCA_049514735.1 Bryobacteraceae bacterium
CATATCCAGCGGCAGCTTCGCCAGCATCGCGGATTTAGTGAAGAAGTCGCGTTCGTGTTCCGCCGCGTGCTCCTTGTCGAGCAGGTACCGGCTCTCATCGCTATTCGCCCAGTAAGAAACGGCGCGCGCGCGCCACAAGGCGTGGATCGACATGAACGCATCTTCCTTCGCAACTTTGAGCTGACGCTGTTCCGTTACCATCGCACCCGCCGTATAGCGGAGCGTCGCGCCCACCAGCAGGGTGGCAGCCAGCAATAAAAGGTTCAACGTCCGACGCATCCGCCGGGCGAGGAAAATCTGCACCCCTACCAGCGCGCCCAGTAACGACAGCCCCACCAACACCAGAAACGTACGCGCCGATAACGATTTGACAGATTGCCCCTGGTAGGTGCGCTCCAAAACTTCATTGTTCGCTTTATCGAGCGCATCGGCCGCCGGCAGCAGCGTTTCGTCCAGCAGTTTCGCGGCCTCGCGATAGGCGGCCACAAACTTCGCATCGCCGCGTTCGTGAAGATCCCGCGCGCGCTGGATCAAGCGCTCGTATGTCCCTATCCCCACCTGCAGCGATTGAATGGGGGCGCGCTCGGACTCGCCGTAGGTGATGTTCTCAGCCGCCGCAATCAGCGCTTCCGCGGCTTCCTCGCGCCTCGCTTCATACGCCTTGACGGCATCGGACGCCGTGTCCGGAGCTCCTAACAGTTCGTTGGCCGCATCCGCATCCATGTCCGCCAGCGCGGACTTGATGTGTTGCGCGGCAATAATGCTGGGCGCGGAATCCTTGCCCACAGTCTTCATGGCGTCGCGATGGACACGGGCGCCAGCGATCGCGGCAATCAAAAGCAGAACGTCCAGCGCGACCAGCGCCGCCCTGCTGCCCTTCAGGATTTGCAGCGTATTCCACTGCTGCACCGGCCCAACTTGCATGGGCGCACTCACGGAATTGCCTTCACGACGATTCGGGTCCAATGCCCCAGCGTGATCTCATCGGCATCGCGCAGCGGGTTGTCTGTCAGCGGTTCGACGTCTTTCCCATTCAACCGCGTGCCGTTCGCGGCCCCAATATCGCGCAGCACCAACGTGCCATCGTCGCGCCGCTGCAGCAGCGCATGGCGATGAGAAACGGCATCGTCGTAATTCAAAGGGATCTCCGGAAAGATCGCGCGCGAATCGCTTCTCCGCCCGATCATGCTGACCGGCTTTTCGAGGTTAATGGCGAACGGTCCGACGCCGGCCGGTGGCTCGGGACTGTCGGGCTCACGCAACGTGGGGTCAACTGAAATCAAAACCGTCCATCCAGCCGTGGGATGGTCCGGCGCGGCCGGCGACGCCGGTGCAGGAACGGGAACTTGACCACGCGCGCCAGTCGAAAAATTATAACCGCACACCTCGCAGAAGATTCCGCCGTCCGGCGACCGCGCTGCCCCACAATCCGGACATCCCGCGATCGCGGCCGCAACGGGAGGCGGTGAAGGCGTTTGCCCACTTGGCGCACCCTGAATCTTAGCGCCGCACTCGGAACAGAAATCCGGCTCCGACGACTGATGTCCTTTGGGACAAGTAAACATGCCCATCTCGATTCCCGCCTACGACGCCTTGGCGATGCGAGCCGTTTTTGTGGAGCGCGTCTCGAGCGCCATGGCGTCTTCCTTGGCCACCGATCCCTTCAATCGCACTGTCCCTTTTTCGGCGTCCTCAACATCCACCACCTTGCGCAACAGTTTAGCGGTCGCCTCATTTCCGGAATCGTGCGCGATCTTCACCGCCTTGCCCAACAGCGCCGTGGCTTTGTCCTCATCGCCCTGCGCCCGCGCGTCCAGGCCCTCCTGAATCGATTGCGCCAGCTCCGCTTGTCCGGTGTAGTGCGCCACCACGCGGTTGATCTTGGTGGACTTCGCATCGTCGTCGGTCCACACTGCCAGAATGCGCGCTTCGGCAACTTTACTCTCGGCTCCGCCCTGCCAGTACACCAGGCTCGCGCGGCCGGCCAGCACCTCATCGCCCACCGCGCCCGGCTGAACGTCGATACAAAAATGAAAATCGCGCGATTCGCCTCTACCCCATGCGCCGGTTGGATATTCCTTGATCTGCGGTTTCGGCTGCCGGGCGCGGCCAGTCAGATCGACAATCTCCGGACTGACCTCTTTGCAGAATTTCACGCTCGCGCCTTGCGGAGTCCACAGACGCAGAAAGACATCGCTCACCGTTTTGGCGAGAGCCTTTTCCAGAATCGCCCTGAAATCTCCTTCGATCTCCGCGGGCGACGGAATGATGTCGGTGGTTCCCAACAGCCTTCCCGCGATTCTGCGCAGTTGCTCCACTTCCCAATCCGTGCCTACCCCGCGGCAATCGCACTGGAACACGCCTTCGCACGCAGCCAGCGCGGCTTCGAGCGGGTGGACGTCTTCTTTGTCGTTCTGCCCGTCGGTCAGCAGCAGCGCCTGCTTTACGGCGTTCGGCATGGCCCGGAACTGCTCTAGCGCCGCCCGCAGCCACGCGGAAATAATGGTGGCGCCACCCGCCTGTACGGTGCGGATAGCGGCCTGCGCGTGCTGTTTTCCGTCCTGATTCGCCGGTCCTACGGGGGACACCAGGCGAACCTTGTCGGACCCCGTCAAGATAAAGAAGTAGCAGTCCTCCGGCAGCATGCTCACGAGCTTGGTCATGGCTGCCTTCGCCGCCACGATCTTGCCGCCCTCCATCGATCCGGATACATCGCAGAGGATGCCGAACAGACGTCCGGACGGCGGCGCGGTCATAACGTTTCCGGCCGTGCCTTCACCGCCCGTGACCGTCATGATGGCGTGGACCTCGCCCACGCCGGCGGGCAGATACTCGTTCTGAAAAACCTCAGCTTTGAAATCGTTGGCCATGCGTCTCTCCTAATTTCCTTTGCGGGGTTCGTATCGCAGAACAATCGCCGTGATATTGTCGTGTCCCCCTTGAGCGATCCCGAATTCAATCAGCTTCCGCGCCACTGCCAGTGCCTCCTGGCCATCGCCAGCGGCGTCGTGCACGATGCGCGCCATCTCTGCCGGCGTCGCCGCGTAGTTCCACAGGCCGTCCGTGCAAAGTAACAGAATCCCCGCGCCGGGAATCGTAAACTGCGCCGTATCGGCGGCCGAATTTTCGCCTGCATCGGCGCCCAGCCAGCGCGTGATGGCGTGCGCTTGCGGAGATTTCTCCGCTTCTTCAGCGGTCAACTCTCCCGCCGCGACGACCGTGTTCACCCAGGAATGATCGCTGGTCAACTGGCGCGCGCCGTCGGTCCCGATCCAATACGCGCGGCTGTCGCCCACCCAGCCGAACGTCGCCAGGCCGTCCGCAACAAATGCCGCCACCACCGTAGTCGACGGCGGATTGTCCTCGGCGTCCCGCGCGGGATGCGCCGCCAAGGCCGCTTCTCCCGCGGCGATGGCGCGTCGCATGATAGCTTCCCTATTGGAGATAGCGCCGTTCTTTAACGCTCGCGCGAGCGACTCCGCTACTTTCCCGGCCACCGCCGACGCGGCAAGTTCGGATTCCCGCGAACTGGAGACGCCGTCGCACACCACGCAAGCGTAACCTCCGCCGCCTTCCTCGATGCCGAAGCGATCTTCATTGCGGGCGTGCTTCAAACCCCGGTCGCTCACCGCCGCGTAGACCGGCGAGAGCGCGGTCTCCATGCGATCGCTTGCCGGACGCCTGGCGCGGTGGCCGCAGCGCGAACAAAATCCATCTTCGTCGATTTCACTCGCCGCCGCCCCGCAAGCGCAGACCGCCGGCTCGGCGATGGAACTCAGGCGCGTGCCGCAGCTTTCGCAAAACAGATCGTCGTCGGGTAGCGCTGCTTCGCAGCGGGGACATTGCATGCTCGATTGGCTCCTGATCGCATTTCTCAAAATAGCGTGCGCGGCCGCACCTCATTCGCGCGATCCACCAGTTGGATGCGCTCTTCTCCGGTCACCAGCCCGGCCATGGAGCGGAGCGACTGCTCCAGGCCCGCGCGCAGCCGAGTCTCTTCGAGCGGACTGCCCAGAACTCTGACCGCCCGATTCTCCTTCACGGCTCGCGAGCAAACTGCGTCGAGAGCGGCGTTTAATATCTGACTGCTCAATGTGAATTTGCTCATGCCGTCCAGCGTCAGACTCTCAGCTAGGGCCGATGCCTGCACCAGTTCGTCGGCTCCCAGCGCCGCGTGATCCTGCCGTATCAGGAGGCGCGCCGCCTCTACGCGCGAGCGCATGTACAACGACGACGACTGTGGAATCCGCTGCAGCGCGGCCACCGCCGCTTTACGATCTCCGCTGGCGTGATAACAGCGCGCCAATCCGAACACGGCCGAAACGTATCCCGGGTCCGTGCGCGAAACCAGATCGTACATCTTGATCGCCACAGCCAGATCGCCCGATATTTCCGCGGCCAGTCCCAGAGCTAGCTTCGGGGCTATTTCACCCGGCAGATCGAAATACGCCTGGTCGAAATGTTGGCGCGCTGAGGCCGGCTCGGACTCCGCAAGTTTCATACGTCCCCGGAACCACAGGATGCGCCAATCCCACGGGTCTTGATCGCCCAGAGTTTTTAGAATCGCTTCTGCTTCTACCGTCGCTCCCGCGTCCGACAATGAGGCTGCCAGCCGCAGCGGCGCCTCTCGCGATTTGGGAACCTGCTGGCACGCCAGTCGCAGCGCCGCGATGCGCCGGTTCCAATCGGGCATGGCGTTCGCGTTGTTCACTGCCTGCGCCCCAGGATCGTCCGGATCGAGCGATGGCAGCGGCAGGTAGCGCCAGTCCGGCTGGATAGTTCTCATCTCGTCGCCCGATTCCAGCGCCAGCGGATCGGGTCCGAAGAACAGGCTGGGAGCCGGGCGCGGCGTCCCGCTATCCACTGCGACTATTTCGCGCAGCACGCCGAGAAGTTGCTCCGCCATCTCCTCGGCCGTTTCGAAACGGTCGTCGGCCTTCTCCGCCGTGGCCTTCAAAAGGAAACGGTGAAGCGATTCCTGACGCGCGAAAAGTGGCTCCTCTTGCGCGCCGGGCAGAGTATAAAGGTGGTCCTTCGAGAATCCGTGGATCTCCGCCAGCAGAACGGCCAGTGTGCGGCCCACGGTGAACAGGTCCGATGCCGCAGTCGGTCCTTCGCCCGCTTCCGGAGCGCTATAGCCGACGGTGCCGTAGATGTCGCCCTTAGTGTCGTCGATGCGCCGCACGCCGCCCATGTCGATGAGCTTGACGTCGTCCTTTTCCATCATCACGTTGTCCGGCTTGAAATCGCAGTAGACCAGGCCCATGCGATGCAGGTAGCCGAACGCCGGCAAAATACGATGGATGTACGCGATGGCCTCGGCCGCCGGCAGCGGACCCCGTTCCTGGCGAATCTGCTTCAGCGTCTTGCCGCCCACGTACTCCATCACGATGAAGCCTTCACTGCCGTTTTGGACGAAGTTATAGATGCCGACGATATTGGGATGCTTCACAGCGGCCAGGAATTGCCGTTCCGCAACGGCCGCGCCCGCCGCCGATTCGTCCTGCGTATTCAGCAAGCCTTTCAGCACCACGTAGCGCGACAGTACCTTGTCGAAACCCAGATAAATCCAACCTAAGCCGCCGAACGCGATAGGGCCCCTTACTTCATACTGCCCTGCGACCACGTCGCCGGCTTTGAGGCCGGGCACGAAGTTGTACTTCATCCCGCATTTCCCGCAGAAACCGGCTTCCCGCTTCAGCGGAGCTTCGCATCCCGGACAGAAGCGCTTGCGTTCCGGCACTTTCGGATCGAGCATGATCGCCCGTTCCGGCTCGGTGGAAGGCAGGTCCGGAAGAGTGACGAGCCCAGCCCCCAGCTGCTTCCGTGTGGTGCGTGAGGAAGAGTGGCTGGTCCGGCGCGAGCCTTTAGTCGAGCGGCTGATTGGGGACGATCCCGTTCCAGTGGTTATAGGCGCTGAAGACGTTGAACTGGCCCGCGCGGAGACTCCGGAACTTGCGGTGGCGGCTCTTGCCTCGGCATGGCCGCAGACGTTGCAGTAGCCGTCTTCGATAGCGCCCGTGCATCCTTTCTGCTTACAGGGATCTCCATTCATTTGCGGACGCGTTCCTCCTAAGACCGGCCTGGTTTATTCATGCCGTTCAATGCTCGTTCGTAGCCGCCGACCGCGGCCGCCGCGCGATCCAGAGGCGTGGGCCGCGTGTATAACAGCGACTCCCCGTGCTGGGCCAGTTCGACGAGCGTTTTATCCTCTGCTATTCCATACGATCGGGCTTTCGCCTTCAAGGCGTCCAGCCGGCCGCGCAGCTCATTGCGGGCGTCCAGCGGAGCGCGGTTAGCGGCCAGAGTCGCCTTTTCTTTCGATACGCAATCTACGGCCGCGGAGTTCCAATTACGCAACCCGACTGCGAGAGGTTCCCACAGTCCCTCGGAGCATTTCTTCTCCAGCCGATCGAGCCATTCGCGTAGCGCCTCGACCTTTTCGGCGGCCTGCGGCGAAGGCAGCGTGTCACAGCCGGTAACCTTCACGCGAACCTCGGCGCACGCAGATTCACAGGCGCCATGCAGTTTCACGAGGGCATCGAACTGCGCGCGCGCCGCGGCTAGACCGTTCACCACTTCCTGACGCAGCTGCTCTCTGGCCGCCTGCTCCGCTTCCAGGCGCGCCAGCAGCGGCTGAATCTGCGCGTCCAGGCCGGCCGATGCGCCCAATGGATCGGCCTGCACCTGCGCCCGCATCTCCTGCAAGGCGCGCTCCGCGTCCGCGAGTTCGGCGGGAGGCGCGCAGCCCAGTGCCTCGGCACGTTTGCGCAACGAAACCACGCGGGCCCCGGTCCGGTCCAGGCTCAACCCGAGGTTGTTCCAAGCTGCGTCCACTGCGACCACTGCATCTTTCGCGGCCTGGAACGCGCTGACCATCGTGCGCAACAGATCGTCGGGCGAGATGCACTCGACATTTTGTACGCCGCTCAGCAGAGTGCGCTGTTCGAGCGGCACATCGACAGGAGGCAGGTGAATCGATTTACCGCCCAGCAGTTCCTCGATTTCACGCAGCTTCTGGTCGCTTCCAAAAATCGCGGGTAGGTTCTTGCGGAGCTGACTGGCCCGCTCGATGGTGTGATTCAGCAATCCGAAATGCTGGAACACGGTGACCATCGCGCCCAGCGCCGGCTCCACCCGGGACGCTGTCACGCCCGTAATCCGCACTTTCGATACACCACTGGAACCGCTCAGTTCCTGGTAGGTGGGATCCGCCTGCAGATCCATCAGGTTTTGCGCCGCCGCACCGAGCCGGCTATTCCAGGCGGCCAACGCGGCATCGATTTCCCGCAGCGTCATGCCTTTGATTTCCGAGGCGATTGCAAGGGGTGGCCGGAGACTGAATTGTATCATGCGGCCTCGAAAGATCACCGCGCGAAGTTCCCGGCGGGCTCACCGTCGGCTCCCGCATGAAACGGCGGGTTTTTGGCTATCGCCAAGTGTCTTGGAATGTGGTGGCCAGGGACGCAATCGAACCGCCGCCAGCCTTTCCAGGGCCTTCAGATCAACAACTTATAGGCAGTCATCCATGAAAACACGAGACTTCCGCGATAACGATTTGGAATCCACTTGGACGCCAGGGGCGTTTTTTGGGTCGGTGTGGACTCCACGCGGACTCCACACAGAGATTCCTCCGTAGCCCTTTTCTCGCGTTGAACTTGCTCTTACGCGCGCGTGGTCGACCCGCCATTTCGATGTCGTCTCACGAAAGTGGAGACAACGTTGATGTTCCTATATAAGATGGGCGCCACGGCTCCCATCCCTTCAGGAATCGAAAGGCTAAATTGTTTGATTTTCGAACATTGAGCTGTTACACTGTTCGATGTAAGGACAGGAAGTCAGATGGCTGTCTCTACTTTAATCTCGGCCGCAACGACTGCAGCTTTCCCGGCCGCCGCCGTCGAGACCCGGCTGTCGGATGAGATAACACGAATCGTTCAACATCAAGCGCACCTGCGTAGCAGTGCGGCGGGCATCGATTCACTCGCGATTGTTGAGATTCTGCTTGGACAGCATCCTGCCCTTCGAAATCAATGAGAGCGTTGTAAGACCAGGAGGCTACTCGTCAATCGAGGACGCTGTCACAAGCCTCTCAGGAAAGATTGAGAAACGATGGCGGAAACATCACGAAGGAGCAGCGACATGAAAAGAGCGGCATTAGTTCATATTCCGGATAACGATGAGGAACGTCGTCAATTAGGCGAGCGCCTCCGGCAGGCGCGCGAATACCTGGGGCTAAGCCAGGAGGAAGTTGCGACATATCTGAAGGTGCCTCGAACCGCTCTTACGGGAGTTGAAGGTGGCCAGAGGCGAGTCGAAGCCATCGAATTGAAGCGCCTGGCCGAGCTCTATCGACAGCCGGTCAGCTATTTCACCGGCGAAGACGTGGCAGCGGCCGCATTGCCGGCTGACGTCGCACACTTGGCGCGCGCGGCGGCAGAACTGTCCGTCAAGGACCGAGAAGAGCTCGGCCGCTTTGCAGAGTATCTGCGTGCGCGTTCTGGTAGAGATCGGAGTAAGCTCTGATGTCGACGTACGCTGTGGCTGTGCGCCACGCGGCGATGGCTGCAGCCCGCCTCCATCACAATCTCGGCACTCAGGAGCAAGTCGTTCGCGAAGGTGGACGGGTTGACGTTTTTGAGGCGGCGGCCCGCCTCGACGTACCCCTCTTATTTCGTCCACTCGAAGGCCTTCTCGGGGCCTTCCTCAACGATTCCAATTCCGGGGGTGCTAGTCACTACAAGGCGCCCGCTTAGTGTCCAGCGTTTCACGACAGCCCACGAGCTTGGTCACCAGCAACTTGGGCGCAAGCCCAGTCTTGATGATGAGAGTATGTTGGTGCGGTCACCATTCGTGGCGCAACCGGCATATCCGCTGCAGGAGGTCGAGGCCAATGCATTTGCGGTAACGTTCTTGATGCCCCGATGGCTCATCACATGGCACTGCGAGCATCAGGGTTGGATCGGCCCCGCGCTGCAACGCCCTGATGTCGTCTACCAGTTGTCACTGCGCATTGGCGCGAGCTATCAAGCGACCTGCTGGACCCTCGCGCGATACAAATTGCTCAGCGCCCCGACTGCAAAGAAGCTCGCCGGAATCGAACCACGCGGAATCAAAGCCGATCTTCTGAGCGGTTATGACCCACCTGATTTCCGAGGAGATGTAGGGACGCTCTCGGAGGTAGACAGAGGGATGACAATCTCCGGTAGCCGGTCTGACCTCTTCGTATTACGACTTCCTGAGCACAGTGGGAGCGGGTATTTGTGGAATTTCGAACAGCTGCAGGACGCCGGCTTTGCGCTGGTGAGGGACGAACGGGAGGGAGCAGTTGAGGATACAGTGGGCGGGCATGTGACTCGCCGGGTGACCGCCCTATCCCGTGAGCGCCAGCAAGGCGAATTGCAGTTCAGCGAGCGACGTCCGTGGCAGCCCACAGCCCCTGTCAACACTTTTTCGATTCGATATGACTTGACCGGCCGAGAGCAGGAGGGCTTGTCGCGGGCAGAGCGTCAGCGGCTGCTTGAGGCCGTCCGATGGACATAAGCATCGTGCGCGATCTGCGCGCTGCTTTCGGATCGGCGCGGAATCAGGGGATGCCACCCACATGCTTGGCCTTTGCTGCCAGCGACGTCCCTGCAGCCGTTCGCGGTTCGTCCGTGCCGCTTTCAAGTGAATTCGCTTTCTATCATGCTCAGCGCCGAAGCAAAAGACCCCCACATCAAGGAGCCGGATTATCCACGATGCTCGAAGTTCTGAAGGAGGACGGCCAACCAGTTGAGAGTGAGTGGCCCTACCTCGCGTCGCTCCCATCCGACCTTGCTTCCTGGCGGCCCCCAGCCGGGATCACACAAGTCTACCGCCGCCAAAGTGATGCCTGCACCGCGACGGTTGATGACATAGTGCGCCTGCTCGACGACGGGCGACCTGTGTTGACAACCATGATGCTCTCCGACTCGTTTTACTTGCCGGCAAATGACGGCGTAGTCGACGTCGTCCCCGGCGAGGGGCCTGACCCAACGCGGCGCCACGCGGTGGTCGCCGTCGGGCAGGGTATTCGAAACGGCAAACGACTGATACTGGTTCGAAATAGCTGGGGTGCGGGATGGGGAATAGGTGGCCACGGATGGCTGACTGAATCCTTTCTGCAGCCTCGGCTCATGCGAATTGCAGTATTGGCGCAGGAGGCGTGAATGTACCTTGGAATTCCGCCACAGCCAAGTTGCGCGCTGGCTTGGTTGGCGGCCGCGCAGATAGTTGACGCTATACCAGGCCATCAAGCGCACAACGTGATCGTTGACGTCGAAGATCCCACCGCAGAGAGTAAGGTTGACGGAAAGATTATCTTTGAGGCTGACACTTTTCTGCGTGGTCATGAGCTCTGGCCAGTGCAGACAGTCGCAAACACGATCTTTCCCCAAGCGATCTATGAGCTGCACGGAGCCCCAGCTTTTTATGACGTCTACCTAACGAAGGTATTTCCGAAAATCAAACGGTCTGGAGACTGGGGTCGGTACTTCGAACGGATGATAAGCTTTCCGAAGGAAAAGCGGGACCGTGAACCGCTCAATCCCTTGAAGGACCTCGTGTCGAAGATGCGGGAGAACCTTGAGCATGATCGAACGTTCAAGAATATTTACGAGCTGACGATCTTTGATCCGGTGCGAGATGCAGGACGGCAGATGAACCGACAGTGTTTGAGCTTCCTGAGTTTCAAACTGACGGATAATCGGCGGATTATCTTGACCGCAGTGTACCGCAACCACTATTACATCCAGCGACTCTTGGGGAATCTGATCGGGTTGGGCAACCTTATGTCATTCGTCGCGGCGGAAACCGGTGCGGCAGCCGGTCCACTCACCGTCGTCTCAACTCACGCTGAGATCGACACAGTCGGAACCCGGGGGGAGAGGTCCGATATGCTGGAACGTTGCGCGCCGAAGGCGGGGCCGTTCGGCTTTATGTCGGCGAACAACTTCAGATCCTTGGCGTGTCCGAAAACCCACGTGGCAACGCCCTCCTCGATCAAAATTGCTCTGCCGCCGTCTTGTCCCTCGTCTACTTCCGGCCGATTCTCGCGTTTTATCCGCATCAGAGCCCGCAGAACCGCAGACCAGCCAAGGACTGCCGCGTAACTATAGTGAAAAACATCATGGAATCGGTAGTCATCCTTTTTCATGATGTTGTCGGTGAGGCGATCCCCGATGTTCAAGCCATTACAGCGTTGAACTACGTAGGTCTTGCGATTAACGTTGCGGCTGCTAATGTTGTACAGCGCGACGGCGCGAACGCTATCGGACACACTTTGTCATGGCTCCCGTGGACAAGGTATTTTTCGCCGCAAGAACCCGCCGCCCGCACGGCCAATGCACTTTTCACACTCTACGGTTCCGGCCCCCTCAGACGCTCGGACATTGCTATGATTACTCTTCGCGTGGCCTGTTCTGTGTCAGTGGTCATTCCCGTTTTCAACGGCGCAACGACGCTACAGGATTGCCTCGACGCCTTGTCCCGGACTACGGATTCGTCTTGTGAATGCATCGTAGTCGACGATGGATCGACAGACGATTCGGCGCACATAGCGCGCCGCGCAGGGGCGCGAGTAATCGAATCGCCAAGGCGTCAGGGGCCGGCGCATGCACGCAATCTTGGATCGCTTGCAGCCTCGGGGGAGATCCTCCTGTTCATCGATGCCGACGTCTGTGTGGGTGAGGGCACGGTGGCCCGGGCCGTGGCCGCGTTCGCCGAGGACCTCTCCATCGTTGCCCTGATCGGCTCTTACGATTTCGAGCCGGGTGCGCCAAACTTCCTCTCGCAATATAAGAACCTGCTGCACTCGTTTACGCACCATCGCGGATGCCGCGACGCCAGCACCTTCTGGACCGGCTGTGGGGCCATCCGGCGGACGTTCTTTCTCTCAACTGGCGGTTTCCCCGAACACCGGCGCCGGTCGGCCGTCGAGGATATCGAGTTCGGCGGGACGATTCTTCTTCAAGGTGGCCGCATCCGGCTCGACCCCGATCTGCAAGTCAAGCATCTCAAGCGCTGGAACCTTGCGGGACTGCTGCGAACCGACATCTTCGATCGCGCCATCCCCTGGACCCTGCTAGTGCTCCGTAGCGGCGTCATGCCGAACGATCTAAATCTGCGAATCGACCAGAGGGCCTGCGTGGCGCTGGTATGCATGACGCCGTTGGTCGCCGCGGGATTTCCAAGTCTCTCGCCTGTGCCCCTGCTGCTAACGATTCTGCTTAACCTGCCTTTCTTCCGTTTTCTCGCAAGCAGACGGGGCTGGTGGTTTGCCCTCCGCAGCATACCAATGCATTTGCTCTATTTCTTGTACAGCGGCCTCGCGTTGGTGACTGGTGTTGTGCTGCATGCCGGCCTTGTGTGTTCGCGGACAGACCGGCCGCAAAACCCCCTGGCTTGTCCCACGGAGAATCCGTGACGCGATGGGGGCGGATACGCTCGAAAGCGGCGAAGTCCTTCATGCGCCTTGCAGCTTCGAGCTGACCAAGACCGAGCGAAAGTTTCTGTCACCTGAGTACCTGGACGGCAAATCGAAAAACGTGAGCTTGCGCCCCGGTGCGGCCGCATTGGACGGCACCCGTTGCCAGGGACGCGAGCATGCCGAATTGCTGGCGATGCTGCAGCGCTACTGCTGCTCGACGCGCAGCCTTCTCGAAACCCTCGGGTACGGAGAGCATCTAAGACTCGGATTCACGAGCTTTCGACCAGCCGAGGTCGCCGGCCGCTCCACGACGTGGCAGCGCGACGACACCAGGCTGCATGTGGACGCCTTCCCGGCGAGGCCAACGCAGGGCCTGCAAATCCTGCGCGTCTTCACCAATGTGAATCCGCGGGCGGCTCGTGTCTGGCGCATTGGCGAACCGTTCGAAAACGTCGCGGCCCGGTTCCTGCCTCAAATCCGCCCTCCTCTGCCGGGGTCGTCACTAGCGCTTCAACTCCTGCGGAGAGTGAAAGGACGCCGCACTGAATACGACCACATCATGCTCGGCATTCATGACGCGATGAAGGCGGATACTGAGTATCAATCTCAAGTTCAACAGTCGCAGGTCGTCTTTCCGCCCGGCGTCACCTGGGCCTGTTTTGCGGATCGAGTGTCTCACGCCGCCATGTCCGGCCAGTTCGCGCTCGAACAGACGTTCTACTTGCCGGTCGATGCGATGAACGATCCGGCGAGCACGCCCTTGCGCGTATTAGAGCGCTTGGCCAGGCGAACTCTGGCATGAGTTCTCCAACGCTCGACTCGTTTCGCGGCCGGTTTTCCAGCTACAGCGCGCCGATTATCGTGTTCAACAAATCGCACTCGGGCAGCCGCGTTCTGGCGCGCCTGCTGGAAGCGGCCGGCGTGTTCATGGGTTCTCGCTTGAATGAATCATACGATTCGTTGGACATCTTCAAACTTGTCGAATATCTAGTCACTCAGTATTACTCCGATTACTCGCCTCTTTGGGACCCGCGTCGTCCCCCGGACCTCGATCTGGCGCGGCTCCTGGAGAATGTCTTTGACGCACATCTTCAAAACATGAACGGAGATCCCGAACGGAACTGGGGGTGGAAGCTTTGCGAGACCGTCTACGCGCTTCCGGTCTTGGACTACTGCTTCCCCAGCGCCCGCTTCGTTCACCTGATCCGCGATGGACGCGACGTTGCGTTTTCCGATCACAAAGCGCCGGACAGCGCATTCTGGCGCAAGGTTTACTTCAACACCGATCGCATTCGAACCATCTCCGGATTGCGGCTCACTGCGCAGGCGTACCGGCGTCAGAGCTACATCTTTAATTCGATTCATTGGGTAAATAGCGTCTCGGCCGGACGCAGCTATGGCGCGATGTTGCGTGAGCGCTATCTGGAAATTCGCTATGAGGACCTTTGCCTCAACTTCGATTCCACTGCCCGGCAACTTTTCGACAAGCTCTCGATTGACGAAGGAGAAAAGGCGCTGCGCACCATGCAACCGTCGGTGAACGGATCGTCCATTGGCAAGTACAAAACATACCCCACGCGCTACTTGGAGCGGGTTATTCGTATTGAGAAGCCGCTGTTACTTTCGCTCGGCTACCTCCAGAACGATCCGGAACCCGCGGCGAATTTTCTGTGGCGCTCGCAGCTGGCGGACCGGCTCATCGATCGCTGGAAGCGGCGATTACCTTAATCCAAAGTGCCGCTCGATGCGTTCCCGTCGTTCCGCCGGCGGAAGGTGATATACATCGAGACGTCCCGGAGAGTCCAGGAGGCCCGCCATCATGTCCGACATCTTGCCAAAAACCCGGGCGGGATTGCCGCCCACCGCCGCATCGTCTGCAATGGCTCCGTGCACCACCGCACCGGCATTGATAAAGCAGTCCTTGCCAATAACCGTCCCCGGCAGAATGATCGCGTTCAACCCGATGATCGTGCCGTCACCCACCGAGATCGGCGCGAACGCCTGGAAATTGGGATACGTCTCGCGCAAACGGAAAGCAAGAGCGTTATGAGTGATGAATCGGACCCCCGAGGCGATGCCAACGCGATCGCCAATTTGAATCAGATATGGCTCGGTGGAAAAGTAAGTGGTGAGGATCAGGCAGTCTTCGCCGATTCTGACGCCCTCGCGCCGCAGCTTTTCGATGCGCTTGCGATTCTCGCGGTCGGGATCTCGTCGTCGAAGCCACGCGATGGGGTTGCGCATTTCGGTTGGTCCAAACAAGTATAGTCGAGGATATGGCCGAGGATTAAATGGAATTTTGGGAGAAATTCCGCTACCTGCTCGAACGCGCCGGATTGAGCATCCCTTGCTGCCGGCGCTCGCTGTGGGTGCACGGAGACACGCCGCTGCAATTCGACGCCGCGCGCCCGCTAATTCAGGCGATCATGGCGGAGCGGCCGCATGTGCGGCTGGTGCTCACGTCAGGGCGGCACGGGACTCTGCGATTCCTGCGACGGACGTTCACCGACGAGCAAACCTTGCACGTCCCGTTTGATGCGGCGTTCGTGGTCCGGCGTTTTCTGTGCAGACTACAGGTCCGTCACATTCTGCTGCTTGACGGCGGACGGAGCGTTCCCAGCCAGGCGATACGTCTCGCGGTTTTGGAACAGATCCCTGTTAGCGCGGTGAACGTCGGGAACCCGAAAGCGTTGAATACGGCCTTGCTGACAGCCGCCAGGCTTTGCGTCCACGATGAGTTGGTGGCTCAACAACTATGCGAAATGGGAGTACCGGCGGAAAATATCGCAGTCACGGGATGCCTGGATCTCGATCCAAGCCGTCGTGCCCACTGGCCGAGCAACGCAGCGGTCCGGCGATCGCTTCATCTTTCCGTAGATGTGCCGGTGGTTGTAGCTGTGGATGTCCCTCGCGAAGAAGAACGGCTGATCCTCGATGCGTTCGCGGAAGCACGCCGTGTTCGACCCGGCGTGAGGCTGTTGCTGGAACCGCGAGAGTCGAAACAAATCGCCGGTCTTGAGAAGGAGATCGCGCGGCGAGGATGGAAACGGGACGTTTTACTGGTCACATCGCCGGGTAGTTTATTTTCGTTCCTTCCCGTCGCCGGTGCGTCGCAGCCATCCCCTTCGATGCGCACGTACGACGCGATTTCCGCGACGCTACCCACTAATCCTGAACTTCCGATTGTGGCTCAGGATTGGAGAGTGCCGACGCTGCGCGACAAAGGGGGCAGTAGCAGGGCGTGGCACTTGGTGGCGCCGGCGTTGATGCGCCGGCGGATCGACAGTTGGGAAGACTTGGGCGCGCGCCTGGGCCATCCGCGTTCCGTGCTCTGCCTGGGAAATGGTCCAAGCTCGGAAGACGCGCGGGTCAACGGCTTCGCGCACGATTGTCTGATGCGGGTCAATTGGCGTTGGAAACTGCGAGGGTTTTTAGCCGATCCGCAAATCGTGTTCGTCGGCGATCCGGTTACCGTCCATATAGTGAAGCACGCGATCTTCGGTTTGTGGAACACGCCGCTGGAGTACGGCATGTTGCTGCGTCATCTCATCACGCGCGGTCCGGTTCCCATGAAATACTTCACGATGGAGCGGATCTCGACGATCGTGCGCGACCAGACATGGCCGGCGAGGCCAACTAATGGAGCGCTCATGATCGCGGCGGGCGCCGCACTCGCGCCCGAGCGTCTTATCATTGCCGGCGTGGATCTCTATCTTCATCCCGATGGCCGCTATCCGGGGGATCTGCTGGGAAACAACCAATACGCGCGCGCCCACAGCCGTGATACGGATCTGGCGATTATCCGCGACGCGCTTGCGCAGTATCGGGGCGAGTTAATAATCCTCAGCGATACATTGCGTAGCGCGCTCGAAAATCCATGCGAGGTCTTTCGTGCCGGCTGTTGACCTGAAGCAATTCGCCGCGGCGCCGGTGCGCATACTGGTTGTGAAACTGAGTTCGTTTGGCGATATCGTCCACGTCACTGGAGCGTTGCGGGCGCTTCGCCGCGCGCTGCCTCTAGCCGACCTTACGCTGGCCGTCGAGAGCCGCTGGGCGGATGTGGTCCGCAACAATCCGAACTTAAACGCGCTCATGGAAAGCTCCTCGCTGGAATTTTCAATCGCGTATGTCGCGGAGGTCCGACGCCTTCTTTCGAGGCAGCGCAGGTTCGATATCGCCATCGATTTCCAGGGGACCAGGAGGAGCGCGGCCTGGGTTTACCTGAGTGGCGCGCGCTTCAAAATGGGGCGTGGCAGCTTTCGTCCGGGTTGGCGATTCTCCGTTGAAACCGATAGGACGCGCCACGCCATCGTCATTTGCGCGGAGGTTTGCGCGCGAGCCGGTGTGCCGGTGGACGACCCCGATCCTGAAATCTACACCAGCCACGAAGATGAACGGCTTCTCGACGAGTCTTTGGATGCAGAGCGTATTCCGCGTGCGGGCTACGTTCTCGTCAACCCGTTCAGCCGCTGGGTTTCGAAGAGCTGGCCGAAACAAGACGCCGCTGCATTCATCCGCCAGTACAAACAAGGCTTCGATGACCACCTGATTCTTACTGGAGGCGTCGACGATCAGGCAAGGGCGGAAAGCCTGCTCCGCCTGCTCCCGCCGGGAACGATCCGTTCGCTCGTGGGTCGTCTTCCGCTCGCGCAGGCTCTCTGTCTTTTTCGGCGCGCCCGGCTGATGGTCAGTTGCGATTCCGGCCCCATGCATGCCGCCGCCGCATTTGGAGTGCCTGTGGTGGCGCTCTTCGGACCGACGCACCCGGAGCATACCGGCCCCTGGGGACCCAACCACTGCGTCGTGCAAGCCCTTCGCCCGCTCGACCATCATACGTATCGCACCGACACCAATGCCAGCTACATGCGCGCGTTGGAGAGCGACACGGTCTTCAATGCGGTCGCGGCCAAACTCGATGCGCTGCGAGGGGCGGCATGAGAATCGCCCTGGTGCTCGAACACTTCGATCCTCAACGCGGCGGTCTCGAGTCTTGGGGTTGGCAACTCGCGCACGCGCTTACACGGCGGGGACATTCAATGACGGTAGTCGCGTTCGAGCCGGCCGGGGCGTCGCGCGCCGATATCGATATGGATGTGCGCTTGTTGCCCTGGCAGGAGAGCCGCCTCGCTCGCGCGCAAGCGGTGGATACCGAATTAGCGGCCACTGGCGCCGACTTGGTACACGACCTTGGCGTGGGCTGGTCCGCCGACGTGCTGCATCCGCAGACGGGCTCCCGCCTCGCGAACTATCGGCGCGAACTGCGGTCTCTCAGTGCCCGCCAACGCGTGATCCATGCGATCCACCCGCGCAAGCGGCGCTGGCTCGACGAAGTGCGAAGGCTCGAAGAGCGGCAGTACCGGCATGCGTCGTGTCTGGTTGTTGCTGTTTCACAAATGGTGGCTCGCGACCTTTCCGAATTGCACTCTGTCGAGCCGGAGCGGATCAGAATCATTCCCAATGGCGTGGACACCACGCGTTTCAGGCCCGCCAATACTGAACGGTCCGGTAAGACCGTCTTTCTATTCGCGGCGCGCAATCCGCGTTTGAAAGGACTCCAGCCGCTTCTGAAGGCCTTTTCCGGAGCCAACGCCAAGCGACCCGATTTGCGTCTCGTGGCGATCGGCCGCGAGCCCGATGCAGAGACGATGCGTTTCGTTCAGAAGGAACGGCTGGAGCACGCTGTCGCCTTCGCCGGATTCGTCGACGACATCCGACCCTGTTTAGCCGCGGCCGACGCGTTCGTTTTACCGAGCTATTACGACGCGTGCAGCCTCGCCATTCTCGAAGCGTGCGCCTGCGGCTTGCCCGTGATCACCACCCGTCAGAATGGAGCGTCTGAGTTGCTCACCGATGGCCGCGAGGGTCGCGTGATTCCGGACGCCGATGACACCCGGGCGTTGACTGAGGCGCTCCTCGAACTCGCCGATCCTGAAGTCCGCACACGCATGAGGTGTCATGCGCTCGAATTGGCCTCGCGTTGCAGTTTCGAACGCAACGTCGACGCAATCGAGAAGGTGTACGCGGAGATCGCATGATTCTGGTCACCGGCGCGGGAGGCTTCATCGGCTCTCATTTGGCTGAACAACTCGTGCGGCGGGGTGAGCGCGTGCGGGCCTTCATCCACTACAATTCGGCGGGCCGCCGTGGCTGGCTGGACGGATCGGCAGTCGCTTCTGAAATCGAATTTGTGGCGGGCGATATACGCGATTTCGATGCGGTTCAGCGCGCCATCCAAGGCTGTTCGTTGGTCTTTCATCTGGCTGTGCTCGCGGGCATACCCTAATGGTTGTGGGTCGGAAGAATTCCTGAAACACTCGACAATTGTGCCGATATGAGGATCGGAGGGAATATGAT
>JBEKUT010000093.1:0-18761 GCA_049514735.1 Bryobacteraceae bacterium
TGATCCTTACGCCGGAAGCCTGCCAGTATTACCTTCCCGCGTTTTTGTACGCAATGACCGAGCCCCAGGACATCAGGCGATATCTGGATCCCGTCCTCGACAGGCTGTGGTACGAGGATGAGTATGGTGATCCGCTATACCGGAACCCGGATCTCCGAGGCCAGTGGGAGAAGTTAGCTTCTTTATTGACAGATGGGCAGAAGCGATGCATCGCTCATTGCCTGGTGGAAATCCTGAAAAGCGCCGACCTACATATGGCGCCGGGCCGCATCGATTACATGCTGAAAAAGTATTGGAATGCCTGGCTATAAATGCGCGTGGCTGGACTCGTAGTGCGCCTTCAGCAGATCCCCGCCGAAATCCCCCTCAAGATCGCGCCACACCGAATGTATATGATTCGCGTTGTCCTGCGTCATGTCCATTTCAATTAGAAACGAAGCCGTCTGCACGCGGTAATAATGCGGGTCGCCCGGCTTGGTTCCTCCCGCCCACGCGAACCACGCGTTTCGTCCCGCCCGGTCGATCTGATCCAGCCGCCGCTGCGCGATATCGGCCGGCAGGTTATGCGCGTAAAGCTCCGCCAGCGCGCGTAAAGCATCGAACTGTCTCGCAGTCATCTTCGACGCCGCAAGCCCCGACGGCTGACCTTGTAAAGCCGCCCTGCGTGAATTCGTCGTCAGGATTTCTTTGTACGCAGCCGGATCGACAATGGCAGCCTTCAGCAGGGGCTCGTCTAAGGCATGAATCACTTCGAATCCCAAATCGTCTTCCTGCGGCAGCGTCCGCAGTCCTTTGCGCGGACCCTGCTTCACTTCAGCCGGATTCGATCCGAAAAAGCTCGGCCCGTCGACGACCTGCCCGTTGCTAACGGTGTAGTTCTGACTGATGTGATGACCCTCCACACGGTAGCCCCAAACACCGCTGTCGGACGGCGTGCCGAAAATCGTGAAGTGATATTTTTCGGGATTGCGGCGCACTCCATTGTCGTTTTCAATAATCCTCAACACATCTTCGAGGCTCATGATAGTGACCGCTTTGATGTACCCGGCCTGGCTCAATCCGGACGCCAGCAGCGCGCTGGCGAGATGCCTTTGATAAGGACTCATCTCGCCCAGCGTCAGTCCTTTTCGTTCGATCGGAACATAAAACCAGCGGGTTCGTTCTTCGTCCTCAAGCGGAAACGTCGCCTTGGCCTTTTGTTCCGGGCTGAGCGCAGCCAGCAAACGATTGGCGGTCTCAGTCATCACCGAAACGGTGTGGACGTGGTTTTGCGCGTGGCCGTGCCGGCTGCCAACAAGAGCGCCTCCCAGAAGCGCTGACGAACTCAGGAACGAACGGCGTTTCATATTGACATCAGTCTATCGCTTTCAGGCGGTCGCGTTTTTCCACAGACCGAGCACCGCCCCGGTTGGATCCATAATGATGCTCAACCAGCCGGTACCCGGCACTTCCGTTACGTCTCGAATAATCGTCGCGCCCAGAGATGCGGCCTTCTTCGTTGCCGCCGCAATGTCGTCGACATCGACATACGCCAGCCAGGTCGACGGCTGACCGGGCATGGGATGCTGCATGATTCCGCCGCCGGTTCCCTTCCCGACCTTGATGAGTGTATAAGTACCCATCACTCCCATCGAGACGTCTTCGAGCGTCCAGTCAAGAAGGCTTCCGTAAAACTCCTTCGCCTTGGCAGTGTCTGTGGTGTTCAGTTCAACGTGTACGAACGGGTTTCCCATTTTTCTATCCTTTCGGTTTCAGATGATCTTACAAACTGACGACGTTTGAATCGTCAGGAATCGACATGCACCCACTTCGCGGCCAACAAGAAATTTAGCGCCACCGCCGCTTCCACTGCGAAGACGGCAGGCCACGCAAGGCGATGGCCCGCCCTACGAGCCGACGTTGCCGGCGATCAGCAAGAGAGGCAGCTCCGTTGGACTAAACGCCCCGACCGATAGATGAAACGTCCCGACGGTGTAGGTCGCCAGGTGGCCACGCGCTCGCTCATATAGCCGGAGAGAGCGAGTCCGGCGAATACAAACAGACTGCCGCAGGCGCCCAGCACATGATCGACATAGAATCCGTAGCGCGGACGCAGCCGGCCGCGAACGCGCGCCAGCGTGCCGTCCAGGCTATCGCCAAACCAGTTCAAGACGAAGAAGCCGATGACCAGGAATAAACCGGCCCGTGAGTACCGCGCGTACCAATAAGATAAGCCGACCGCCAGCAGCGAAACGAATCCGAGGATGGTCAAATGGTCGGAGTTGATGCAGGCCGGCATCCGGCGCGCCAGCCAGATGAGAACCCGCTTCTCGGCGGCAGCGAGCGCGCTTTTGTGGAAACGCTCGGCCGGGTGAAACTCGTCTGTAACTTTCATCGTTGTCTTGGAAGTTGCGGCTTTGTTAACGTTTGTTCATTTTTGTAAGGAAACACTTCGCATGGTATATTCGCTGATGACGGGCGAGGGTCTGTAACAACGCCTGTCCGCCATCCCATATATTCAGTTCGATTAGGAGATCACGTTATGGACCTACGTCCGCTTCACGACCGCGTGCTGGTGCGGCGTCTGGAAGAGCAGGAAAGCAAGCGCGGCGGTCTGTTCATTCCGGACAGCGCCAAGGAAAAACCTCAACAGGCCGATGTAGTGGCGGTCGGCAACGGCAAGATGCTCGACAGTGGTGAGCGCGTAACGCTGGATGTAAAGGCTGGCGATCGGATCCTGTTCGGCAAGTACGGCGGATCGGAAGTGAAGATCGACGGCGATGAATATCTCATTCTGAGAGAGGATGAGATCCTAGGAGTTTTGGAGAAATGATCAAAATTGCACGGCTGGCGATGCTGGCTGCCATGGCGCTCGGGTGCGTAACAGCGCAGGGCGTGAAACTGGGCATCGTCAATTCCCAGAAGGCGATGCTGGATACCAGCGAAATCAAGAAGGCGCAGCTCGACCTCGAAACGAAATACAAGCCTCGCCAAGAGCAACTGGCGCAATTGCAAAAGGACCTGTCGGCTCTGCAAGCCCAGATTCAGAGCGGCAAGCTGACGCCCGCGGCGCAGCAGGACGTGACCGCGCAGGGACAGCGTAAAGAGCGCGAATACCAGCGGGTTTCGGAAGACCTGCAGGCCGATGTCGATCGCGACCGGAACGACATTCTGGCCCGCACCTCGCAGCGCATGCGCGACGTCGTGGGCAAACTCGCCAACGAGAAAGGTCTCGACGTGGTGGTCGATTCCGCGAACACGGTCTTCTATAAGGCCGCCTTGGATCTCACGGGCGAAGCTACCGCCGCATACGATAAAGCATATCCGGTCTCTGGTGCGTCTAAGTAGCAGGAGGCTAAAAACATGGCCAGTTACCTCGAGAGCTACGGGGCGATTGAGGACCGGAAGGCCAGAAACAGAACGCTGGTAAAGCGTAGCGCGATCACGCTGGTGAGCGTAATCGTACTCGCACTTCTGCTTTATGGCATCTTCAAGAATTACCACCAGGAACAGGTTGTGGACACCTTCCTGTTGCATTTGCACAGCAAGAACTATCTGGGGGCGTACGCTATGTGGGGTTGCACGGAGCAGACGCCCTGCCGCGACTATGCTTATCCCAAGTTCCTGGAGGACTGGGGACTTTCCAATCCGCACGCGAATGTTGACGGCGTGAAAATCGCAGTCTCGCAATCGTGCGGCAATGGCGTTTTTCTGCTGCTGCATTATCCCAACACCGGGCCAGTTGGTTTGATCGTCGAGAGCGGCACGGACCGGATCAGTTTCGCGCCTTCGGATTGGCTGGAATGCCCAGGCCGGCATTGGCATTTCTGGGAGTTTGTGAAGGGACAATTCAGACACTAGGCCGGAGCAAATTCGCGTAGCGCCGCCTGCACCTGCATCTTGAACATATCTTCCCACCGCGCCGCGCCAGGGCGGTAGAGGATGTGGTGCGTGAATTTCAGGTCGAAGGGCAACTCCTCGGTGCTCTGGACGATCTGGACCAGGGGCTTGTCCCAGGCGTGAGCCAATCCGAGCACATATAATACGTTGAAGTTTAGACCGGTCAGGTCCACCAGGCACGCCGCCGCGGTGTGCAAGCCAATCCAAATTTGCTCGAAAGCGTGAGGCCGGCCGATTTCTTGCGCCCGCACCGGGTCCAATCCTGCACGCGTGGCCGCCGGCCCCAGAATATGTTTGTAATACCCATCGAACTGCGAGCCGGAAGGCAGGCTCACAAAGCACGTTGCCATGGATACACAATATCGTGCCAGAGTGTTCCAATAGTGTCTGATGGTTTTCAGAACGCTTTTGCTGAACTCGCGCAAAACGGACCGCGCCCCGCTCTGCCCGATCGCGAGTTCCTGGTTTGTATGGCGCCGCGGGCTCGCGGCCTTTGCGCTTTTGGCAGTGTGCGCGCTGACCGCTTCCGCTCAGGAGACTAGCTTGACCGCCCGGCAAGCGATCGAACGGATTCAGAAAAACGTGGGCGTGCCGTGGCGTAACGAGACCGTGGATACGTTCAAGGCCGGCGATCCGGACACGCCAGTTACTGGCATCGCCGTAACTATGATGGCGACTTACGAGGTGTTGCAAAAAGCCGCCGCGTCCGGCAAGAATCTGATTATTACTCACGAGCCGACCTTTTATAGTCATCTCGATAAGACCGACGAACTGACCAACGATGCGGTGTTCCAGGCCAAGGAAGCGTTTATTAAAGAACATCACCTGGTGGTTTGGCGTTTCCACGATCATTGGCACGCGCACCCGCCCGACGGCATCCAGGCCGGCATGATTCACGCATTGGGCTGGGAGAAATTCCAGACGCCCGAGAACAATCATTTGTTCGTGCTGCCATCGACTACGTTGGAGAATTTGGCGGCCGATGTTAAAAAGAGACTGAGCGTCCGGACGCTGCGCGTGGTTGGCGATCCAGGAATGAAGGTCACGAAGGCGGCTCTGATTCCGGGTGCGGCGGGACCGGCGACGCACCGGAGGGCACTGGAACGCGACGATGTTGAAGTTCTGTTGATCGGCGAAGTGCCGGAATGGGAGACCATTGAGTATGTCGCCGACGCGACTGCGGAGGGCAAACATAAAGCCATGATTTTGATTGGTCACATTCCCTCCGAGCAGGCGGGCATGGAGGAATGCACGCGCTGGCTGAAGACGTTCATCACGGAGACGCCGGTGGAATTCGTTCCGGCATCGGAGCCATTTTGGCAGCCACAATAAAACGCGTCTTGCTCGCGATCGTGGCGCTGGCGTTCGCGGTGTATCTGGGCGATTACGTGGCGCTGCATTTACGGCACGATCCATTGGGCAGCGTTATGGTGCAGCGCTACTACGCGGTTGCTTTGAAAAGCGCCAAGACGGAATACATGCGGGACGATCCGCGGCCGGTAACGTGCGTGAATTCGATGCTTCCTCATGGGGGAAATTCTCCTTGTTGGTATCTGGTAAAGCATCCGAAGCAGTATGTGAAGGTCGGGTCGGTGCCGAATAAGTTTATTTCGTTGCCGTAGGGAGACCGCTTGTTTACGACGCGCGGTTCTGAAAGGCGATCGGCGGACCGCTCCCTGCCGGTCACGGCTCGGTAAGGCGCGCGGTTCGGTAAGGCGCGCGGCTCGGTAAGGCGCGTGGCTCGGTAAGACGCGCGGCTCGGTAAGATTAACTTTGGAGCGCGGGCC
Source organism: Bryobacteraceae bacterium (assembly GCA_049514735.1). Classification (GTDB taxonomy): domain Bacteria; phylum Acidobacteriota; class Terriglobia; order Bryobacterales; family Bryobacteraceae; genus JAICMB01. The sequence continues at coordinate 5,667 of JBEKUT010000093.1, forward strand.
GACATTTCGGTTACTGGCCGGGCTGGGCGTGACGCTTTCGGCGCTGGCCGTCTATTCCATCTACACAGTTGCGCAGATGCGCGGGCTGGAGCGGCTGCAGACAGAGTCGATCGACCGCAATCGCACTGATTCGCTGCTGCTGCTGCGCATTCAAAATAATCTCAACGCGCTGGGTCTGGCGATGCGCGACATGCTGGACGCGGGCGAGCCGTATCCTTTAACAGCGTGGCAGGCGCAGTTCAAGCGGTTGCGCGTGGATCTGGACGATGCGTTGTCGCGCGAAGAGAAGTTCGCGCCCGCGACGCGGACGGCGGATCAGCGGAAGTATCTGGCGGCATCGACAGCACAATTCTGGGACGCGCTGGACCGCATCTTCACGCTGGCGGCGACCAACGAGGCCGAAGCACGCACGCGGATTCGGTTGTCGTTGCAAGCTCGGCAAGCGGCGTTGAGCACGGCGGTCTCGCGGCTGCTGGTCCAGAATAACGAGAACGAGGAGCGGGCTGCCGCGGAGACGCAGCAGATTTATTCGCGCGTGGAACGCAACGTCTACTTGCTGCTGGCGGCGATGTTCGCGGTGGTGCTGTTCACGGGAATCTATCTGGCACAGCAGAACCGGCGCATGTTCGATCAAGTGGCGTCACTCTCGAAGCGGCGCAGCGAACTGGCGCAACAGCTTATTTCGATGCAGGAGAAAACGCTGAGTTATGTTTCGCGCGAGTTGCATGACGACTTCGGCCAGATACTGACCGCGATCGGAGTTATGTTGAACCGCGCCGAGAAACGTAATGCGGCGGCGGATGCATCGCTGCGCGGCGAAGTGCGCGAGGTCAACGAGATCGTGCAATCGACGCTGGAGAAAGTCCGCGCCATGTCGCAGTCGCTGCATCCGGTGGTGCTTGAAGAAGCGGGGCTCGAAAGCGCGTTCGATACATTTATTCCGATGTTCGAGAAGCGCACGGGGATTGGAATCCATTATGAGAAGATTGGGGAAAGCAGAGACATTGACGGACCGGTTGCTATTCATCTTTATCGCGTGTTGCAGGAAGCCTTAAATAATGTGGCGCGGCATTCGCGATCGACGCATGCCGATGTGCTGTTGAGCTTTTCACGGTCCAGTGTCGTGCTCGAGGTGAAAGACAACGGCGTGGGATTCCAGCAGCAGAACGATGCACAAGGGATGGGCCTGATCTCGATGCGAGAGAGGGCTGAGATCGTGAACGGGCGCATCGAATTTCTGGATGCCGGGGGTGGCGGCGCGTTGGTGCGATTAACCATCCCGACGTTAGGAGACAGCGAGTGATTGAAGTTCTGTTGGTGGAAGATCACATCCTGGTGCGGCGCGGTTTCCGGCGCATGCTGGAAGACGATCCCGAGATTCGAGTAGTCGGCGAAGCGAGCGACGGTCATGAAGCGGTGGTAGCCGCAGCCGAATTGCATCCGGCCGTAGTGGTGATGGACTTCGCGCTTCCCAGCATGAACGGCGCGCTGGCGGCGCGGCAGATGTTGAAGGCCGATCCCGATATCGCGGTGCTGATGTTGAGCATGCATTCCGAGCCGACGTATGTGCGGACGTGCATGGAGGCGGGGGCGCGCGGGTATCTGTTGAAGAACGCGATGGATCTGGAATTGGTGGAAGCGGTCAAGCAGGTCGCGAAGGGCGAGCAAGTTCTCGATCCGCGCTTAGTTCTGCTTCCGGAAGATGGCGCGACCGGATCGCTGACGCCACGGGAACTTGAAGTATTACAGCTCATCGTGCATGGAAAATCGAACAAAGATATCGCGGTGCTGTTGGGTTTGAGCGCGAACACGGTGTCGGTGCATCGCGCGAATCTTATGCAGAGCCTGGGCGTACACAATACGGCCGAACTGGTGGTGTACGCGGTACGAAACGGGCTGGTGAGCATCTCGTGAAGCGCCGGACGTTTTTGGCGGGAGGGCTCGCTTACGCGGCCGATCCGCAGCGTCCGGGGTTTCGATTCGAGAACGTGACGGCCGCGGCCGGCATCGATTTCCTGCACAACAGCGGAGCGTTCGGAGCGAAGTACCTTCCGGAGACGATGGGCCCCGGCTGCGCTTTTCTCGATTACGACGGCGACGGTTGGCTCGACATTCTGCTGGTGAACGGCATGGATTGGCCGGGGCACAAGAAACAGCGCAGCACGCCGCGTTTGTATCGGAACAACCGCAACGGGACGTTCACCGACGTGACGCAACGCGCCGGGCTCGCGGTTGAGATGTACGGTATGGGGGTCGCGGTTGGGGATTTCAATAACGACGGATTTCCGGACATCCTGATCACGGCGGTGGGCCAGAACCGGCTTTTTCAAAATACGGGGAAAGGGTATTTCATCGATGTAACGGAGAAGGCCGGCCTGGGCGGACGGAGCGGGTTCAGCACCTCGGCAGCGTGGTTCGATTTCGATCGCGACGGGCATCTGGATCTTTTCGTCTGCAACTATGTGCAGTGGTCGCCCGAGCATGATGTTTTTTGCAGCGTCGATGGGAAGCACCGGTCCTATTGCACGCCGGAAGCGTACCGCGGATCGACCTGCTGGCTGTTTCACAACCGCGGGAACGGGACGTTCGAGGATGTTACGGCGAAGAGTGGCATCTTCGATACGAGTTCGAAATCGCTTGGCGTGGCCCTGCTCGATTTCGACCGGGACGGATGGATGGACCTGGTGGTCGCGAACGACACGCAGCCGAACAAGCTGTATCGGAACGCGCGCAATGGAACGTTCGATGAGATCGGCGTGCGGGCGGGGATCGCTTTCAGCGAAGACGGCAAGGCGCGGGCGGGGATGGGGATCGACGTGGCCGATTACGATAATTCGGGAAATCCGGGGATTGTGGTCACGAATTTCGACGATGAGATGATCGCGCTTTATAGGACGGGCGGTCCGGGGGTCTTTTCCGATGTTGCAATGAAGACCGGGATCGGGCAGGCGTCGCGCAATAGCCTCGGATTTGGATGCGCGTTTTTCGATGCCGATCTGGACGGGCGGCTCGATTTGATTGCGGCAAATGGTCATATTGACGAAACGGTGCGGAATATTCGACGTAATGTCGGATATGCGCAGCCTCCTCACTTGTTTCTGAACATGGGAGCCAACGGGTTTCGCGATGTGGCGTCTCAAATCGGTTCGGACTTCGCGGCTCCGAAGGTCGCGCGCGGCGTGGCCTGTGGCGATTTCGACGGGGACGGCGACGTGGATGTGCTGATGACGACGAATCGCGGGCCGGCGTTGTTGTATAGAAATGATGTTATGAACGGGAACAAGTCGATGCGGTTTCGTTTGGTGGGAACGAAGTCGAACCGGGATGGCATTGGGGCGACGGTTCGCGTGTTCACGCCGGAGGGGACGCAGTCGCAGATGGTGAAGAGCGGGTCGAGTTATTTGTCGCAATCGGAATTGACGCTGACGTTCGGTGTGGGGCGGCGGGACTTGGTCGATCGCGCGGTCGTCGATTGGCCGAGCGGCCGGGTGGAAGAGTTTAAGCGGCTGCGTGTGGGTGCGTATGTGTGTACGGAGGGGGCTGGGTTCGCAGCGCGATAGAAGAGTGGGTACAGCGAGTTATGTGGTTGATTTGAAGTGATTTGTGAGTTGAGCGCGAGGCTTGCGGAAGCAGAAAACACTGGTCTGCCTCCGCAGTGTTGTTTGTGGGAGAGAGGAAAGGCGGCCCGCAAGAGGATCATTTCGATTTAAATATACGAGCGTGTCAAGCGGGTGCAGGAGTTGGGTGGGTGCAGCGAATGGGCTAAGTTATTGTGGCGGTGGGAGAACTGGGTTTAGAAAAAAGTTTGAGATTCGTTGTACTGCAAAAGGTCGCTTCAAAATGCGGCCGCCCTCAATGCCAAGATCCAATGGGTGAAGTACACCCAGGGACTTCCGCAACAAACAGAACTTCATCAACGCGATCTACTTCCACTGCGGTGGCCTGTTCGGCCGGATGGCTACGTCGCGTACTCCGGCGAGGGCATCGCAGGATCGGAGCGGGTGCGTTCGATCCTGGAACGACAAACGAATTGACTATAAGTGCAGCCGCTCATCGTTCCGTTCCGAGCCGTGACCGGCAGGGAGCGGTACACAATCGACTTGACTTCACATCTTATTCCCAACTACGCTACTAGAAAAGCTAATCTTAGAATGTTCTTGCTTGCCCGTCCGCCGATGTTAGAGATTCGTCCGCGAAGGTCGTGAGGGAATAATTTCAGAGAGCCGGTGGCGACGAACATCAGTAAACAGCCCCAACGCAGCCCTACAGCAAATCGGGGAGTTTCCTCAGATCGTCGATCAAAAAATCCGGCGGCTCCGCGGCGAACGAATCCGGTTGAAACCCGTAACTGACGCCGCAAGCCTGTATCCCGGCATTGCGGGCGGTTCGAACATCCACGGCGCTGTCGCCCACCATCACCGCTTGCTCGCGCGGCGCGCCGGATTCGGACAGCAGCGTCTCGATACCCACCGGATCGGGTTTCTTGCGTTCGAAGCTGTTGCCACCATACACGCGAAAGAAATGTTCGCCGCATCCGAGGCCGCCGATGATGTGGTTGCTGATCCGCACAGGTTTGTTGGTTAGCACGGCCATCCGAACGCCGTCCTGTGCTTTCAAAGTATCCAGCGCATCCTTGACGCCCGGATAAAGCGCCGTGTTGTCCAGACAATGCTGGCCGTAATAGCGAATGAAAAAGTCGAGGGCTTTCTCCACGTCTTGTTCGGACGCTCCAGGACCTAGCGACCTGCGCATCAGCACCGGCGCCCCGTTGCCTATGTACGTCGACACCAGTTCATGAGAGATCCCGGGCATTCCCATGTAAGCGAGCGTTGCGTTCACGGAATGCGCGATGTCCAGCTTGGAATCGATCAAGGTTCCATCCAGATCGAAAATCAGCAGGCGCATCAGACTTCCTGCCGCTTGAGCGTGGGATGTTGAATGCGATCCTCCCACATCTTTTTCACTTTTTCTTTCGTCTCACGGAACGCGTCCTTCACCTCGTGCGGCGTCACGGCGGCCAGCACGCTCGACGTGTCGATCACATAGGGCAGGGTCTTCGATTGCACAATGGACGCCGGCGGAGGCGTCGGCGAGAACGCAAGAATCACGGTCACCAGCGCCACCGCAATCACGGCCCCGCGCAGAAAACCGAACGCCGCGCCCAGCAACCGATCCAGCCAGGAGAGCCCGACCCATTTAAACAGACTCGCCAAAATGCGTCCCACGATGGCGCCGGCGAGTACGAACGTGCCGAACACCAGCACGAATCCGATCAGGTTCGCGACGCCTCGCGAGGCCACGTAATCCGACACGTGCGCGGCCGCGATCCCATAAAACCAGAAGCCGCAAACGATGCCCAACAGCGTCGCCGCGAATCCGATTCCAACGCGCGCGAAGCCGCCGTTAAAGCCCGTGAATACCGAATAGCCGAGTATCACGAACACCACCACGTCGAGCCAGCTCATAAATCCCTCCCGCTTAATACCCGATACGCCTCGCGGTATTTCTCGCTTGTCTTACGCGCCACCTCTTCCGGCAATACGGGCGCCGGCGGCTGCTTGTTCCACCGAATCGATTCCAGATAATCGCGCACGAACTGCTTGTCATAAGATGGCTGAGGACCACCCGGCGCATACGTCGCGCGCGGCCAGAAGCGGGACGAATCCGGAGTCAGCACCTCGTCGGCCAGCGTTAACTGGCCGCCGATGAATCCGAATTCGAACTTGGTGTCGGCGATAATAATGCCCCGTTCCTCCGCGTAGCTGTCGGCGCGGCCGTAAATCTGAAGCGTGAGCGACCGCAAGCGCTCCGCCAGTTCGCGCCCAATCCTCTCAGAAACATTATCGAACGAAATGTTCTCGTCGTGCCCGCTCTGGGCTTTGCCCGCCGGGGTGAAGATCGGTGTGGGAAGGCGATCGCTCTCCTTCAAACCGGCCGGCAGAGCGATACCACAAATTGCACCGGTTCTGTTGTAATCCTTCCAGCCCGATCCGGAGATGTAGCCGCGCGCGACGCATTCCACATCGATCATCTTGGCGCGCCGCACCAGCATGGAGCGCCCTTCGAGCTGCTCGCGGAACGCGTGAAACTCCGGCGGATAATCGTCGACGTTCGCGCTCAGGAAATGATTGGGCACGATGTCGCGCAGCAGATCGAGCCAGAAAATCGTCGTCTGGGTGAGCACCCGTCCTTTATCGGGGATGGGGGTTGGCAAAATATAGTCGAAGGCGGAGAGACGGTCCGTTGTGACTATGACGAGTTTATCGCGCGCGCCGTAGATGTCGCGCACCTTGCCGCGCGCCTCGAGTTTGAGGCCGGGAAATTCGGTTTGGAAGATCAAATCTTATTGTAGGTTGCGTTCCTGCCGATAGGTAAAATCTGCCTTCCAGTCGAGCGCAGGAGCCTTATGGTCAATAACATAGATCGTGGCCCAAGATTTGCTAAATATTCTTCGGAGGACGACAAAACATGAACTGGGATCGAGTAGAAGGCTCCTGGAAACAAGTCATGGGCAAGGCCCGCGAGAAGTGGGGCAAGCTCACCGACGACGACTGGCACACCATTGGCGGCAAGAAGGACCAGCTAGTCGGCAAGGTCCAGGAACGCTACGGCATTGCCAAAGACGAAGCGCAAAAGCAAGCCGATGAATGGGCCCGCGCGCTCCGCGATGAGGATTACGCGGAACGGCAGCGTGAGCACGAGTTGAGTTCGCGTCCGTAAACTTTCATAATCCTGGCTGAACGGTTTGGACAGGGGCATTATACTGGTGAGTTGCTCCTGTCCATTCTTGTGCCCGTGTACAACGAGAGGACCGTTGTCGAGCGCAGTCTCGCACAGGTTCTGGCAGCGCCATTGCCTGAAAAAATGGAGCGGGAACTGATTGTAGTCGACGATTGTTCCACCGATGGCACCAGCGTAATTCTGCAGCGTCTCGCCCAAGAAAATCCTTGCATCCGGCTGTTCCAAAAAACTAAAAATGAAGGTAAAGGCGCGGCTGTAAGATCGGCGATTGCCGAGGCGCGCGGCGACTTCTGCATCGTGCAGGACGCCGATCTCGAATACGATCCTAACGAATACACGCGTTTGATGCGCCCTTTGCTGGATGGCAACGCGGACGCGGTTTTTGGATCGCGTTACCTGGTCGGTGAGCAGACTCGCGTGCTGCCCTTCTGGCACTCCATGATCAACAAGACTCTGACGGTTTTGTCGAACATGTTCTGCAATCTCAACCTTACCGATATGGAAACCTGCTACAAGGTTTTCCGTACCGATCTTCTAAAGAGCATTCCCATCCGCAGCAACCGCTTTGGCTTCGAGCCTGAGATCACCATGAAGGCGGCCAAGCGCAAGCTCCGCATTTATGAGGTGCCAATCAGCTATCACGGGCGCACCTACGAAGAAGGGAAAAAGATCGGGTGGAAGGACGGCATCAAAGCGCTGGCTGTGATTCTGCATTTCTGGCTGATCGACGACTTGTATGTCGAGCCATACGGCCGCGCGTTTCTGAATAATCTCACCGGTACGCCGCAATATCTGAGTTGGGTGACGCAAAAACTGCGGCCCCACTTGGGCGTCACTGTGCTGGAATTGGGGGCTGGGATCGGCAGCATCTCGGGGCGTCTAATGGGACGCCGGTTACTATATGTCGCGGCCGACCGCGACGCTCTATATCTTCACGCCCTTCGAAATCGATTTCTCCGCACGCCAAATGTGTCGGTTTTTAAACTCGATCCGGAAAAGCCGGGCGAATATGCGAATTCCGGCGGTCCCTTTGACACGGTATTGTGCATCAATGTTCTGGAATATGTCGACGATGCCGGTCAAGTGGTCGCCAGTTGCGCAGAAGTTTTGAAGAGCGGCGGTTCTCTCATCGTGCTGGTGCCGCAAGGACATGCGCTTTACGGCTCGCTCGACCAGACGCTCGGTCACAAGCGCCGGTTCGAGAAAAGCGAATTGGGCGCGCTGCTTGCGAATCATGGTTTCGATGTGGATCGCATGTATCAGCTCAACAAGATCAGCGCACCAGCCTGGTGGTTGTATAGCCGCGTGCTCCGGCGCAAACACATTAACAAGGTGACCTTGAAGCTGTTCGATAAGTCGGTGTGGTTTTGGCGGCGGGTGGATCGGTTTATGCCGGGGAAGGGTCTGACGCTGGTGGCTGTCGCCCGGAAGAAGTGAGCCGCGACAGGGTCGAAAATGCGGCTTCTCGAGTTGCCGACTGTTTTGGGACAACCGCTCCCTGCCGGTCCCGGCTCGGAATGCGGCGCTCGTGATATGCCATATTTTCATGAAGTCCCGGCGGGCCGAAGGCCCATCGCAACAGGCCACGAAAGGCGATGGCCTGTCCCACACTGTTCTTCCCACCCGCTTCTGCCGATTTACAAGCGTGGGAGATAAGGTCCGCGTTGTTGCGCTCATCCTGATTGCCATCGCCCCGTGCGCGTATCTCGCGTGGACCTGGCGATCCATGCCGCAGCTCGGTTTCTATCATGACGATGCCATCAATTGGGTGTCCGCCAAATCCCTCGCGGAAGGCGCCGGATATCGCATCGCCAGCCTGCCACAACAGCCGTTTCAGACCAAGTACCCGCCGGTCTTCCCTGCCCTGCTCGCGCTGGTTTGGAAAATAAATCCGGCATTTCCGTTCAACCTGCCGCTCGCGACCCTGGCCGTCTGGCTGGCATTTCCTTTCTATGTCCTGTTGGTTTTTCTGCTGCTCCGCCAGTACGGATTTGGAAACATCCAGGCATCCATCTTGACGCTGCTTGCCGCCCTGAATCCTTTCGCCGCGATGCTGAGCATCTCGCTTATGCCGGAGATGCTGTTCACGGTCTTGCTCCTCGCCTTGTTGATTCTGGCCGAGCAGGCGCTACGGCCCGAATCAAGAACCTGGCTGGTTGCCTTAGCGGGCGCGCTCGCCGGCCTGGCGTACCTCACGAAGTCGGCCGCTCTGCCGTTGTCGATCGCTGTGCCGCTGTGTTTCGCGCTTCGCAAACAATATAAACGCGGACTGCTCTTTGCCGGATGCATGTTTCCCGCTATCGCCGGTTGGCAGTTATGGGTTCTCACGCACGCGTCGCGCGGCCACGATCTGGTCACGCTTTACTACACCAATTATTTCGGATTCCAGCTCTATAACGTCAAATGGTTCGATCTGCCGCGCGTTATCTGGTTTAATCTCGACGCGCTCTTGAAAGGTATTGGAAGATTACTTGTCTTCGACACCGCGATCGGAGAGTCGGTACACTTTGAAAGGGTCATAGCGATCGGCGCTATCGCCGGAGTCATCCGCCTCGCGCGCCGCTCCGGCCGGTTGCAGTACCCGATGGCGGCGGCTGCGATGACCGCCGTGCTCCTGGTCTGGCATTACGAGCCCGATCAGCGATTTGTTTTCCCCCTGTATCCGCTGTTGCTGGCCGGACTGTGGACCGAGCTCTCGAATATCGTGACGGCCCTGCGCAAGTCCTGGGAGAAGCGCGCCGTCCCCGACCGGATTGCAGCCGGTATCGGCGCCGCGATTCTTGCCGCGTTCGGAATATTCGTCGCCTTTACGCACGTTTATGGCGACTTCGTTTTCTTGCCCAAACTTCTCGCGGCGTATCGCAGCGACTTCAGGGATCTGCATCCTGTATATTCCTGGGTTGCCGAGAACACGCCTGAGCAGGCCAGTCTCTATGGCTACGACGATCCGCTCATCTATTTATACACCGGCCGCCGCGCGAGCGGCCTGCCCATACCGACGAAGCTCTACTATCACGAAGATGAAGCTGGAATCGACCGGCTGCTGCGCGATCTGCCGTCGTTCTCAGAAGAACAGCACCTGGATTACGTGCTTCTCTCCACACGCGACTTCTATCGCGACTTACACGAAAAACGGGCCCGTTTGTTGCAGAAGGCCATCGAGCAAAATCCACAATTCGAAAAAGTTTATGGCCGCTCAGACGCCGAAGTTTTCCACCGCATATCGCGCCAGTCGCATCTACTGAATTGAACGACGCGGCCAGAAGCAGTAAGGTAAGTCCAGGAAATCTCATCCTCGCGGTGCTCGAAGCGATCGCCCTCGAAGGATACCGTTCCGGCCGGCTAACCGAATCCGATGTGCGGCAGTTGCCAGGCCTCGAAACTCGCATAGAAGTGCACGAATTCCTCAAGGAACACGAAGCGTTTATGCACTACACGCTTGAAGATCTCGATCATGACCGGGCAGTGGCCCTTCAGGTCGCACAACACGTCCAAAGCTAGCGTGAGGCGGACAGCGCTCAGCCTACCGCGCTCCCCTGAAAAACATGTATGATTGGGGCAACCGCTCCCTGCCGGTCACGGCTCGGTTACGGTCGACGTTTCTTCATCCCCTCGCGTGGGCCGCAGGCCCATGGGCGCTCCCTGCCGGTCACGGCTCGGTTACGGTCGACGTTTCTTCATCCCCTCGGGTGGGCCGCAGGCCCATGGGCACTCCCTGCCGGTCACGGCTCGGTTACGGTCGAGGTTCTTCATTACCCTGGGCGGGCCGCAGGCCCATGGGCACTCCCTTCGGGTCACGGCTCGGTTACGGTCGAACGTTTCTTCATTACCTTGGTGGCGGCTACTTACCCACACCCACGAACTTCACGCACACTGGCGACCCCACTTCTAAAGCCTGCCCCGTCGGCGTCAACTTGCCCGTGCTCTTATCGATCCGGAAAACTACAAGGTTGTCCGAGTTCTGATTGCCGGTAATCAAAAACGAACCAGTCGGATCGATCCCGAATCCGCGCGGGACCTTGCCCTGCGTCGGCGTGTGATCCACTACCTTCAACGTTCCCTTGCGACGGTCGATACTGAAAACCGCGATGCTGTCCGCACCTCGATTCGAGTCGTACAAAAACTTGCCCGAAGGATGCACTTGTATTTCCGCGGTCGTATTCTCGCCCTTGAAGTCGGCTGGAAGAGTCGATATGGTTTGCAATTCGTGCAGCTCTCCGGACGCTGCGTTCCATGAGAATGCCACCACCGTGGACGCCATTTCATCAGTGACGTACGCGAATTTTCCATTCGGATGAAACGCAAAATGGCGCGGACCGGCGCCAGGCTTTACCTGCGTAAACGGAACCGTGTTTGCCGTTAGCGTTCCCTGTGCGGCGTCGAACTTGAAGATGAACAATTTGTCCAAACCAAGATCGGCTCCAATAGCAAATCGATTGTCCGGCGACGGATTCAGCGAGTGCGCGTGCGGCCCTTCCTGGCGATTTGGGTCGGTTCCCTTGCCTTGATCCTGAATAAACGCCGAGGCCTCGCGCAGTTTTCCATCGGCTTCAATCGGCAGGACTGCGAAACCGCCGCTGCTGTAGTTGGCGACAAGAACAGCCTTCCCTGTTTTATCGACTTTCACATAGCACGGCCCGCTGCCGTGCGAAGAGACCTTGTTCAGAAAAGTCAGCGTGCCCGTCTTGGGATCGATCGAGAAGGCGCTCACCGACCCGCTGTCCTCCTCGCTCACAGCGTAGAGGAATCGGCCAGCCGGATCGGGCGCGACGAACGACGGATTCGGAATCTCGGCCGCGACAGCCAAGGGACCAAGCTTGCCAGTCGAGGCATCGAAACGCGAAACATAAATGCCTTTGCTCTTCGCGCCGGTGTAAGTCCCGAAATACACGAAATAGTTCTTGGGGGCGGCATACGCGGCTGACGACGCGGCGGCGAGCGCGGACACCAAGAGCGCGAAGAGTACCCCGATTCCGCGGCGCGGAGCTCGATTCGTTTTTCGCGTCTTCCCCTGAAGATCCGGTATGGGTGGGGCAACCGCTCCCTGCCGGTCACGGCTCGGAATGAAGCGCTCGTGAGAGTTCATACGACAGCCAACATATCACGCGAGTACAATAAGGGAAACGATGCGAGGTACGTGCTTAGCGGTTTTCATGCTTCTCGGGACTATCGCGTCCGCCAACAGCCAAGTCACCTACGCGCGCGACATTCAACCCATCTTCGCCGCGCGCTGCTACGCCTGCCATGGTCCCAAGGTTCAGATGAACAAACTCCGCCTGGACGATCCGGCGCGGGTCCCACCCATCAAAGACAAACTCATCTTACGCATCACCAGCACGGACAAATCGTTCCGCATGCCGCCCGCGGGCGACCCGTTAACAGCGGCCCAAATCGCGGCGATTAGGAAATGGGTCGGGCCTTTGCATTGGGCATTTCAACCGGTTCACCGTCCCGCAGTTCCGGTGGTTCGCGACCAACGCTGGCCGCGCAACCCGATTGACAGATTCGTTCTGGCGCGTCTCGAAAAAGAGGGCATCAAGCCATCTCCGGAAGCCGACCGCTACACCCTGATCCGCCGCGTCAGTCTCGACCTCACGGGGCTTCCTCCCACCCCAACCGAGGTTTCCGAGTTCACCGCCGACACGCACCCCGACGCCTACGAACACCTCGTCGATCGCCTGATGGCATCGCCGCATTACGGGGAAAAATGGGCGCGCACCTGGCTCGACCTGGCGCACTACGCCGATAGCGACGGCTATGAAAAGGATCTGGTGCGTCCGTGGGCGTGGCGCTACCGGCAGTGGGTGATTGAAGCTCTCAATCGCGACATGCCGTACGACGAGTTCACCATCGAGCAACTCGCGGGCGATCTGCTGCCCGATAGCACCGTCGAACAAAAGGTCGCCACCGGCTTCCTGCGCAATTCGCTGACGAACCGCGAGGCCGGAGTCGACCGCCGCGAAGCCCGCTTCGACATCATGGTCAACCGCACCAACACAGTAAGCACGGTGTGGCTTGGAATGACCGTCGGCTGCGCCCAGTGTCACAACCATAAATTCGATCCCATCCCGCAAAAGGATTTCTATCGCCTCTTCGCCTTCGTGAACTCGACCGAGGAAGACGATATCGTGGCGCCGCTGCCGGGCGAACTCGGCCCATATCTGGTTGCCAAGCCGGCCTACGACAAGAAACGCTACGAGATCCTCGCCGAATACGACGTCCCACGTTTGCAGGCTCAGTGGGAGGCGCGCATTCAGGAAGAGTTCAAGAATCCGGGTAAGGATCTGGAATGGGATTTTGCCGTTACCGAAATGCGCGCGGCGTTCGATGGCGCCGAAAAGTTCCTGAACGGTT
>JBEKUT010000094.1:0-18730 GCA_049514735.1 Bryobacteraceae bacterium
TGTCGCCCGAAATCTCCTGAACCATCTTCCTCAAAGACACGATCATGGCTTGCTGGGCACGTGCCAGAATGCCGATTTCATCGCCACGCGCCTGCGCTGCGGGGGACGCATCCTGCGACAGGTCGCCATCGGCGATGCGTCCTAAATGAGCGACCACCCCCGTCAGCGGCGCGGCGATCCCCCGAGTGAGAACGAAGCTACCGAAAATCGCACCCGCAACCGCGAACAAACTGCCGGCGACGATCGCCATCCATACCGTGGCTGCTGTCGCTTTCCTGGTCGTCTCGGTCTCGGCGAGAATCTGCAACGCCCAGTCGGAAGCCTCTTGGGCCTTCTCCTTCGTCCCACTCTTCCAGCGCGATAACTCGTTTGCTTCCGCATAGTGGCCCGCCCGCACCAAGGCCACCACCCGCTCGCTGGCGGCCGTTTTCGCCGCCGCCATATTGCTCATGTCGGCGCCTTGCTGGATGGCCTGCGGGCTATTCGCCCGCGCCTTGAACTCCTCCACAGCTTCCCCCCGCCTCTTACCCATAACGAGCATTTGGCTCAAGAGGTCTTCGCCGACTTTCTTGTCGTAGACCATTTTTCCAGCGATGGAATTGACATTCGCATCCGCCCCCGCGATCGCTTCCGCCAGCCGCGCCTCCGTCAAAAGATCCGCCCCGCCGGCCGCTAACCGTTCATTGGTGCGAATTCCCCACAGCGACAGCGCCGAGAGGCCGGATAAAATCAGGACAGTTCCGCCGAGCACGACGCCAATCTTTTTCCCGATTTTCACATTCGATATCGACGCCACTTCTTTTCTCCCCTACGAAGCCCTGTTACGTTAAACCGGCGGGCCGCCTCGTTACTCCTACTTTGCTTTCGTTCAAAACCGCCGGGATTCAGGACGGCAATGACATGCCCCCTGCCCCGTCCAGCGGGATGCCCGGGAACTCGTTGCGGTCCGCGACGATCGAAACCCGCTCTCGTGTCCCAACGCTTTCGCGGGGCGCGCGACACCGGCGTCACGGATTCCGTACCATGGCCGTTCCCTCAAGCCCTCACCGGGATTCCGACCTGAAAGCGGCCGACCGTCGCCCGCAGGCTTTCGGCCACGTTAGAAAGTTCATCTGCGCTCGAACGCACGTGATCGCTTCCGGAAGCCATCTCCTGGGCCGATTGGTCGACGCTGACGATATCCTTGGCAATCTCGCGCGAGACGTGCGACGTTTCCGCTACACGCGAATTGGCATCCGTTACACCCACGGACGCCTCGGCGATGTTCCGTGCGATATCCTTCGTCGCGGTCGATTGTTCCTCGATGGCCGCCGCGATCGACGCCACAATCGCGCTCACATCCAGAATGATCTGCGAGATCTTCCCGATTTCAGCGATGCCGCCTTCCGTGGCGGACTGCACGCCGGCAATGCGGCCCTTGATATCCTGGGTCGCCGCGGCCGTCTGTTGCGCCAATGCTTTGATCTCCGTCGCGACCACCGCAAAGCCTTTTCCGGCCGATCCGGCCCGCGCCGCTTCGATGGTCGCGTTGAGCGCCAGCAGATTCGTCTGCGATGAGATTTCGGTGATCGTTTCCGTCACCTTGCCGATCTCCCGCGCGGCCACGCCGAGTTGGTCGATCTGCTCTGTGATACGGGCTGCCTGGCGAGTGGCTTCATCGGTGATGCGCCGCGCCTTTTCGGAATTTTGCGCAATCTCGCCGATGGTCGATGTCATCTGCTCGGTGGAGGTCGAAACGTGCGCGAGATTCGTCGTGGTCTGCTCCATGCCCGCCGCCACCGAAGTGATGTTGGAACTCATCTCTTCGGCGGCCGCCGAGACGGAGTGCGCTTTATCGGAGGCGTGCCGGGAACCGGAGGTCATCTTAGAAGAACTGGACATCAACTCCGCCGATGAAGAGGAGAGCACCTGAATGCCGCCGGAAATCTGCTGAATCATCTTCCTCAAAGACACGATCATGGCTTGCTGAGCCCGCGCCAGAATGCCGATTTCGTCGCCGCGCGCCTGAAATTCCGGAGACGCATCCTGTGACAGGTCGCCCTCCGCGATGCGGCCTAAATGAGCGACCACTACACCCAGCGGCGCCGCGATCCCGCGAGTGAGAACGAAGCCGCCGGAGACCGCGCCCGCAACGGCAAAGAGACAACCTCCAATGATCGCGAGCCACACGACGCGCGCCGTTTCCTTGCGGGTCTTTTCATTTTCAGCGGCTTGGTCCACCTGAAATTGCGAAGCCTCTCGCGCTTTGGCATAAAGAGTGTCGGCGATGGAGTAGGCGACCCGCAAATCCTTGGCGGTGTCCATGAAACGATTGGCGGCTAGAGCGGCCATAATCCGCTCGTTAACGGCAATCTGGGCTTGCACCAGGTCCGCGATTTCGTTCGCTTGTTTGGCGATGGCCGGAGAGTCCGCCATGGTCTTGAACTGTTCCAAGGCCGCGAATCGATTCTTGCGGATCCCTAGAAGGTGGTTCTTAATTTCGTCGTCTCCTTTCCCCTCGAGGACCATTCTCGACATGTCCACGGTAATCGCCGAGGTGTCGCCCTGAATATTCCCCGCAAGCCGCGCCGTAGCAAGACGCCGGGCCAAGGACATTGCCTGCTCTTCGTTGGTGCGGTTTCCCCACAGGAACACTCCGGACAAGGCGGCCAAGAGGAGGACGACGCCCCCCAGCACAAGGCTAATCTTCTTCCCGATTTTCAAATTCGATAATCCTGTCACTTCTTATCCCCCGTAATGAACCCTGCCCCGCCGCTCATGACTTGCTCTCGTTTAAGACCTCGCGGGGATTCAGGACGGCAATGACATGCCCTCCCGTCCGGCATACTTGTTGAAAGAAGCGCGCCTGCGCCGCGGGAATGTTCACGGGCAGCGATTCTCCCTGCCCGCGCTCCACCTCCACCACTTCTCCCGCCCGGTCCACCAGGAGACCTAGGAACTCGTTGCGATCTTCCACCACGAAGACCCGGCTCTCGCGAGTGCGAACGCTCTTGCCGAGACCGAGTATGATCCCCGGATCGAGCAAGGTGACGATCTTTCCGCGCAGATTGATCACCCCCACCACTTCAGCGGGAGCGTTCTGGACCGGCGTCACGGATTCTACCCGGATCACTTCCTGGACCTCCGAGGCATCGAGCGCGCACAGTGCGTCTCCCACGAAAAACGTTGCCAGCAGGACGGCCTGCGCGTTTGAATCGATTTGCGTGTCTACCATTGCCTTAAGCCCTCGCCAGCGATCCGGCCTGAAAGCGGCCGACCGTCGCCCGCAGGCTTTCGGCCACGTTAGAAAGCTCGCTGGCGCTGGTACGCACATGATCGCTTCCGGATGCCATTTCCTGCGCGGATTGGTCGACGCTCACGATATCCTTTGCAATCTCGCGCGATACATGCGACGTTTCCGCCACCCGCGAATTGGCATCCATTACACCCACGGATGCCTCGGCGATGTTCCGCGCGATGTCCTTCGTCGCGGTCGCCTGCTCTTCGATGGCCGCCGCAATCGACGCCACAATCGCGCTCACGTCCAAAATGATCTGCGAGACTTTGCCGATCTCCGTGATTCCTCCCGCCGTGGCGGACTGCACGCCGGCAATGCGGGCCTTGATATCCTGGGTGGCCGCGGCCGTCTGTTGCGCCAAAGCCTTGATTTCCGTCGCAACCACCGCAAAACCTTTTCCCGCCGATCCGGCGCGCGCCGCTTCGATGGTCGCGTTCAACGCCAGAAGATTCGTTTGCGATGAGATTTCGGTAATCGTTTCCGTTACCTTGCCGATCTCGTGCGCGGCCACGCCGAGTTGGTCGATCTGCCCGGTGATGCGGGCCGCCTGGCGCGTGGCTTCATCCGTGATGCGGCGCGCTTTTTCGGAGTTTTGCGCAATCTCGCCGATGGTCGCTGTCATCTGCTCCGTCGAGGTGGAAACATGCGCGAGATTGGTGGTGGTTTGCTCCATGCCCGCCGCCACCGAAGTGATGTTCGAACTCATCTCTTCGGCCGCCGCCGACACGGAGTGTGCTTTATCGGAGGCGTGCCGGGAACCGGAAGTCATTTGCGAGGAACTGGACATCAGTTCGGTCGAGGAAGAAGAAAGCACCTGAATGCCGCCGGCAATCTCCTGAATCATCTTCCGCAACGCCACGATCATGGCTTGCTGGGCCCGTGCCAGAATGCCGATTTCATCGCCGCGCGCCTGCGATTCGAGGGACGCATCCTGCGACAGGTCGCCTTCCGCGATGCGCCCTAAATGGGCGACCACTCCCGAGAGCGGCGAGGCGATCCCGCGAGTGAGAATAAATCCACCGAAAATCGCCCCCGCAACCGCGAACAGACTTCCTCCAATGATCGCCATCCAGGTTGTGCCAGAGGTTGACTTGCGGTTTTTTTCACTTTCGGCGGCCCCGTCCACCTGAAATTGCGCGGCTTCTTTCGCCTTCGCATAAACTGCGTTGGCGATATCGAAGGCGGTCCGGAAATTCTTAGCCGCATCGACGGAACGCCTGGCGGCTAGAGCGGCCATGACTCCCTCGTTAGCGGCAACCATGGATTGGACTAAATCCGCTAACTCACCGCTATGTTTCATACCCGCGGGAGTGTCCGCCATCGTCTTGAACTGTTCCAATGCCGCGTTTCGACTCTTTCGAAGCTCAAGAATGTGGCCGACTATCTCGTTGTTTTGTTTTCCGTCGAGGACCATTCTTGAAAGGTCCATGGTTATGGCCGATGTATCGCCCTGAACGTCTCCCGCGAGCCGCGCCTTTGTAAGGCGCTGCGCCAGGGTGGTGGCCAGTTGCTCATTGCTGCGCAGGCCCCACAAGGACAGCACGGACAAGCAGGTCAAGAGGAGGACGATTCCGCCCAGCACTATGCCGATTTTTTTCCCGATCCTGATATTCGATATTGATGTCATTTTTCCCTTTTCCTCAGCCGGCTACCGCCCGTGGCCGACTTCCGCTCCCTGCAGAGCTTTACCGATACATTCGAGCAGCAGGTCCTGGTCGAGTTTTACCTGGTAATCGCTCACGCCCATGGCGTATCCGTGAGCCATCTCTTCCTCGCTCGCAAGCGTGGAGAGCGCGATCACCGGCAAGCGGGCGAAACGCGAATCGGCCCGGATGCGCTTCGTTAGACCCAGGCCATCGAGCCGCGGCATTTCGATATCGGTCGTGACCAGCGATACCTCGCTCGCATGGCTCTCCAGCGTCTCCCACGCCGACTGGCCATCTTCCGCTGTCAAAACTTTATAGCCAACGCCTTCGATCAGGCGTTTGATCTGGCCCCGGAAAAAGTCCGAATCCTCGGCCACCAGGACCGTCGCGCTATTTCCGGACCTTGCGGCTCGCGCCGGCTCGAACGTGTGCGCCTCCGGCCGGTCGCGCCGGAACTTATTCGCCAGTTCGAAGATGTCGAGCATCAACGTAGTCCGTCCGTTCAGCAGCGCCGACCCGGCCACACCCGGTTGACGCAGCGTTGCGGTGTCCATCACCACGCGGGTTTCGAGCATGTCCAGCGGCTCGGCCGCGAGCAACCCGAGCGTCTGGCCCGCGCAATCGAACACCACCACTACCCATTGCTGCGTCTCGACGAGTTCATCTACCTCGGCGACGTCGTGCAGAGCGACCAAAGGCAGACTAACCCCGCCGTACTGCATGGTGCGGCGTCCCCCCAGGTTTTCCACCTGCGCCACGCGGATGCGCTCAATGCGTGTCACCAGTTCGATCGGAACCGCGCAGTCTTCGCCTGGCGCGTTCTGGAACAACAACAGCGACCGCATCTCGCCCGCCGCGTCGTCTGGCCCGGCTTCCACCGTTTTGGACACATTCGCGCCACGGGAAAGGCCCGCGCGCGCCGCCAAACCGGCCACATCGAGAATCACCGCCACTTGCCCGTCGCCGAGAATCGTCGCCCCCGCGTACTCGACCAAGCCCTGCAAGTGCCGTCCCAGCGGTTTGACTACAATCTCGACCGTATCGTGAAGGTCCGCTACCACCAGCCCGTACTCGATAGTCCCGGTGTCCACCAGAACGATGTTGAGGGCTCGCGATCCGCGCTCCGCCCGCGCGCTTCCCAGGGCGTCCGAAAGATAAACCATCGGCACCAGCCGGTCGCGCAGCAACACCAGTTCCGCATCGCCGGCGCGGTCGGTCCGCTCTTCGATCTGATTCGCCGGAATGCGAATCAATTCGCCCACGCTGACCTGCGGAATGGCGAAGCGTTCTCCCGAATCCGATACCAGCAGCGATGGAATAATGGCGAGCGTGAGCGGCAGCTTGATGCGAAATGCCGAACCCCTTCCGGGGACCGAATCGATCTCGACCTTGCCCCCCAGCCGGTCCAGGTTGGTCTTAACCACGTCCATTCCGACGCCGCGCCCAGACACATTGCTGAGCTTCTCGGCCGTCGAAACGCCCGGCATGAAGATCAGCTCTTGTTTCTCGTAATCCGTCATTTTCTGGAGCTGTTCGGCCGTGATCATGCCCTTCTTTACGGCCGAGGCCCCGATCTTATCCCCCGCCAGGCCTTGCCCGTCGTCGGAAATCTCGATCACCACTTGTCCCGCCTGGTGCCGGGCCGCAAGCGACACGGTTCCCAGGGCCGGTTTTTTCGCCGCGATGCGCGCCGCGGGCGGTTCGATCCCGTGGTCAACCGAATTCCGCACCATGTGGGTCAAGGGATCGCTGAGACCTTCGAGAATGGTCTTGTCGAGTTCGACGTCGCCGCCTTCGAGTTTGAGCTGGACCTCTTTGCCCAGCTCGCTCGCCAGGTCGCGTACCAGTCTCGGAAACTTCGCGAACAGGCTCGCTACCGGCTGCATGCGGGTGAGGGAAACCGCGCCCTGCAACTCCGATGTCACCAAACTCACGCGATAAGCTCCCGCGGCAATGCCCTCCTTGTCCCCGTTGCGGACGGCCTCGTTGAGCTGATTTCTCCCCAGCACCAGTTCGCCGGCCAGAGTCATCAATGAATCGAGCAGCGCCACATTCAGCCGGACTGTAGTTTCCACTTGCTGCGTCTGTCCGGCCGGGACCGGCTTCAAAGCCGTTTCGTGGTGTTCCGCGGCCGCGGGCAGGATGGCTTCCACGGGCGCCGCGGCCACAGGCGCCGCTACAGGCTCCAGCACCGGCAATAGCTTCGCGGCGCCCACCTTTTCAATGTGGCAGTTGTTCTCAATCGTGTGGACCCGCTCCGGCAACACATCCACGATCTGGCCTAACGAGTAGGAATCGAGCACGGTGGCAAAAAGCACATCCAGCAGGAGCCTGTTGGAGGGCTCGTCTTCGAGCGTTCCCGCCGAATCCAAATCGAATTCCGTGCCGAGAATGTCCCCGCATTTCATGAGGTGATTCAGAACCTTCAACGGCGTCTTGCCGCGCCGCTGAATATCGTGAATCAGATCGTACTCGAGTACATAAACCGATTTGCCGCCGCGCCGGGCTTGCTCCAGATCGAAAGCGGAAACCGTTATCGTTCTGCTCCCGTGCGGAATTAAAATCGCCACCGTCTCATTCGTGGAGTTTTTCTGATCGGCGTCCAGATGCTCTTCCGCGAGCCGGCTCAACGCATCGGTAAACTCTGAGATGTCGGCCTCGTTACTGGTGGCATAATCCAGAATCAGACTGCGTAGCTTGTCGAATGCCAGCAGCAGGATGCTCACAATCTCGGAGTTCGGGATCATCTGGCGCGAGCGCACCAGATCGAGAACGTTCTCGGTGCGGTGGGCCAGTTCCTTGATTTTCAGAAGGTCGAAAAAGCCGGCCCCTCCTTTGATCGAGTGCGCGGCCCGGAACACCCGGTTGACGAGCTGTTCATCGATGGCGGCGCCAGCCTGTTCGATCGCGAGGAGATCGGTCTCGATCGTGGTCAGGTGCTCGCGGCATTCGGCGAGGTAATCGTGTACTAAATCGTCTTCAAGGCTGAGATCGCTCATAATTCCGCTCGATTCTTAATCTCCCGAGACGGCGAAGTGCTGATGGATGCGCATGGTCCGGAAGAGATCGAGGATGTCCTTCGAGGCGTGGATTACGGTTAGCTCCCCGCCGGCTTTCTTCAGGGAATTGTGCGCGGAGATTAACAGGCCGATGCCGGCCGAATCGACCATCTGAGTGTCGGAAAGGTCCACCGTCACATGCACTTTTCCCGCGCTCACCATCTCGCGCAATATGGTCCGTGCGGCAGGTAGTCTGGGGCTTACCAGATCGCCCTCCAGCCGTATTACCGCGGCCGTCGGGTCCTCAACTTTTGTTTCGTCGTTCATTAGATTTTCCTTCAAATCGCTTGATTAGCATTACTGAATTTCCTCTGGGATTAAAACGGACAGCGCTGGCGTAGCGTCTTAAGATCTCGATGCCGCGGCCGCCCGTGTCGGAGGGATCGGCTTGCGAATCCCAAGCGGCCCGCCAATCGAAACCTTTGCCGCGGTCCTGAATCGCGATCAGCAAGCGGCCCCGCTTGGCCCGCAGCACACAGGAGATAGGCTCGTTGGGGTCTTCCGCACCGCCATGCTCGACCGAGTTTGTGAGCGCTTCGCGCAGCAACAGTTCCGTCGAGAAACCATCGAGATCCGCGCATGTCGCGGCGCGCCACAGCCGGAACTCGACGCAAAAGCTGTCAATCGCCTCCAGCGTCGCCGGAAGCTCCACCCGCCATTCGCTCTTGAAAAAACTCATATTTTCACTTCCACGGCCAAAAGTAAGAGATCGTCTTGCGCCTGCGGCACTCCGACCTGCAAGTCTCCGGCGATTTTGGCGGGCGCTTCCGCGAGCGGATTCGTCCGGTGCAGGACGCAAGAGGCGACCAGCTTCTCGAGTCCCTCCCCGCGTCCCGCGCCGGGAGAGGATTCGATGAATCCATCCGTGTACAAGTAAAATCTGTCTCCCGCGGCCACCTTGATCTCCTTGCGTTGGATCACGAGGGCGCTAAATATGCCCAGTGGATCGCTATCCATTTGCAGGGTCTGCGCTTTTCCGGAGGCGCTGACAACAATCACCGGAGGATGTCCGGCGCTGACCACCGAGAGCCGCCCCGTCCGGCGGTTCAAGTTCGCATAACAGGCGGTCAGATATTGCTCTTCGCCGAGCATCTGGCGCATCACCGTGTCGATGCCCCGCATGGTGTCTTCGGGAGAAAACAGGGGACCTGTGTATTGGCGCAGCAGAGCTTTGATAGCGGACGTCAAAAACGCGGCGCTGGCGCCATGTCCGCTGACGTCCGCGACGAAATAGCCGAACACCCCCGAGTCGAGTTGAACGACGTCGTAGAAGTCGCCACCGGCTCCTTCCAGAGGTTCGTAGAAAACTGCGAAACATGCCTCCGGACAATTTTCCGGGCGGACCAGAATCGCTTGCTGCGCATCGCGCAACTCTTCGATCTTGGCCTGGTGTTGCAGGGTGATCGCGCGATTGTTTTCACGGATGCGAAGGTGTACGCGGACCCGCGCCAGCACTTCCTCGCCATGAACCGGTTTCGAAACATAGTCCACTCCGCCGATCTTCAATCCCTTCACCTTGCTCTTCACATCGTCGAGGGCCGAAAGAAAGATCACTGGAATGTCGGCGGTTTTGGGGTCCGATTTGAGCTTGGCGCAGGTCTCGAATCCGGTCTCTCCGGGCATCATGACGTCCAGCAGGATCAGGTCGGGGTGGGCGGTGCGGCTAAGTTCCCGTCCGGCCGCGCCGTCGGACGCCGATATGGTGCGAAAGCCTTCCGCGTCCAGCACATTTTGCAGCAGGAGCACATTGATAGGCGTGTCGTCGACGATCAGAATGGTGGGAGCGGATAATGATGCTAACGCCTGTGATTGCATTGGACCTCTGCCCAGCGAATGAAGGATTGTGAACAGGGCGCCCGGATTGGCGTCCCGCCCCTCTCCCCTCGCTCAGCAAACATATCGTCCAATTCGTGAGATTTTCTACTCGGCGGCGTCAGAACCGCGCCGGCGGGGAGCGGGGTACACCACCCGCGATCAATTCAACCCCACAATACTCCCGGCGTACCCCGTCATTTCCAGATACCCAACCCCCCGCAAAGGACGCCCGAGCCGCGTTCCACCCACGTCGATCGCGCCTTCCCAATAAACCGGCCCGAAACTCCCGGCGATCTCCTGTTGCGGGAGAGGCGTACGAGTCTCCGCCTTGAAGCCTATCGATGGCACTTCTACCGTCCATTCCACCGGGTAACGCCCACCGCTGGTCCCGCTCGTCCAGGTCTTCCCTGGAGTGACCGTAAAATCACCGGCAGCCAGATGCCTGCTATGCCCTTGCGGGTCAACGTACGTTCCGGCTGAGTAAGGATCACGCGATCCATCGGCGCGGCGCAACCGAAACAGCATGATTTCGGACCCGTCGCCGAGCTGCATGCTGAACCAATCCCATCCACTTTGGCCGGTTGCGAGTTGGTGGCTGAAGAACTCGTGATCCATCCAGGCCGTTCCTTCCACTTGGAATCGTTTCCCGTCCAAAACGATTGTGCCGCTCGTAACCAGCCGCGTGAACGATATATAGTGTGACGCCTTGCCAACGCCCTCTGCCTTTTGGCTGACGCCGTTCTCGCCATGGATGACCGGCGGCTTCTCCGGCTTCAGAGCGAGTTCAAAAGAAAAGCGGTCGGCAACGGCTTCGAGCGTCTGCGTGGCTCCGTACGGTACGGTGGGATCGAGCGTCCATTGCGCCTGCCAGTTCCCATTCCACACCCGCGCCTGCTGCAAGTCCGCGCCCGCGATCCCCGGACCAGACCGGTTCAACCGCTCCGTGTGCAGGAACTGCCCACCCTCAATGTCGCTCAGTGCGAGGTGCGCCATCCACAGATCGCGAACGTCCCAAACATTGTTCCCGGCCGACGTTTTAGCTAAAGCGTGGCGGAAAAAAGTGAGTTCGAAACCAAAGCGCCGGCCCGCGGAAGTTCGCACATTCCCGGTGTAGTACCACCATTCGGTTTGAAAGTCAGGATGACTGAAATAATCGCGCGGAAATTCGAAGCGGTAATTGGGAAGCGCGAGGCGATAAGACGATTCATCGGCACCCAGCGCGTATGCCAGGGCCAACAGAACGGCAAGGAGCCTACTCCTCATGAATCACCTCGATAGGCACCAGCCTTGTCGCGATCCTGGCGGGATATAGCGCCGCGAGAATCGTCGCGCCGTAAACAATCGAGAGCGCGCTCAACAAGACGGCAACGGGCCAGTGGAACTGAATGGTCCACCCGAACGACTGTTTATTGATCACATAAATCAGCAGGAGCGAGAGAACGAACCCTAGCGCCACGCCCGCGATGTTCGCCAGAGCCCCCAGCAGCGCGCCCTCGAAGAGGATAATGCGGCGGACCTGCTGGTTTGACGCGCCCAGAAAACGGAGCAGCGCGAACTCCCGCCGCCGGTCGAGGACCAGAGCGACCAAGGCGCCGCCCACGCCGGTCACGGCCACGAATACCGCCAGCGCTTCGAGTGCGTAGGTGATCGCGAAAGTCCGGTCGAAGACCTGAATCCCCTGCTCCCGCAGCGTACGATTCTGTACGACCGCAACACGCCGGTCTCCGAGCGCCCGCTCCACGGCCCGCTGACCCTCTTCGAGCGGCACGCCCGCTTTGAGATACACCGCGACGTTGCTCGGCTCCGCGCTGGGCAGGTACTTTAACAAAGTTCCGCGATCCATCAGAATGACGCCGCGCTCGCTCGAATAATCGTAATAAATGTCCACCACGCGAAAAGATCCGAATGTTCCGCCGAGACTCAGCCTCAGCGTGTCTCCCGCGCGCACGTGATGCTTGTTGGCAAACGGTTCGCTGACGATCACGGCATCGCGGCCGACGAGTCGATGGACCACTTCTTCCGCCGCCGCTCCCGATTGATATGTTCGTTTGCGCCGGAGCGCGCCAACGAAGGCGTCGAAGCCCCCCAGCGTGACCGGAAGCCCGCCGTAGCGGATGTCGTAGGTGCGCAACTGCTCGACGGCAGCCACATCGGGAAGCGCGGCAAGCACTGCCGGGATGTCGGCCGACATGGTCGGATGGCGGTCCGCTCCAGGGGGCACAGCCGGGCTCAGATACAGATCCGCTTGCAGTACATCGCCCATCCAGAGCACCACGGTTTCGCGAAAACTTCCTACCATGATGCCGACCGCGGTGAGCACTGCGATTGCCGTCGACAACGCTCCCACGAGTACCGATGTCCGCCGCAATGAACCCGCCAGACTGCGCGTGGCAAGAAGGGCTTCCACCCCGAACATGCGCCGTATGAAGCCACTGGTGAGGCGAGTGAGACTCGAGACCAGCGCGGGAATCGTAAGGGCGGTGGCCATAATCAGGAGGAGCGCCGACAAATATCCGTACACAGGTTTTCCATTTACAGGGCTCTGCCGCGACGCGATCCAGGCGGCTAACGCGAGTACAGCCGCGATGGCAGCCGTTCGCCATTGGTGGACGCGGACGTGATGCTCCCGCCTGCCCCGCGCCATTGCTTCCACAGGAGAGACTCGGGAAGCCTCCCAAGCGGGTCCCAGCGCCGAGAGCAGCGAGAGCCCCACGCCCAGCCCGATTCCGAGCAGTACTGTTTCCCAAGTGAGCGCGATTGCAGCGGGCCGGCTGCTGAAATACAGCGACTCGACCGTTGACGCTACGAGCTTAACGGCGCCCTCCGACAGAACGCGTCCAAGAAAGACGCCAATGACGCCGCCCAGCAATCCGAAGCAGCCGGCTTCGCCCAGAATCCCCGCGAGGATGGCCGCGCGCGGCGTGCCCACTGCGCGCAGAATACCGATCTCAAACCTGCGCCGGACCACCGATACGGAAATCGTGTTGTAGATCAGGAATGCGCCCACAGCCAGCGAGACATAGCTCAACACGCGGAGGTTCCAGCGAAACGCCTCCAGCATGTGCCGGTTCTCCTCGGTCTGCGCTCCCTGTCGCGCGATGCTGACGCCCGCCGGAAGAAATTGGCGCAGCAATCGCTCCCACTCGTCAATGGAGCGTGTTGGTGGAGCATCGATCAAGATCCGGTCGAGCCTGCCGCCGCTCCGCAGCACTCGTGTGGCCGGGGCCAGATCCATCAGTATTGTTTCGCCAGCCTGATCTTTCAGCAGACCTCGAACGATAAACTCCGAGGCCGTATCGTTGATCAGCAAGCGAACCCGATCGCCGCTCTTGTATCCCAGTCCTGCGCTGAGCCACACGGATTCGTCGAGACCTTCAACTGAAAGAACGCCGCCTTCTTCACTTGGCGCCTTCTCCGAAAAGATATCGACGCCAATGATCGGAACCGCGCGCCTGGCTTTACCCTCAATGACACCGTAGTCCTCAATGCGCGGATGCAGCTTCAACGGATAAGGCGCCTGCGCCAAGCGAGCAAACACCTCGGAAGGGATGCCGCCCGGCGCGGTCACTTCCAGGTTGGCGTTACCAGTCAGACTCTCCAGCGAAGAACGGAACGATCCCACGGCTGCCTGACCCGCCAGTTCAATGGACAGCACCGCGGCCACGCCCAGCGCCACGGCGAGAACGATAAGCGCGGTCCGCAGCCGCTCCCGCCGCAATGGACGCAGGATCAAACGATAGGACAACTCGAACATGCGCTCTCCACCCGGCCATCCTGCATACGCACGACCGTATCCGCTTTCCCAGTCGCCTCCAGGCTGTGAGTAGCCATCAGAACGGTGGTTCCCGTGTCCTCGGCGATGCGGCTCAACAGCGCGAGAATCACCTCGCTGGTGGCACTGTCCAGGTTGCCGGTGGGCTCGTCCGCTAATAATATGGATGGCGAGTTCGCCAGAGCCCGCGCGATCGCCACGCGTTGCATCTGTCCTCCCGAAAGCTGATACGGCATGCGGTCCTCATAAGCTTCCATTTCCACCCAGCGCAAGCGCTCCTTCGCCGTTTCGCGCGACCGCGCGCGGCCAGCCAGCATCAGCGGCAACTCGACATTCTCGATCGCCGAGAGAGTTGGCAGCAATTGAAAGCTCTGGAAAATGAATCCAACCTTCTCGCGCCTGACCCGCGTGAGCGCCGCGTCGTTGAGAGTCGAAGTGCTCACGCCATCCAGCCAGACGATTCCAGAGGTTGGAAAATCCATGGCCCCAGCCAGGTTGAGGAGCGTCGATTTTCCGCATCCACTGCGCCCCACCAGCGCTACATATTCCCCTGCCTGAAATTCCAGATTGATGTCGCGCAAAGCCGGTACCGAAATTCCCTCCGTGACGTATTCTTTGCTGACGTGTTCCAGACGGAGAGTCCCCATACCGTCAGTCTCGCAGACGCCAGCCGCGCCGGACCCGTCGTGTAGGTGCGTATCATAGATGGATGGACGTCACGCTTTCTATCGACGACGATCTGATCCGCGAAGCAACGCGGCGGGCCGAAGCGATGGGCATAAGTGTGGATCAACTCGTGCGTGACTACCTGGAACAATTTGTAGAGAAGACCAATCGAAACGGCAGTGCCGCGGAGTTCGAGCGTCTCTCGCATGCCGCCCAAGGCAGTTCGCAAGGACGGAAGTTCAACCGCGAGGAGTTGCACGGCCGGAAATGACCGGGCAGACCATCTGCGGCGTGGCTCGGCGGCCACCTTGCTGCAAGTACCGCAGGAATATTTCGTAGCGGTCACGCGGAAGCTAATGGTTAGTGCGGAGTTGGCGCAGCAGAAAGCCGAGATTCTGGCTCGAGGCAGAGTAGTACGTTTTGAGGCGAGCGACGTGATCGCTGCGATTGAATTGCATCGGCTTACGCGGGTCTCCTTCTGGGATGCGCTAATCCTTCATGCGGCGCGATCCGTGGGCGCGGCCGTCCTCTACAGCGAAGACCTTCAGTCTGGCGCCGTTCTGGCTGGAGTCCGCATCGTCAATCCATTTCTGACATAAAGATCCCATGGCTTACCAAACGCTCCGCAGCGCGACGCTGTACGTAATGACGACGTACATCCAGAACGCCGAAAACACCGCGTGCATACACGTGTAGGACCTGCGCCCGCGCCAGATGGCTGAATCGTATCCGAAGAACTGGATAGCAAGCCGGCACAACCAAAACATGACGATCCCCGTCAACAGCAATCGTGACGCGGCCGAGGGTTCCAGCAACGCATCCGTGTAAAACAGCGATGCGATTCCAAGCAGCGCCACGACGAGAGCAATAAAAAAGCAGTGGACAAAGAAAATCTGCCGCGTGAGCAGAGAGACTCGGGCGAGTTCTTTCTTCCATCCAAAATAGCGGCTGAAAAGCGCGTGCGCCGCACCGAGAGTCACTAGCAACGCCCCGACAATCTGGAGATGCAGCCGGATCGTCATGAGACCCTCCTCATCACGAACACGTTGACGAACGGCGTTACCTGGAATCGATCCCGGATTTGCAAGCCGCCGGCAACGGCCGCTTGGCGCCAAGCCCGCTCGTCTAAGAAATGCAAAAATCCCGGACCGAACGCAAGAAAGTTCGCCCGATCCCGCAGGTGCTCAACTAATATGACCGCGCCATCGACGCTCACAACCCGCGCTACTTCGCGAAAGAACTGCGCCCGCGCTTCAGGACGCCGCAGTTCATGCGCCGCGAAGAGGAGAAACGCCGTATCCATCTCGGCGTCACGGAGCGGTAGCGCACGCCAGTCTGCCGCCTTGGATGTCCTGGATTGCGTGTTCCGAGCCTCCTGAATCGATTGCTCCGTCATCTCCCGCGGATCGAAAATATCCAATATTTGCGATTGCGATGACGGATAACGCGCCGCCAATCGATCGCTCGTCTCGTCGAGACCCGCATGGATGAAGACCCATCGCGCAGGCGCTCGCGACAGACACCGGTCCAGCCAGCCCAAACTATAAAGCGCCGGCCGATCGTAAACGTAGTAGGAGACAAGAAGAGACGAACAAGTCCAGAACACGGCCGGCACTGAGGCGCCCAAGATCGAAACGCGCCACACCGGCGAGACCCACCATGCCGCAAACCAAGCGATGCACAGTCCGGTCACGGTAGCCGCATAAAATCGCCAGTTATACCGCAGGATCTTCGTCATAGCTGGACTCGCGTGCCCCGCTCCCAGCGATAGGGAACATCGCGCAGGTAAAAAGCATTCGCAAGGATCGGCGTCACATCGCAAAATGGTTTCCGCTTCAGGAACGAGTTCTCGCGCACCGTGACCGCAACGGGCATAGGATTCCAGTTCTGCCTGACGCCTCGTATGCGAACGATCGAATGCGTCTCGGCCTCATAGTCGAACGTGTACGGGAGCGGTCCTGCGAACCTGCGCGCGTCCTTTGAGTTCGAAAAGGGCGAACCCTCTGGCAGTGGAGCAGGTCCGTCCGCGATGTGTGCGAGCACATCGAGATCGGCCTCGCCGCCCGGCGTGCGTATGTTCCATTCGATCGCGCCATCCCGTTCCGTCAGACTAGCGCGGCACAGCCGGTAGCGGTAGTGCGTCAAGAGATTGCCGGCCACTACCATCAGGCGCCGGTCTGTATCGCTCCGCAGAATTCGCAACCCACGCACCGATCCATTGAGGCGCGTGAAGATGCGATACCCGCTCAAGAAAAAGTTCTGTCCTAATGCAGCCGGCAGGAAAACAGGCCGCAGGCGTTCTGTCTGGACCAGCGCGATGGCCAGAAAACCGCATTCGCCATAGGCGTCGAGCGTCAAGCCCGCCGGAAGTAGCGGTTCGAGCACCTCGCGCGGAAATGCATACGTCAGCACCAGGGAATGCCGGAAGAATGCGCTTACAGGAAACGGGTGCCGCTTGAGTCTATGGAGCATTCAACGCACCTCCACTGTTCCCCAAATAAGAGACCGGTCCGAAGCGGCTAAATTCGTCGCGGATTGCGATTCGGGCTCTTTGAAGCTGCGCGCGGCGATAACCGCTCCGGGGCTCGCCGCCCGCTCTAAGGCCCGTTGTAAACGATCCGCATAGTCCACCGGCGCGCCGTCCAGAATGTTAGAAAGCGAAAACGCATCGAAGCTCGACGGAGCGCAGGATTCCAGATATTCGGCGGCATCCGCGCAGACGAATCGGATCGGAGTAGCGGGCGGCGCATAATTCTCAGGCAGCGTCTCGCCCAGGAGCAGATGCCACGCATAGGGATTCGTGCGGTTGGGATGCATCGCCCACCCGCGTTCAAGCCGCGCCCGCACGATCGCACCGAAGCCGCGCGGCATGGACGTAACAAATGGACTCGCATAAACCAGGCGCAACAGCCAGTGCGAGAGCAGCGTGTCGAGCCCCACGCGCCATGCGCGCGAATCGAACGCCGCCCGCCAATATTCGATTTGCGCCGCGGGATCGTCCATCGCGAGAAACGTGCGCCGCTTCTCTTCAGTCCATCCAGCCAGCACGAGCAGGCCGCGCCCTCGCGAGAGCAGCCGCTCAGCCGCGCCTTCTAAAACCGGGCCGTCCGCGGCTCTCGATCTTGCGTATTCGAGTTGACACGGATTGATATCGACAGCCGTTACCTCGTGTCCGGCCGCCGCTAGAGCCCGCGCCGTCGAGCCGGCCGCCGCGATCGCGAAGACCTTGCTGCCCGGCGCAAATGCCCGCAGTTCGACCAGCGGGTCTTCGTAAGTGAATCCGAACAGCAGCTCCGGACTCCGGCCCTGGAAGCTCCCGATTCGCCACGGCGACGCCGCCCGCTCAATTGTGGATGGCATAAGCCCCCACCCCCGCCAGCGTCAAGAACGCGACGTTCTGCACCACCATCCCCGCGGGATCGGGAATCAACTCGCGCGCCCACAGCAACCCTCCGGCGTTCATTGCGGCCAGCAGCAAGCACTGCGTCATCCACGCGGCGAGAGGGCGCCAACCAACCAGCACCCAGATAGCAAGTAAGCATTCCGTCAGGCCGAGCGCGAGCATCGTGAGATGAGCCGCGCGTGGATCGAGGAAAGGAGCGCGGCCAACCAGCGCCTCATGCCGGGCTGTTCGCCCGAGCAGCTTGCACCACAGTCCCTGATAAATCCAGACGCCGGCAACTACGCTGCGAACGAACAACATGGACACCTCGCGAACACCTTTTTGAACGTGTTCAAGAAAAGTATGAGTGAGAACAGATCAAAGGTCAAGATAATTTTGAACGCGTTCAAGGCATCGAAAACGCTATAATGCCTTCATGAGGACAACCTTGACCCTTGACCCGGATGTAGCGGAGCAACTCAAACGCGCCGTCTCCGAAGGCAAGAAGTCGCTGAAGGAAGTGGTCAACGAAGCCCTCCGCGTCGGACTCGCCCACAAACCGGAAGCGACCCGGCCGAAATTCGTGGTCGAGCCATTTCATCTCCAGTTCAAACCGGGCATCGACCCGAATAAACTCAATCAGCTTTACGACGAACTAGAATCGGAAGCCGTCGCTGAATCACTCGCGAAATTAAACCGGTGATCCTGCCCGACATCAATATTCTCATCTTGGCATATAATGCGGAGTCCCCTCAGCACGCTGAGGCGCGCGAATGGTGGGAATCGACATTGACCGGCGAGCGGTTGATTGGCCTGACCTGGATCACTATTCTTGGATTCGTTCGCATTATGACCAACCGCAGGATTTTCGAAAATCCCCTGCGGGTCGAGCAAGCGATTGGTGTTGTCAACAAGTGGCTGCCGAAACAGAACGTTCGAGTGCTCCATCCAACGGACCGCCACGCCGGGATCTTGTTCGGTCTCTTGCTGCGATTAGGAACCGGCGGTGACCTGACCACGGACGCTCACCTGGCTGCCCTGGCAATTGAATACCAAGCCGAGCTCGTTTCCACTGATACGGACTTCGCCCGATTTCCTGGCCTCCGCTGGTTC
>JBEKUT010000095.1:0-18668 GCA_049514735.1 Bryobacteraceae bacterium
TGGACAAATCGCTCAACCATCACTTCGATCAACCGCGCGAACGGCCAATTGATCTCATGGACAGGTGGAATTCCTGGGAGCTACGTTTCCATTTACGGATATTCGTTCACGCATGAACTAAGCCCCGTCAAGAACGGGAACGACGTGTACACCTATTTCACCTGTAGCGCGCCAGTTTCAGCCGGACAGTTCACGGTGCCCGCGGCCGTACTGGAAAGTTTGCTGCCATCCGGAGTGATGCTGGGTGACGGACTAACAACAACTGGGAACGGAGACCTGTATGTCGTAAACGGAACCAGCCAATCGTTCTCGGCTCCCGGCCTGGACCTTGGTCTACTCCTTTTCAGCGCCGGAAAAGGAATTTCGATTCCGTTCAACTAAGGCGCGGCCGTCCATCGAATCAGATGCTACCTATTTCCTGCATCAAGAACGTGCGCGACGAGTTAAAGGAAGGCGATCAGATTCTGGTCAAAGTCCTGGCGCTCGAAGGCAACAAAATCAAGCTGAGCCGCAAGGCCGTTCTCCGCGAGCAGCGCGAGAAACTCAAGACCAGCACCGCATCGTAAACTGGGATAGGGATGGAGCGGACCTGACCGGTTCGCTCTATCGGATTTATATGCCGGACAAACAGCAACTTCATCAGCTCATCGAGCAACTCCCCGAATCCGAGATGAACGCGGCAGCGCGGTATCTCGAGTTCTTATTGGCGCGCGAGGCTCCCATCGATCCCGAAATGCTTGCACGAATCGATCAGGCGCGCGCACATCCCTCGCCCGGAATCCCACACGAAGATCTGCTTCGCGAATACGGGTTGTGAACGTCCGTTGGGAACCCGCCGCTCGCGCGAGAACCTATTGACCCTAGTCGGCCGCCTCTACGAATTAGGATTCGAGTTTTGGTCGGGCGATGAGCACTTTCTTCTCACCGAGATGGAAGTCGCGGAACCTTGGAGCGCAATCTGGTCAAGGGATACTAGCGACGTGGGTGTGCAAATTTTGGAATGCACGCCGGACACGCCGCGAGTTCTGCCGCTCTCCTTGCGGGTCTGGCTGAGCGAGGTCGGAGGTCGTGTCCAGTTTGAGGGGCGGCATCCGGTTGTGTGTCCCTATTTGGGCAACCCAGGCCCTCCGCTTATTTACACGGATCCATTTTCAATCATTCCGGCTTTTGATCCGACCGCTATGCCCCTAGTCGAATTCGGAACGGACACGGAAGACGAACCAGCAGATATTCTCATCATGTCCTGGGCAGACCAAGAGAAGTCAATGTACTGGTCTAAAAAGTTTTGGGCCGAAAAGCGTCGATCGGAGGATCTGCCCCAAGATTACGAAATCACGTGTCCCAACGGCGCTATCGACGCGAAGATCGAGGGAATCTGGTACGAGACCACCTTTGTCGGATACATTCGCAAAAACTTCCAATGGGGAGGCTTCCCCGGCTGGGAACGATACCCCAATCGCCCTGAGAAAGAGCTCCAATTCCTTCGCGAGGGGCTATTGCCGATCTGAATTAGGCGGCTGATCGCTGTTACAATTTGAGCAGCGTTGATCAACGTTAATCAAAGGAGCATACCCTGAGAAGATCCACGGCCGGCATGGTTCATCGCATACCCATCACCAAGGCCCGCATCAATCTTGGCGCCGTCGCAAAAAGAGCCCACCTCTCTGGCGAATATTTCATTTTGGAGAAAGACGGTATTCCCATCGCCGGTATCATGGGCGCCGACGAAATGGAGGACTACCTGGATCAACGGGACCCGCGAGTTCGACGGATTATTGCCGCCAGCAACGCAGACATCGCAGCCGGCCGCACCAAACCCGCTCACGAACTGCTGCGCAAGTCCACCAAGAAGCAGGTCACAAGGAGACCCTCTAAACAGCGTCCCAAGAAATGACGCCAGCTTCGTTCGACGTCCGGACCACGACAGCCTTCGAACGCGAGTACCGCAAGCTACTTAAAGCCCACGCGGACCTCGCATCTTCAAGAAGCTCACGGGAGCGCAATTCGCCGGCCAGTATCGTATCCGCTTTATGCGCTTCCGCTTCATCTACGACGTCGACGGCCGCACCGTCTATCTAAAATACTGCGGCCTGCGTCGGGAGGACACCTACAAATGAGCCGGAACCTCACTTCGGAATGTAAACGTCTAAGCGTCCGCCGGCGAGCCCGACAATCAGAGCGATCCAGCGTGTCAGCGGCATCGCCGCGCTCGCGGAAATCGGGAAGACCTTTCTCGGTACCGTGGTGCAGCTCACGGATTTCGGCGCCTTCGTCGAGGTTCTCCTTGGCAGCGCGAGGAACTGAAAACCAGCACGGCATGGAAAATAGGGATCGGAATGAGCGGACGCCCGAGGTGCTCATCGATCCAAAAATGCTTGCGCGAATCGATCAGGCGCGCAGCCATTCCTTCGCCCGGAATCCCACGCGAAGGTCCACTTCGCGAATTCGTCGTGAAGACGCCGGCGCTTGAGTACAACAGACTACTGGACAGCGCCGAAAAGTTCGGTATAATTTTGTTACCCCGAGAAGAAAGTTCTGAGCGTCAGATTGTCACCACAACGCAGCGGAACCGAAACCAGCATCCGGCAATTGATTGCCAACGGAAAGTCGAAGACCGCCCTCGATAACGCGAAAGAGTTCCACAAGAAGCAAGGCACCGAGGACTCCGAGATCCTGCTGATCGACGCATATCTGGCGCGGATAAAGGCGCTGTTCGATCAGAATCTCCCGGTCGAAGCGAAGTCCCTGATGACGCTTGTGGGCGAGCGGTTTCCGTCCGCAAAGGAGCGCCTTGACGCTCTCAGCGCAACTGCGTCCGCGCGTGGCGGCGACCTCGACGAGTTGCTGAGGCCGCTAAACGATCCGGGAATCGATGCGGAACGCCGCGCGTCGATCGAACAATTCATTCAGAACCAGGTGACGGACCTCGCGCCGCTCGCCGGTTGCACGGCGCTGCCCCCGGAGCACAGCCTGCGGCAGGCCGCGGCGGCAATCGACAACGCTTTCAATGTTGTCACCAGCGGGCCGGTAACCGACGAACAGATTGCGTTGCCGGAGGTCTCACACCGCAGCCCACTCGCGCAATGGAAGCTCCTGATCCGCGCTATCGCGTGCTTCCATCGCGGCCAGGACGAAACCTGCGAGGAATTTCTGGCTGCGATCAAGCCCGAATCGGCGCCGTACCGGCTGGTTCATGCGATGCGCGCCATACTGGCAGCCCAGCCCGGGACAAAGGTGGGTGGTCTCAAACCGGCCGAAGAGGCACTGGCATCGCGCACCAACGCCAGCCTGGTAAAGTTTCGCGCAGCGCTCGCGAATCTCGACCGCGCCTTCGCTCACGACGACGAACCCAGCCAGGTTCTTAAGGCCATCCGCACCGCCGTACAGGAATGCCGCCACAGCGCCCCGGATCTTCTGGGGGAATTGCGGAAGATGGTATGCGTGAAGGGCGAGGTGGGTAGTTACGACATGGAGCGCGTGATCGCGGCTCTCGAAGGCGCGCCGCGCCGCGATGCGCTGTTCTGCAGAGACGTCGCGCGGGCGCTGGAACGTAGCGGCGACAGCGAGGACCTTCTGCTGGCATGCGAATGGTGGGAAGATTTCCGCCTGGAAGCGGTCCGCGAGGGCCGCTTTAACGAACGTAGTCTGGAGGTCGCCGCGTTGTATCTGCACATGGCCGGTCTCCTCGGCCGCATGCCCAAGCCATTGTTGCGGGAAATGCAGCGGCCCTTCGGCCAGCCGTCTTCGCGGGAGACAAACTACTTTCGTTTTCCCGATCAACTTTACCAGCGCGCCGCCGCGATCGACGGGCACCCGGACGTCTTCTCGCAATGGCTGCAGTGGGCGCGGGGGAATTCGATTCGCGAAGCCGAGAACGTGGCGCGCGCATGGAACAAGGCCCTCCCGGATGCCGTCGAGCCGCTTTTGTTTCTCATGGAGCAATCCGAGAAGCGCAATGCCTTTCCGACCGCCCTTTCTTATTTGGACAAAGCCGAGCGAATCGACGCCGTGAGTCCCACCGTTCGCACGGCTCGTCTCCGTTTGCTCGCCGCTGGCGCCTTGCGAAATCTGCAGCAGAACAAGCCCCATCTCGCGGCGCAAAGACTCGCGCAGATCGCCGCCCTTCCGCAGTCGCAACAGGGTGACCGGCCGGCATTCCTGGCCGCTTTACGCTTCTTGATCTGCCATGTGTCTGGCGACAAGCCCGGAAGCGATGCGGCCCGCCTCGAAGTCGAACGCGCGCTCGGCGATAGCGTTGCAGGCTCGCTCCTGATTTTCGGATGCGCGGCATTCGCGAAGCGCCATGTTGGCGTGCTGCTGCCTTTGCCGAAGGAACTCGGCAAACAACAACGCTCCGGCCTCCCCGCTTCCATGGCGAAGGTGCTCGCGCTTGCCAAGGATGTTGGGCTCCTCAAATTCCAGCTTCCGGTCCCTTACTTCGCTGCGACAGAGGCGCAGTTTCAGAAGGCTAGCGCTGCGCTGAACATCGAACAGATTCGTTCGCTCGGAGAGTTTGGCATTGCCACAAATCACCCCAGACTCGCGTGGGAGGCATCTGCCGCCGGACTTGCGCGAGGCGGGCCCACGGAAGCGCATTTTCTTTTGCTGCGCGCCGAGGCATTGCCGGACGGCCTCGGTCCTCGCCACGAAGTGTTGATGGCCGCGGCTGCGGAACTCGGACGTTCTCAACGTGACATGGAAGTGGTCAGCCAGGCTGTCGAGGGTGGCCGCAATCCTTTTAACGCCACCCCGTTGTCTCTCACTGCGGAGCAGGCCCGCGCGGTGCTGGCTAAGGAAAAGGCGCATCCCGCGTTTCCCTCCCGTTTCGGCCCAGGTCCGGATTATTCGGAATTTTTCAACGATAACGGATGCATGTGCCCCGCGTGCTGCGCTAGACGGGGCGAGCGATTCGATCCGGATCGGTTAGGACCGGATTTATTCGACGAGTTCGAACCGGATGAAGACGAAATGGAGAGATCGTTTTTCGAAACCGCCCCCAAGGGCATTCCGCGTGAAATTCTGCCCGCGCTGTTCGAAGTGGCGAAAGAGGCGTTCTATAGCGGGGAGAACCCCGAAGAGCTCCTGGCGCGGATTCTGCTTGAAGGCGAGGGCGGCAAAAAGAAGAAGGGCAAGCGCAAGTAATGGACGCATACGAGATATTGGGTGTTGCGGCCGATGCCGGCGAGGAAGAGATACGCGCCGCCTATCTGAACAAGGTGAAAGAATTCCCGCCGGACCGGGCGCCCGCGGAGTTCGAAACAATTCGCGACGCTTATGACACGCTGCGCGACCCGCGCAAGCGCGCCCGCGCGATGTTTTCGAGCGGCGAGTCCAGTCTGCCGCTCGTTTCGCTGATCGAAGGCCGCAAGACGCATCGTATATTTGCCGGGCCAAAACCGTGGCGCGAGGTGTTGAAAAGCTAATGACCATGGGAGCGGACCGCGGAGAGATCGTTCGCCGCTTCGAAGCGCTGCTCGACTCTGCTCTGAATG
The DNA here is from genome assembly GCA_049514735.1 of Bryobacteraceae bacterium. Classification (GTDB taxonomy): domain Bacteria; phylum Acidobacteriota; class Terriglobia; order Bryobacterales; family Bryobacteraceae; genus JAICMB01. The sequence continues at coordinate 5,493 of JBEKUT010000095.1, forward strand.
GTGACGATCTACCCGCGGGGTTGGACGCAGACATACTGGAATCCGTCCTGAACGGCTCCCCTCAACCGGCCGATGCCCGCTTCGATTCCTATGCGCTGTGGGCGGCGATGACGGCGCTGACGCAGGAAATCAAACTACAGGGCAGGGCGTTTCAGGAACTAAACCGCACTCTGACTGCCCAGACGGAGAAGGTTGCGGAAGAGCTGCGGGCGGTGTACGCGGAGCGTGAGCGCGCGCTGCGGCGCGAAACGGAGCGGCGCTGCCGCAGAGATATATTAGGCGGCTTGATCGATCTGCGGGACCGGCTGGCGCGTGGACGCGAGTCGGTGCGCGTTCGCGAAAAAGAAATGGCCGCCGCGGAGCGGTCCGGGTGGCTCCGGAAGATCTTCTCGCGCCAGCCGGAGAGCGCGGCCGCCGGCGCCGTGAGTGCGCTAATCAGAGGTTACGAGCTCGCTATCGAGCGCCTCGATCAGACCCTCGAAGAGTTCAACGCCAGAGAGATCCGGTGCGAAGGCGAAGCGTTCGACCCGCGCCGCATGAACGCCATCGACAGCGAGGAATCGGCCACGGTCCCTCCGGACACGGTGCTGGAGGTTTATCGCAGTGGTTACGAGTGGGATGGAGAGGTGTTTCGTCCCGCGCAGGTCAGAGTGTCGCGCCCGCCCGCGATCAAGTCCGCGGTGGGATCGGTGCGGGGCGAATCCACGGTGAGCGAGAGACAATGAGCGATCTGATAGTTGGTATCGATTTGGGGACTACAAACTCCGAAGTAGCGGCGTTCACGGACGGGCAGGTGCGCGTGCTGGGGCCAGGCGACCAGCGAATTTTACCGTCCTGCGTCGGCCTTTCCGCATCGGGAGAACTTCTGGTGGGCGAACCCGCGCGCAACCAGCAGGCTCTTTATCCGGAGCGAACCGTGCGCAGCATTAAGCGGCAGATGGGCAGCCAGGAAATGGTGCAGCTCGGCGACAGGAGCCTGACGCCGCCCGAAATCTCGGCGTTAATCCTGAGCGAGCTTGTCGAGTGGACCCGTTTGTCGTTGGGCGAGCGCCCCGAACGTGCCGTCATTACGGTGCCCGCATACTTCTCCGATGCGCAACGCGCCGCCACGCGCGAAGCGGGTGCGCTGGCGGGTCTTGAAGTCGTCCGCATTCTGAACGAGCCCACCGCTGCCAGCCTCGCCTATGGCTACGGCGACGGCTCCCGGCATACGGCTCTGATCTACGATCTCGGCGGCGGCACGTTTGACGTTTCCGTGGTGACCGTGGAAGGCGAGATCACGGAAGTGCTCGCGAGCCACGGCAACAATCGCTTGGGAGGCGACGATTTCGACGACCTCCTCGCCGAACGCCTCGCGCAGGAATTTCAGAAGCGCAACGGCATCGATCTCCGGAATGGACATCCGGCCGCGAAGGCGCGGTTATGGTGGGCCGCCGAAGAGGCTAAGAAGAAGCTCAGCCAGGAACCGTTTGTTCGCATCCGCGAGGAATCTTTGGTGGAGCGGAACGGCCAGCCTCTGCATCTCGAGATGGAGATTTCACGTACGGAGTACGAAGCGCTCATTCGTCCTTTAGTCGAATCGACGCTCGACAGCGTATCCAAAGCCTTGCAGGATGCCGCCAAAAGGCCCGGCGACATGGATGCCGTGTTGCTGGTGGGAGGTTCCACCCGCACGCCTCTCGTGTTTAGCCTGCTGACGGAGCGCATGGGGATCGAGCCCCGCCAGGATGTGCATCCCGACCTGTGCGTCGCTCTCGGAGCCGGCGTGCTGGCCTCGCGCCTCGCGGGCCGCGAAGTCGATCGCGTGCTGGTGGACGTCTCCCCTTATTCCTTCGGCGTATCCTTTCTGGGCGAGCGCGGCGGCGTTCCCTATCCGCATTGCTACAAGCCAATCATCCACCGCAATACTCCTTTGCCGCTGACGCGAACCGAACTGTTTTACACCAGCCATCCTTTCCAGTCCCAGGTCGATGTGCAGGTCTATCAGGGCGAGGACGAGGATGCGCTGAAAAACGTACTGGTGGGCGATTTCACCATTGGCGGCCTGACGGAGATGCAGGATCTCAACGAGATTCTCTGCCGCATGCGGCTCGATCTGGATGGCATTCTCGAAGTGACGTCGCAGGAGAAGCTGACCGGCAGATCGAAACAGATCACCATCGCGAACGCCATGCAGGCGAAGACTCCGGAAGAAATCGCCGCCGGGCGGAAACGAATTCAGGATCTCTTCGAATCGCGCTCCGGAGATTTCCATCGTGCGTTTGACGACGCTCCGGGCAGCGTCGTTGAAACGGCTTTCGAGACCTTGGACGCGGAAGTTTTCGAAGTGGAAGACGGCGGCGGCGCCGCGAAGCGGACTGTGGTAGTCGGCGAAGCGGAAGCGGAGAACCTGATGACGCGCTCTCGAAAGCTGCTTGAAAGCATGCATGCGGAGGATCGCGAAGAAGCCATCGATCTCCACGAGCGGATCGGAGCGGCGATCGCGTCGGGTGACGCCGAGGCGCTGGCAAAAGCTTCCCGCGCACTCACGGAACTGCTCTTTTTCATGGAAGGCCAGATCGGAGGCCGTCCGAATTGATCGCTCCGGACGGTTTGGCGGAAGCGAATCGTTGTCCGGTTTGCCAGGCTCGTTTCCGCGGCGCGGCCGTTTGTTCGCGATGCGGGGCGGATCTTGCGCGCCTCATGCTGATTGCGGCCGAAGCGTGGCGGTTGCGCGAGGCGGCCCGCGGCGCCATCGCGGCGGGCGAGTTCGGGCTTGCCTGTGACCTTGCCGGCAGCGCGCAGGGAATGCAGGCAACACCCGCGGGGGAAGCGTTGCTTCGGCTTGGCGCGCTGCTGCGGTGAGACAACAACCGACCGGCGCGGCAGTAATGGCCTTTCTGGCCTTGGGCGCCATTTCATCGTTTGCCTGCACCACGGCGATGGCCGCATCGCCATGCACACTTGACCGCGCCACCGGCACCACCATCGATCCCAAACCTCTATTGGTCCATGGTTACGCGGCGCGCTGGAACGCCGCCGTCAATCGCGTGGCCTACATGCAGCCCAACGCCGCGGGTTTCTATCGAGTTTTTACTATGCAGCCCGACGGCAGCGATCGCCAGGCCCTGACCGAGTTCCGGCCGCACTTGCCCGGCAAGCACCAAGGCGCTCCTTACTGGCATCCTTCCGGACGCTATCTCCTGTTCATCGCGCAGAAACAGGAATGGACCGGCCGCGCCATGTTTGGAAACCCGGATTACGAGGCTCTTCCCGGCTTCGGCCGCCACGACGATCTGTGGCTGATCGCGTCCGATGGCAGCCGGAGCTGGCAGTTGACTTTCGATGCGAACACAAAAGATGAAGGCGTGCTGCTTCCCGTATTCTCACCGGACGGCAAGAAGATCGCATGGTCGTCGCGTCAACCGGGTGGAAAATATGCGCTGAAAGTGGCCGAGTTCGTGGAAACTCCGGAGCCCCACTTACAAAATGTCAAATCGTATCTGCCCGGCGGCTCCGCGTATTATGAGACGGGATCTTTCACCAGCGACAGCCAAAGTCTGACTTACACCAGCGATCAGGACACCCACAACTTTTGGCTGAGCCAAATCTACCGTCTGGATCTTGCCAGCGGAAAAAGCGAGCGCCTCACTAGCGGCATCGCTTACAACGAACATCCTACTGTGGTGAACACGCCGGGTGGAGATTGGATCGTGTACATGAGCACCAAAGGCGTGACGCGCCGCCCGCTGCACTTGCTACTCGGGACCGACTGGTACGCCATGAGAACGGACGGCAGCCAGGCGAAACGCCTGACGGCGATGAATGTATCCCGCAGAGATCCGGAGAACACCGGCGCCATGCTGGTGGCCTGCACAGTCGCGGTGAGCCCGTCGGGAGACTACATGCTGGGCGATGTGCAGGATAGCCTGGTCAAACAGACTGGCTTGGTTAGGGTGGTGCGATTCACCTGTCCGTAAGACGCGCTTGTTCCGGGCGCGATAAATCCTTGCATCAGACTTTATGGGCGCTTGCTGAACGCTTTCCTCGCGAGCGCGTCCTCAATGAGATTGTCGATTTGGGCTGCTACTACGTCAATGCGAAGCGTGGCGTCGACGCGCATCACGTTCTCTGTTTGATACCAGCCGCTGAGGAACTTTGAGTCTTCGTGGTACTCCGCTAGCCGCCGTCGAATGGTATCCGGATCGTCGTCGGCGCTGTGGCGTTTCAACAGGCGCTTAGTAACTACGTCATCCGGCGATTCCAGCAGAATCACTTTCGGCTTAGGGAGGTCGTTCTCTTTCAAAACGGCATCCAGGAATTGCGCCTGGCTTTCTGTTCTCGGATAACCATCCAGAATAAATCCCCTGCCTGCATCCTGCTGCAATATCCGCGACTTAATCAGATCGTTTACGGCATCGTCGTTGACCAGATCTCCGCTCGCCAAACTGACTTTCAACGCTTGTGAGAGAGCGCTTCTCTTACCGATGTCTGAGGTCACCACACTTGCCATGTCAATTGGCGGGATCTTGTACTTCTTGCCGAGCAGGCGGGATTGCGTGCTCTTGCCGCTGCCAGGAGGGCCAATGATGACAAACACCATGGGCGGAGCGAGCCGGGATTGCGCAAAAAGCCCTGCCGCGATCCAAAGTATTGCGGCTTGCAGCGTGAGAAGCCGAAGACCGGGTTTCAGCATACTCCATTGTATGGCGACCTTGAGATTTGCGCGCCCGCCACTGAATCTGCCAGCCTGGAGGCGGAGCGGCGGCCCGATTTGCAACGGACACCCGATTTGGAACAGACAATGATTCTCCTCTTCCTGCTCGCGTGCGTTATCGCGTTTTTTGTTCCGGCCATCCAGAATTGGATATGCGGCGTGTTGCGCCGCACCCCGGCGCTGGTGTGGGCAATCCCGTTTCTGCTGACTGCGATTTTCGCCGCCGCATCCGCGATGGCCGCTGCTTTCAGCATTCCGCTCACCGCTATCGTGCTGCTCTACACTCTCGCTCCCACCGCATCGGCAGTGCAACGATTCGATTTTCTGACCGTCCTGCTACTGTGGCTGCCCATCGAATTTGCCGGCGCGCTCTCGGGATTCGTACCGCGCCCAGCGCAAGGGTTTCTCCACAGCGTGGCCTACGGAATTGCGATCCTGCTGGGACTCACCCTCTTCCTCGGCTTTCGCAATCTTCCGGGCATGAAGTACAACACACCGCGCGGGCTGCGCGATCTGTGGCTGCCGTTTGCGGCCTATGCAATGCTGGCGCCCGTGCTCATGATTATCGGTGTCGCTATCCGTTTCATCCCGCTGCCGCATGCCGCCCACCAGACCCCCGGACGCATGGCCGCGATCGCAGCGATCATATTTGTTGGCACGGCTCTGCCGGAGGAGATCCTATTTCGCTCACTCATCCAGAACCTTGTACAGCAGCGGTTCGGTGAAAACACACGCGCCCTGCTTCTCGCAAGCGCGATCTTCGGAGCGGCGCATCTCGATAACGGTCCGCAGGCGCTTCCAAACTGGCGCTATATGATTCTCGCCACCATCGCCGGGTTCGCCTACGGCAAAGTGTTCCAGAAAGGATCGACCGTGCTTTCTTCCGCCTGCCTCCACATGCTGGTGGATTGGACCAAGCACATTTTCTTTTGATTCCCGAGCAAGACTCGCGACGTAAGGTCCGGCACGCACTAAGCCTGCGCTACACTGGAATTTCCAATTGAAGGAACTTCTTTCTTCCGGGCGTTCCAGCTCAGCTCTCAAAACCTACTTCGTTATCATTTTTTTCCTGGCGCTTCGGGCCGTCGGCAATTCTTCGATGGCCTGGGGGATGAAACAGGTCCCGGAGAGAATGTCGATGAATCCGGCGCTCTATCTCCGCGCCATGCTGAACCCGTTCGTTGCGCTGGGGATTGCCGCGCTCATCCTGGCGCTGTTGACTCGCATGGCTCTGTTCAGTCTGGCGGATCTGAGTTTTGTGCTTCCCGTTACCGCCATCGGATATGTGATCGCAGTATTCCTTGGGAAGGTTTTCCTGCATGAAACGGTCTCAGGCCAGCGATGGCTGGGGACCCTTCTGATATTTGCCGGCGCGGCGCTGGTCGGGTCCACTTCGCGCAACACCACTTCACGCGATACGGCAGAGTCCGCGGAGGATCGGAAATGAGATGGGTTCTGGTGGCTGTGGTGGTGTGCGCGACGGTGCTAGCCGATCTGCTGCAGAGCCACGAGATGAAGCGCGCTGGGGAGCAATCCGTGAGCGCCCGCGGCTTCGCGCGTTTGCTGCATACTATCGCACGGCGGCGGCTGCTGTTTCTGGGCGTGGCTTGCAACGCCGTCGCATTCTTCGTGTTTATGGCGTTGGTTCAAACCGAGCCACTCAGCTTCGCCGTGCCGGCCTCCTCGGCGAGTTACGTCCTTGAAACGCTGCTCGCCAAGTTTGTTTTACACGAACGGCTCGGTGCGCGTAGAACAGCGGGAGCTCTGGCTGTACTTGCCGGCGTTCTGCTGATAGGCGGATAGTATTCCCATCAATCGCCGGCCGGAACCAGGCGGCCGTCCCGGATATAATAATCGGCGCCGCGCCAGCGGATGCTGTTGCGGCCGAAGCTCGTCAGCCAGATCGCAAACGCCACGGCATCCCAAACTGGAATGAGCGGCATCTGTTTCCACAAGCCCTTTTGACGCAGGCCGTGGATCCCGATGATCCAGGTCATCAGCATCCGAATCGCAAAGTAACCACCGAGATAGCAGAATGCAACTGCCGGCGTGGGATGAATCGCGACCGCCGCCAGCGACCATGGCAATCCCTGCGTCAGCAGCAAACCGAGATGTCCCCACGGCCGCATGTGACGCATCACCACGATCCAGCGCAGTCGTTTATGCAGCAGATCGCTGAACGATCCGTAATCGCAAACTGTCTCGATGGCGTAGTTGAGGAGCACTACTTCACGGCCTTGCTCGGCGATCAGACGCCCGACCAACAAGTCGTCGGCGGGGCGGTTCTCAAGCTCCGGATAACCTCCAAAATCGTTAAGGCGCGCGCGCGTGGTGGCGATGGTCGGTCCCAGCGCGAACTTCACTCCGTCCAATTGCCAGGCCACCAAAACGCCGGCATAGAAATCGGACATCATTCCGATGCTCTGCAAGTGGTCGATCCAGGTAGTGAGTTCGGTGGGGACGTAGAAACAAGTTACGGCTCCTATGTTCGGATCGCGCAGCGGAGCGGTCAGGCGGCGCAGATAGTCCGGACGCACGCGGACATCGCTATCGCTGATGACCACAGTTTCGTACGCGGCATCGTTCACCAGGCGTGCGAGCTTGGCCACTTTATCGTTGGCCGCCACTCGTCCCGAACCGTACAGGACGCGGATGTGGCAATGAGGAAAATCGGCAGTGAGTTTCGCCGCCACCGACTGAATTGCTTCGTCGTCCGGATCGACGCAGAAAACGATCTCGTATTCGGGGTAATCCAGGCGGCAGAAACTGGCCAGATTTTCGAAAGCATCGGGATCGAGACCGCGAAACGGTTTCAGGATGCTGACTGGCGGCGTGTAGGACGCGTCCAGCACGCTTCTAGATTTTCGAAAATACCGCCAGCAACTGTAGATCGCGATGAAGTAATAAATAAACGGTATGGCTGCGATTGCAAGAACAATATCGCTGGCGTGCGGCATCATTATCAGGTTAATCGACCACCGGATGGTTCGTGAGCAGCAGCTTGCCTCCACTCTCGCCAACCACCGTGAGCAGTTTTGGGTCGACCAGTTTCTTGAGGCGCTCCGACGCGGGCTGCCGGATCACCAGATAATACCGCTCCGGCTGCAGCCACAGCGTTTTCCATTGCGCATCGTCTATGAATACATTCGGCGCTCCCGGTGCATAGGAGCCATAGACGAGATTATTGAAGCGGCCGTTGAGGAGCAGCGCTTCCCGATTCGTATAAAAGAAAACCGACGAGAACCAGTAATAGTGATGATCGACAATGAGCTTTCCCGCTGGCGCGCGAAGCAAAGTTTCGGCGAGCGGGCGCGATGAGAGAAAAGGATCGAACGCGGCCATCGCCATGCGCGCGGCCTGAAAAAACACAATCGCCATCAAAGCCGTGGCAAGAAAGGCGCGCTTTCCGGTGGCTCGAAATGTTCCGGCCGCTCCCAGAAGAAACGCAATCGCAGCCGTCAGAAGCGGGAGCCGCAGATAGGCGAACGACGCGATGGTGAGGTCTTCCATGTGACCGAGCGAAAGTTTGTAAGCGCCGGGATGCGGGCTGAGCGCGTTGGAAATATCGCCTGGAGTCGGAAAATTCCACGCCAAGAAATACAGCGTAAGCACTGCCGCCGCCGCGATGGCCAGTATGCCGCACAGGACGCGCGTGCCGTAGCGAATCCAGGCGCCACCCGTTGCCATCGCCGATCCCAGAAGCAGCGCCAGCGCGGGATAACAGGGCATGGAATAGTATTCCTGCGTGGTCGAAAAAGTGAAGAATACCAGGATGAAGCCGGCCCAGCAGAGGGCCAGCAATCGCGTCTTACCCGCGCGATCGACGGGTTTGAAATCGAGTTTCGCCACGGCCGGGAAGTACACGCTCCAGGGAAACAGCCACAGGAGGTGGAACAGCCAAAAGTAAAGGCGCGGGACCGTATCGTAATCGCGTGGGTAGCGCATGTTCAAGAAACGGAGCAGTTGTTCGTTGATGAAATAAAACCACAGGAAGCCGTGATATTCGCCCGGCGCGCTACGCATAGTGAAATCGAAATAAGGTGGATTGCGCAATGCCGCCAGAATGTGCCACGGCGCTGCAATCAGCAGCCCGACCAGAAAGCCGGTTAGCGGATGGACCGCTTTCCAAACTCTGCGGTTCAATAACTGCCTGGTGACGGCGAGATAAATCAGCGCCGCCCCGATCGGAAACAATATGCCGACCAGGCTCTTAAACAACAGGCTGGTTCCCAAGCTCACCGCCAGGATCAAGGCCCATAGACGCGGCCGCGGCTCGGCTGCATCGATCGCGCGCAGGAATGCCCACATGGAAAGCGCGATGCTTGCAGTCAGCATGACGTCGGGGATCAGAATTCGCGTGAAAAGAAAAAGGCCGAAACACGTCGCGATGCACACGCCGGCGTAAAATCCGGCGCGGCGTCCAAACGCCCAAGTTCCGAACGCGGCCGTCAGCCAGGCCAGCGCAATGGCGGATAGAACGATGGGGATTCGTGCAGCCCAGTCCGCCGCTCCGAAAATCTTGAACGAACCCGCTATCAGCCAATAGATGAGCGGCGCTTTTTCGAGATAGGGGATGCCATCCAATCGCGCGGTGACCCAATCGCCCGATGTCAGCATATTGCGCGCGATCTGCGCCTGCACCGCGTCCACGTCGTCCATCAGCGAAGGAGGGGAAATCATGCAGCCCGCGTAGACCGCGGCTGCGGCCAGAAGAACTATGAGGTAGCCGTAAAAGCGTTTTCCATCGCGCGCAGCGGCGTCCGCTCCGGCACTCTGGTCTGGATTCCCCATTTCTTCATCCAAAAGAACAGTGTCATCAATCCCCATAAGTGATAGCCGATGTTGGCGCGCCGCTCGAAATGGGCTTGTATGTGAGCTTCGATCTTAGAGATCTCAAAGAACTCGCTGTGCTCGGCGGACGCGAATGCCACGGCTTCTTCGAGCAACGGACGGAGCGGCCCACGGAACCAGTCGTGCGTGGGAATGTCGAAGCCGATCTTCTTTCTGTTTAGAATTGCCGGAGAGAGTTTGGCGTGCATCAAATTTCGCAAAACGACCTTCTGCCGGGAGCCTTGGATCTTGAGGCTCGCCGGGAGGGTGCTGGCGAACTCCACGATGCGATGATCGAGGAACGGCGGCCGCACTTCCACCGCATGAGCCATGCTGGTGTGGTCGACCTTGGTCAGGATATTATCCGGAAGAAAATATTTTTGATCGAACCAGAGATAAGCCGGCAAGTGGTCGCCCGCCGAGGCCAATTCTTGCAAAACAGATTCAAGCGCGGGCGGCAGCGTGGACTGAAGTAGCGCACCCTTTTCGTCGTCGTTGAACGTTCCACTCCAATGCACATGGGCTCGCGCTGCGGGCATCAGGCAGCCTTCCAGAAAGCGCTTCAGCTTATATTCGAATCCGATTTTGTCGTTCGAGACCGGCCAGGCTTGAGCCGCCGCCTGTAGCGCGTGTAGCACCGGAGAAGGGAACCGGCGGGCGGTGCGCGAAAGCAAGCTAGCGCGATGCATCAGGTATCCGCCGAACAATTCATCGGCGCCCTCGCCGCTGAGCGCGACCGTGGCGCTCGTTTTGGTTAATCGGGAAAGGAACCACACCGGCAGCGCGCCTGAATCCGCGTTTGGTTCATCGCAGTAATACGCGAGCTCGTGAATCGCCGCGGGCAAATCCTGATCGACATTCAAGTCGAACTCGGTATGGTCGGTCCCATACATGTCCGCCACTTCGCGCGCATAATGCGCTTCGTCGAAACTGCGGCCGCGAAACGAAATGGAAAATGTTTTAAGACGCGAACTCGATGCCTCGGCGGCGTAATGCACCATCGTCGAAGAATCCAAGCCGCCGCTCAACCAGACTCCCAACGGTACGTCGGCTAAGAGATGTTCTCGAACGGATTGCTTCAACAGACGATCCAACTCCGCCTCGGCCGTCTCCATCGTCCAACGCTCTTCCGTGCCGTTTGGCAAGCGCCAATAGCGATCGGTCCGAATCACTCCGCGGCGCCATTCCATCCACTGGCCCGGAAGCAACTTCTCGACGCCTTCCACCAATGTCCAAGGCGCCGGCACATAGTTCAGCGAGAGATAGCAATCGAGACCATCCAGGCTCAACCACCGCTCGATCTCGGGGTGAACCAGAATCGTTTTTAATTCCGAGCCGAAGTAGAGATCCTCGCCGTGCCGCGCGATGTACAGCGGCTTGATCCCCATGCGATCGCGAGCCAGAACCAGCCGCCGCTCAGAGACGCTCCAGAGCGCCACGGCGAACATCCCGCGCAGCCGCGCGAAGCAGTCCGTGTCCCACTCGCGGAAGGCGTTTAAAACCGTTTCGGTGTCGCTGCGGGAGCGGAAGCGATAGCCAAGTTGCTCCAGTTCCCGGCGCAATTCCAGATGATTATAAATCTCGCCGTTGAAGACGATAACAGTGTCGCCATCGTCGGATAGGATGGGCTGATCTCCGCCTTCAATATCGATAATCTTCAGCCGCGCCGCACCCAGCGAAACGGCTTCGGATTCAAAAACCCCTTGCTGGTTGGGACCGCGATGGACAATGCTCGCCACCGCCTCCTGAATGCGCCCGGGCGCCGCGGCGCGATGTCCGTGCGTAAAGCCGGCAATGCCGCACAAGCTAGCAGCTCCCTCCCATTAATAGGCCACTTCTGTCGCGGACAGGGCGGGGTTCACGTTCGACGGCCGCACACGCTCATTCCGGGGATTCCGCCATTGAACTTGAGGTAGAAACAGTGAGGTGTCGATACGTTCACTGTACCGAATTGCGATGTTCATGAGCGAATCGAGCAGTGAATCGGAAAGGTAATGCGGCTGCAGGCCAAGGTCGATCAAGCGCGAGTGTTTCGCGTTGTAGTAGTGCTCTTCGGACTCGACGCGCGGCCCCAGCAGATGCTCGATTTGGACGCTCATACCTAACTTACGGGCCGCCGACTGCACCATGTTCGCCAGTTCCAGAACGGAAAACTGCTCCGTGAACTGGTTGAACACGCGGCACTCTCCCGGTTTGGCCGGATTCAGACATGCAATCTCGATGCAGCGAACGGTATCGCGGATGTCCAGGAACCCGCGAGTCTGGCCGCCTTTTCCATACACGGTGAGAGGATGTCCCGCCGCGGCCTGTGCGCAGAACCGGTTCAGTACCGTTCCAAAAACGTCGTCGTAATCGAAGCGGTTGATCAGCGCTTCGTCCAACCCCACCTCGTCCGTCACGGTCCCGTACACCACTCCCTGATTCAGATCGGTGGCTCGAAGGCCCCAGATCCGGCAGGCGAACATCATGTTGTGGCTGTCATGCACCTTCGAGAGATGATAGAAAGAACCCGGCTGTTTGGGGAAAGGAAGGACGTCCGACCGGCCGTTGTGCTCAATGCGGATGTAGCCCTCTTCGATGTCGATATTCGGCGTGCCGTACTCGCCCATCGTGCCAAGCTTGACCAGGTGACACTCGGGCCGGAGCTCCTTGAGCGCGAAGAGGAGATTCAACGTTCCCACGACATTGTTCACCTGAGTAAACACGGCGTGTTTGCGGTCGATCATGGAATAAGGCGCCGACCGTTGCTCGGCGAAATGAACCACGGCATCAGGCTGGAAGCTCTCAATCGCGCCGGACAGAAAGTCGTAGTCGTTCACGTCGCCGATAAATTGTTCGATGGACTTGCCGGTGAGTTCCTGCCACACGCGTAGCCGGTCCGTGAGAGGCTGAATCGGTGTCAGGGTCTGCGCGCCAATCTCGAAATCCCATTGACGCCGCACAAAATTATCGACGACGGACACCTCGTGCCCCTTCGAGGACAAATAGAGAGCCGTGGCCCAGCCACAGTAACCATCACCGCCTAAAACGCAGATTTTCATTAAGTTAGGTTCACCTGATCCTTCTATTACAGTGTTAGCACACGACCGCGTTGCAACGCGGGGTCTATTTACATTATCAACCCCGCCCACGCTGAATAGATGCATTCAAGTTAACAAAAGATATAGCACGCTACACATATTCACTGATCCTGGCAGCCAAACCCAAAAACATCAGCACCGCAATCGCGGCCGCCAGACCGGAAGCTTTTATCTCCAGCCGATCCAGCGCTGAGAACCCTTTGCCTACCGCGGCATCGAAGGCGCTTTGGTTGATATTCAGAGTCGCGCCGAGCGCCTTGTCGAAGCGCTCGAAAACCCAGTCGGACTGGCCGGCTTGCGTTCCCATACATAGCTCGATCGCCTGCTGGTGTTTGCCGCCGCGTTCCAATTGGCGAATCTGCTTGTCGACCGCCAGATAATCTTCGAACCGGAGCAGCGTGTCGACGGCCGCGTCGCGTTCACCGGTGAAAGTGATGTTGTTCAACTCATCCGCGAGATAACCGGAGAAGCCTTCCACGCGGCCGCCGCTGCGCTCCCTGGCCTCAATGTCCGCGAGACTCATATCCAGCGGCAGCTTCGCCAGCATCGCGGATTTAGTGAAAAAGTCGC
>JBEKUT010000096.1:0-19211 GCA_049514735.1 Bryobacteraceae bacterium
CGAGCTATTCGGATTGGATAACTTCGCGCTAGCTTCGTTCGGTCTCCGCTATGGTGTGACAGACCAGTTGTCTGTCAGCATTTTCCGGTCGCCAACGCTTGTGGGGCGGCCCATCCAACTCATGGCGGCGTACAACCTCCTCGACGAGCATCATGGAGATCCTCTGAACGTGGCGGTGCGTGTTTCAATCGAAGGTCAGAATAACTTCCGCAAGAGCTACACGGAGAACATCGAGGGGATTTTCTCGCGCAGCATAACATCACGGGCTCAATTCTACGTAGTTCCGACTGCGTCTTTCAATGCCCGTCCGCTGGTGCAGGCAACAGGTTTTCAATCCGCGGATATTCCGGATTATCCGGGCGTGAACACGTTCTCGATCGGCGTGGGCGCGGCTGTCGATATCCGGCCGACGGTCGCCTTGATCGCCGAAGTGATTCCCACGGTGTTGAACGCGAGCGAACTCGGCATTCATCGGCCGGCATATTCATTCGGTATTCAGAAGAAGATATACCGGCACGCGTTTACGCTGGGACTGACAACAAGCCCCGGTGTCACGGTCTCGCAGCGTGCGGGGACGCGCGCGGAATTCCTGGGACAACCAAACGCCGACACGCCGGGCGGCTTATTCTTCGGATTCGACTTGATGCGTCAGATTCATTGAAGCGATTGCAACCGCGGGCCGATTGGAATCGGACCAGTATGCCGGCGATGGCGCACAGCGCGGCAGCTAAAAGCAGCACAGGCGGATAACCGAAGCGGCGCAGCAGGATTCCCGATATAACAGCCGCGATTCCCTGCGCGACGGAGGCCACTAAGAAGTTCAACGCTGAGACATTGCTTCGTCCGGATTCCGGCACGCAATCCATCAGATATTTGAGCATGCCAGGTTCGCTCATGTTCTGAACCGCCATGTACGCACCATAAGCGAGAGCCGCTGTTCCCGGCCCTCCCGACGCAGCGACGCAGACGAGCGCGGCCGCGGAGACGAGTTGCATTCGCGAGATTCCCCTGATCAATCCGGTGGCGCGGAAAACCAACGGGGCTGCGAGAACAGCGAGAGCCTGTGCGACTTGCGATAACGAGAACACTACGCCGATGCGCTCCACCGGCATGTGCAAGCGTTCGAAAAACGCGCTGAAGAAGGGATTGAAAACTCCTGTGCCAAGATTCCAGACGGCTACGGCGACAAGGAAATAGAGCGCCGCTGGCGGCGGACGGCGGAAGGGCCTCTTCTCGCGCACTTCTGAAACCGGGGCACGCAATCGAAGCTTCGACGAAGGCACGAGCCCGAGCAGCACGATGGCGCATCCGATCAATAGCGCCGTGCGATATTGAACGATCGCGGAAGTTCCAGGCGCAAGCCGCGCGATCAAACCTGGCAAACGTCCGCCGGCTGCGCCGCCAAAGATACCGATCGCGATACCGGAGGCACAGACGATGCTGAAGGCTCCGCTGCGATTTCGTTCGTTGGTCAACCCGGCAACAGCGGGTGACAACAGCACGGCCCACATCACGGATGCCGCGCCGTACAGGAAGGCGAAGCCGAGAAGCAGAGGGCCGGGCAATCCCGCGGCGAGGATCGCAGCCAGGCACGGGATGATGGAGAAGCAAGCCAGCATGGAGCCGCGCAGTCCAAGCCGCTGAATGATCATGCCGGCCGGCACGGACCCTACGACGCTTCCCGCCAACATGCAGCCGCTGACGAGGCCGAGAAACGATTCGTTATAGCCCAGCTTGATCAGATAAAGATTGAAGAGCAGGAAGAAGATGAACAGGCCGAAATCGAAGAACGCCGAGGCCGCGAAGAACGACCAGAACTGTCCCTTCAATTCCTGACGACGCCATGCCCACATCGCGCCGCTCCATAAAGTCGGAACGAATGCTTGCGTGTGACGCCAGGTTCGGGACGTGAGAAAGACGAAGTAGCGCCACGCGCCGCGTAAACGGATTCGCCAACTGCGCTGAGCTGGAGGCAAATGGACCGCGTCGACTGGACCAGGAAGCTGCAACGGCATCAGCCGGCGGCGCAGGATGGCGAGCCGCGAGTAGCCAGGATCGAGCAGGCTGAGTTGCAGCCACAACTCGTCCTTCGTGGGGTGAAAGAGGTTTTCGAGTGGCGTGTACGCATACGCGGCCAGCCAGGCGCGCACCGGTTCTTGTAATTGCGCGATCTCTTCTTCAGCAACGGCGTTTGGCCGGCAGCCAAACCACTGCCGTGCGATATCGAAACAGACCGCTTCCACTCGACGTAGCGGCGCGTCGTGCGAATCGCGCCAGGTTCGCCAGAATTCGCGACCGCGGTTGTGCTCGAGAAAATATGCGATCTCGTAAATGTGTGAGGGGCGCAGATCTCCGCGCAGCAGATGGCGAAGCGCGTGCGCCGAAGCATAGCCGGGCAGATCGACGCTGGCGAGCGACGTGAACTCCAGGTCTTCGATAAAACGCCGCTCGCGCCGTTCCCAAAAATCGTTCACGCCGGGAACTTCGAAGCCCTCCATGGACGCGTCCCAGAGGCGAAAATGGAGCTCCAATGCGGGTGGCAGATCCGGATCGAAATAATCGCCACGCCATTCCCATCCGGTCTTGCGGATCATTGTGGGCAGGTGATCCACGGGATGCCGATTCGCGCCGAGAGGTTCGTAACCAAGTCCGCGAGCGACTTCGAACGCGGCCTGCACTTGTTCGCGCGGGAAAAGCAAATCCAGATCGTATTGGGCGCGCAGGCGCGGGTCGGACGCGAAGGCGGGAACGTGGGTGAAGCCTTTCAGCGCGATGAACTCCAGTCCCGCGGCTTCGAACGCGCCACTAACGTCGCCGTAGACCAGCTTCAACCGACGCCAGCGCTCCGCATTATTGAAGAGGTCCTTGTCGAAGCGCTCGGCGACCCATGTCGGCAAACGGTCGCGAGTGCGTAGCGCGAACGGAATCGCTAATTGCGTTCGATGGGAAAAATCGATCAGCTCGCGCCACGCGGCGTCCGTCAGGCTGTTCAATGCGTCGAAGCGCGGATCTTCAAAATGCAGCGCATTGAAGACGGCTCGCGCGTAGTCGGGAATTCTCATAAGGAACACACGCGTTGCACTGCGTCCAATACTTCCGAGCGATATCGTTCCAGACAGAAGCGAGCTGAAAAAGCCGCGCGCGCCCTATAGGACATGCCATCGAGTTGCGCGCCGCCATCGGAGAAAAGTTCCAACAGCTTTGCAGCCAGATCCGGTGCTGTCGGCGCGCAGAGCGCTCCCGTAACGCCGTCCTCAACGATCTCCGGTATTCCGCCGGATCGAAAAGCCACCACTGGGACTCCGGCCGAGAACGCTTCCAGGATTACGCGTGGCGTGGCGTCGACAGCGGCCGATGGGACCACTAGCACATCGAGCGTCGACAAAACCTCGCCGACGTCGTTGCGCCACCCCGTAAATTCAATCGGCAATCCTTCCGCCTCGCGCCGCACGCGCCGCTCATACTTAGGCCCCGAGAACTGCGGGTCTCCACAGATTAAGAATTCGCAGGACTGTTCGCGCAAGACCAGCCGCGCGGCGTGTATGAACTCCAATTGCCCTTTCTCCGGCGCGATTCGTCCGATCACGCCAATTCGCCAGGGATTGTTATTGAGACGCTGACGCCGTGCGCGCGCCATACACGCAACACCGTTATAGATTACGCGGGAACGTCCTTTTTGTATCGACGGCAGCAGTGGCTGCAGCACGAACTGGCACGCCGCGATGACGGTGGCGTTAGTGGATCGCAACGCCCAGCGCGATAATCGCGCGGCCGCTTGCTGCGTCACAACGCTGTGAGCGTGAAAGACCACATGGCGGCTCCGCGCGCCGATCGCGGCCGCAGGCAACAATCGCGGACCGTTCACGTAAATCAGATCGATGCGGCGCTCCGACACCAGTGACGCAATGCGCCAAGCCTGCCGCGGAAGATCGGCTCCGAAACTAGCTGCATCGCGCCAGCCTTTCCGGCCCGGCGTGTACGCGCTGCAAGGAATAGAGTGAGTCACAACGCCGAGCCGCTGCGTGGCATCGGTCAATGGCCCGCCTCCAGGAATCGCCAGGTGCGCCACGTAACCGGCTTCAAGAAAAGCCGGCAGCAAATCGAGCAGGCAACGCTGAGCGCCTCCGAGTTGATTGTATTGATCGAGAAACAGCACCGTGCCGTTCATCGCGCGGCCATCGCGAGAACCCAAAAGTACAACGGCAGCACGCGCCAGTAGGTCAGCAGATCGCCGGAGAACATCTGGAAAAGCTGTCCCATCCAAAAGCAAAAAATCCAAGTTCCGAAGAACGATGCGCGCGAATTGTCGCGCTGCGCGGCGCGCCAGGCCGTTCGAAGGATCGCGAAATTGAGCAGGAAGAACGCGGCGAGTCCAACGATTCCGGTCTCGACAAGCAGGCTGAGATACATGTTGTCGGCGATGGTGGTCTGTCCGATGAAATCGGAATAAGGCAGCGTCTTATAACCGATGCCGAGAATCGCGTGCCAGGGATGTGCTTCCAGGAACGCGATGATGGCCTGCCAGCTCGCGAGACGGCCGGAAAGCACGCTCTCCGGTTGGGAGAAGAAAAACTGCGAATGCGCGAGGCGGAGCCAGTAGTTCCACGCCGCTTCCGGGAAGAATCGCCAGGCGATCAGCGAGCCCGCGACAAGGCCACTGGCAGCGATGGCGAACAGCCGGCCAATCCGGATTCTCGCGCGCTGCAAGTAGAGCAGCGCTGCTAGCGCGACGAAGAGATTCAGTAGCGACGCCCGCGAATAGGACATCACCAGAGCCGCAAACAGAACCGGTGCACCGATCCACAACGCCCAGCTCGATACCGGCCGCTCACTCCGTCCGCGCAGCAGCGTCACGGCGATCATGACCAGAAAAAACGTACAAACATTTCCCAGCGTGCTTGCTTCATAGAAGAAGCCTTGAGCGCGGCGATAAATTCCGGAATCGAGCCAGATGAATTGGGGTCCGTAGCCGGCCGGGGCGGGGAACTGATAATAAAAATCGACGCAGGCGAAGGCCGCTGAGAGGAGGCCGAACCAATACAGCCGCCTTGCTGCGCCGAGATCGTTCTGGTGCATGGCCGATTCGGGTCCATACGCCGAGTAAGAGAAAACGTACACGGGGATCCCGAATAACAGAACGCGCAGCAGGCTGCCGGCGGCGACAGCAAGCCCGGAGTAGAACACGGCCAGCGCGGAGCTGCATAGCAGCACCAGAAAAAACACCGACATTGCGAACGTCAAGAGGTTCCCGCGGAGATGCCATTCCGGGAGCCGGACTGCGCCGCAGACGAGGCCGAGTCCAGCCAGCGCCACTCCTACGTGAGGTCCGGAATTTCCCAATGCAAATGGGAGAGGTGGCAGCAGAAGCGCAGCGAAGAAGAAGCACGACAGCCATCGAGAGGCGGTTTGGAGGGTCCACAGAAAGAGTGGAACGGCGATTAACGGCGCGCTGAAGGCTACAGCGATCAACGGGCTTGGCGACGCCGCGATGGCGCAAGCATAGAGACCCAGGAATCCCGCGATCCAATAATCTCGCGGGAGCTCACGCGAGTGGAAGTCAATCGTTGCCATGGCTGGCCATGCGCAGCGGCAGATCGTAGCGACGCCGTCCCCGCGTCAAGCTGAACGACACGGTGAGGTACAAGAAAGATGCGAACAGCGCAAGTGCCGCCGCTCCGATCACGATGAGCGGTACTTTTGGCGAACTGGGCCGCTGCGGAATAATACCGGGATCGATCATTCGCAGCCATTCCGAGCGCGATCCTCGACTGACGCGCAAATCCACGAGGCGTTGCGCGGCCGTCTCGTAAGCTGCGCGGGCCGACGTCAACGCCGCACGCAAATCTTCCTCACGGGCGCTCTGCGTGGCGAGCGCCTTACCCTTTTCGTCCATGGCCTTGGTGAGTTCGCTAATACGACGCTGGAGCAATTCGATGCGGGCGCGCGACGCTGCAGTGTCACTCGCCGCGGCGTTGGTCTGATCGTCCAAGAGTTGCTCCTCGACGCGCGATTTCAGAAAGCTATCGTCTGAAATTTCAGACCGCAGCGCTTCCGCGGGGTGCGCTCCTGCGGCCAGTCGCCATGCAGTCCCGGCTTCGTCAAGCCGAGCCCTCAACGTCGCGGCCGCTGCGGCAGCATCCTGGATCGTCGCGTCGTCGGCTTCTTTTCCTCCCGTACGGCTGAGTTCCACGGCGCCCTCGGCAATAAACTGCGCCACGGCTTGAGCGGTCCCGGGATCGGGAAGAGTGACGCTGATTTGCAGCGCGCGCGTGTCGCGGAGCTTATCCACTTTCAGGACTTTTCGTTTTAACGATTCGATCGGCGCTCCATCGCTATCGCGAAGATGAAACTTCGTGGCCGCGCGCAAGAAGAGCTGGTCGTTCGTGGCGAGAAGTTCATAGGTCTTCAAAGACTCCAGATACACCGTGCTTACGGCGGTGGCGATGCGCGGGTCGCCTCCAGCAGGAGGGTCGATCAGTATCGTCGCGGTGGACGTGTAACGCCTGGGCAGCAGAAAACCAGTAACTAGCGCGGCGAGTATCGCAAGACCGCAGGCGATCGCGGGAAATTTCCAGCGCGCGCGGAGAAAATCGATATATTCGAAAACGTCAAACGAGTCGTGCATTCCATCCGCTCCCGGCGGGTCTGCACCATGCCCTTATTGAATTGCGACCACCACCTGATTTGAGCTGGATACGCCGTTCACTTGGATCTGCAGCGGCACGGCGCTGCCAGCCGTCACGCCGGAGGGCACTTGCACGTTGAGTTGATTCACGCCCACAAATTGCGGGGCAAGTCCGGAGAACTCGACGACGCCGGCGACTCCGCCGAATAGAACGGAAGGCTTTGCAATTGTTTGTGCGAGCGCGCTGGGGATGCCGCCATCAGCGGGCGTGTGGTCCACCGCGCCGAGTCCCGTCGCGTAGATGATTAAAACGTCGCCTGCTTTTGCGGGATGCGAACCGGTAGACGCCAGGCCCTGTGGCCACACGAGCGTAGAGTCCGAGCTGTTTACGGCGATCGCATACAACTGCCCGCCGGCGGCCGCCGTGAAGATGCCCGGCATCGACGGCGCGAAGTTCACGGCGACAGGCGCGGAGGCGCCATTCGGAGTCTTGACGGTCACGTTCACAATGCCGGTTCCCGACCCGATCTCCCAGGGAAGTTGCGCGTTGATCTGATCGTCGGATTGGCCGGGTACGCCGGGAACCGCGGCCAGCAGGGGCGACGGCGGCAGATCGCCGAACGTCACCGTAACGCCGGCCAGACTGTTCGACAACGGGATGGTGTCGGCCAAGGCGAGTTTGCTGACCAGTCCCGTGCCGAAGATCGACACGAGACCACCGGGCGAGACCGGTTGTCCTTTCGCGAAGCTAGCGCCATTCAGGACGCCGCCATCGGCTACAACAGGAGTCTGCGCGGAGCAGACCGCCGCGCCAACGAACATCGCCAAAACCAGGGTTGAACGTTTCATAAGCAACTAGTTTACCTATTCCATTCTGTCCTGGATGAAGCCGGAACGTCGTGAATACTTTGTAAAAACTTTGCAATTTCGGGATCTTTTCCGCCGTCGAGTTCTGCCGCGCGGCCCGCCTCAGTCAGCGCTTCCGTGCGCCGGCCCGCCAGCAGAAGCGTTTGCGCCAGCGCCCAGTGGGGTTTGAACCAGTTGGGAGAAGCCTGGATGGAATGGCGTAAGCAGGCCTCAACATCCGCGGCATCGTTCTGGGTGGCGTAGAACGCGGCGAGGTTGTACCAGGCATTTTGGCGTTCTTCCGAAGTTTGGGGTGCGCGCACGGCCGCATTGAAAGCCTGTTGCAACGCCATCCGCGCGAGCATTGGATTCGAAGCGGTTCGCGAGGCTACGGCCATGGCGCGGGAGAAATAGAGATCGTCGCTGGAGCCAGCGGGATGCCAGCGGCGCGAAGATTGATAGGCGGCCACGGAGTCCGCGATACGCCCGGCGTCGATATCGCGTTTCGCCCGCGCGAGCGCGAGATCGCTGGCCGTGAGCTGGACGGTCAAGGTCAGAAATATTACGGCCGCGGTTAGTGCCACTACAACAGCGGGAACCCGCCAGACACGCGGGACGCTAGCGACGCCCCGCCTCTGAACTGCGAGGCCGATCGGCATCGCGACGGTTGCGTAGAAGTAAAGTGCTCCCGATAGCGTGAAGCAGAAGAATAGACCGCTGCTTAGTCCCGCAATCAGGGCCGCTGCCAGATAGGGCGCGGTCCGCTGTCCCTGCGTGACGGCGCGTCGAGCGGCGAACAATCCCACGGCCGCGAATCCAACCAGAATCGCCAATCCGGGGCCGCCTTCCGAAACCAACGCGTCGAGAAAAATATTATGCGGGGACTCGTGATAGAAATCCGGATAGGCCCGCGAGAGTTCTATGGATTGGTAGTGTGGGAACTCCTGAGGGAACGTCTCGGGCCCAAAGCCAATCAGCGGACGGTGATTCGCCATGCGTAGCGAGTCGCGCCATAGCCACAATCTCGCGCCTCCGCGCACATCTTCGAGCGACCATTGCACGCGCGCCCGCAGTTTCAATCCCGCTGGCGAGAAGTAGAACACGAGAATCGAGGAGCCGAACCCGGTCGCCAGCACCGCGCGACGCCACGTTAGCCGGGGACGATTCCAGATCCATAGCGATACTGCGCCAGTCGCGAGTCCGAAGAGAGCGCCGCGCGTTCCGCTGAGTAAAATGGCGGCCGATCCAGCCACAGCGGCGGCCACGCCAAGAACTTTCCAGGCAGGCTGAACTCCCGTTGCAGCGAGGGCCACGCCGAGAAAAACTACATAGAGCAAATAGCCGGCGAAGAAATCCGCGTGACCCAGTGTCGAGGGTGGCCGCACGATCGCAGTGACTCCTTCGCCGGCGCGATAGCCAGCTGAAGGCAGCAGCGGATCGAGACCGAAGTATTGCAGAATGCCGTAGACGGCCGCCAGTGCGCCCGCCGCGGCGGCGACGCGAAGCAAAATTCGCAATCGCGATTCCGAGCAACACGCGGCGATGAGAAATGCCAGCGCCACACATGCGGCTTGCGAAACGAAACCAAATCGGCGCCAAGTGCCTCCGTTCCACGATAGGGCGGGATTGCCGGAGAAGTAAGTCGAAAGAAGTAGCCAGACGATCTGTGCCGCCGTTAGAACACAAAACCATCGGCCTGTTCTATCGGACCACAACGCGCGAACTTCGGAAAGGGCTGAATCGCGGAGAAATAAGAGCAGTCCAATAGTTGCGCCGATCAGGACGGCGGCGACCTTCGGCGTCACGTCGTAATAGAAAAACCAGGCAGGCAGAATCAGGAGCGGAGTCAACGCCAACACCGCCGCGATAATAAAAAGGACCCTCAACGAAAATATTTGCGAACTCGAGTTCGACTGCAACTGTTTCCTCCATTGTTGGGCAAAACCATGGCGTCAATGGTTAGTTACTTGTAAAAGAGTTGTAAAAGGCAGTGGGCTCTCAACCGTGGCGTCCCGCGGTTGCGTATACTGCGAATCAGAACAACCTGTGGTTACGATTCTAATTGTTGACGACGACGAGAGCCTTGGCGACACCATCAGCGTTCTCCTGGAGCAAGAAGGATTCCGCGCGGTGCACGCGGCGGACGGCCGCACGGGCTTCGAAAAAGCGCTCAGCCTCAAGCCTCAGCTCATCCTGGCAGACCTGCGATTGCCGGAGATGAGCGGCATCGATCTCTGCAAGCAATTGCGCGCTTCGCATGTGAAGACGCCCATCATCGTCCTGAGCGCCATCGGCGAGGAGATGGATAAAGTGCTGTTGCTCGAAATCGGCGCCGACGATTACATCGTGAAGCCGTTCGGCACGCGCGAGCTTCTAGCCCGGATCCGAGCCGTACTGCGGCGCACGTCGACCGAAGCGCACCAGGTGGTCTCGTTTGCGGACACGCAAGTGGATCTGGATCGCCGTGTCGTGACGCGGCGCGGCGAAGAGCTGAAATTCACGCCCGCCGAGTACAACCTGCTCACTTTTTTTCTTCAAAATCCGGATCGCGCGCTGACCCGCGACGTGATTTTGAACTCGGTGTGGGGTTACGAGTCTTTTCCGAACACGCGAACGGTGGACGCTCACATCGTGCGGCTGCGGCAGAAACTGGAACCCGATCCCGGCTTTCCAAAACATTTTTTGACGGTACACGGGGTTGGATACCGCTTCATTCCTTAAGCTGCATGCGTCGTATTGTTTTGATTGTCGAAGATAACGCCTCGTGCGTGGAGCCGCTCGAAGTAGCGCTTCTGCCGCGGCTGGACCTGGAGGTGCGAGTGGTCGCGACGGCTCAGGAAGCGCTTCATTTTCTCGCCGTGTCCGAGGTTCCAGTGGCCGCCCTGGTCACCGATTTGCATTTGCGTTTTTCGCGTATCGACGGTTTCGAGCTGATCGAGCGCGTGCGCGCCCAACCCTGGCTGGCCGGCCTTCCGATCATTGTGATCAGCGGCGACAGCACACCGGAAACGCCGGGTCGCGTACAGGCTTTGGGTGCGGCGTATTTCAGTAAGCCTTATTCGCCTGGCGCGGTGCGGCAGGCTCTGGAGCAATTACTGGATGTTCAATAAATGCGCGGTTGTGCCGATTGTCGTTGTTCTGCTGGCTTCTCCCGCTATTCGCGCGCAGGAAAAAACGGAGTTGCAGCAAATCATGGAGCGGTTGGATCGTCTGGAGCAGGAAAACCACCAGTTGGCTGACGAGGTTCACGCGCTGCGGACAGAGTTGGCAGCGGCAAGGGGAAAGCCCGCGGAGGCTCAGCCTGCGCCTGCTCAACCGGCCGAGCCTCCGCTAGACGAGCGCGTGCAGGTCGCCGAGCAACGCGTTGCCGACCTCAGTCAGGAGAAGGTAGAAGCCTCGCAGCGTCTCCCCATTTCTCTCGCTGGGATGGTCCTGTTCAATGCTTTTTTGAACGGCCGGAACACCGGCGGATTTGAGAATCCGACGACCGCCTCCGCTCAATCCGGACCCGATACGAACGGAGCAACCCTTGCGCAAACAGTGCTCGGTTTTCGATACCAGAGTCCGAAAGCGTTGTGGGGCGCGCAGGTCAACGGCTCGATCTTCTTCGATTTTTGGGGCGGGGACGGCACGTCGCTCGATCACACGGCGCGCTTACGCACTGCGGCCATTCAACTCGATTGGACGAATACCAGTGTCATGGTGGGACAGGACAAACCGTTGATCGCTCCGCGCGATCCTTTCTCACTGGCGCAAGTGCAAGTCTCGCCCTTTACCGGAACGGGAAATCTATGGCTATGGCGTCCGCAGGTGCGTGTGGAGGAACGCTTTCAGTTCGGCGAGGACAGCGGGCTGCGGGCGCAGATTAGTCTCTATCAGTTGGGCGAAACCGCCGCAGGTGCGGAATATCCAAGCGTAGAATCGACGGCGGGACCGGCATTGGAGGGACGTTTCGAATTCTGGCGCCGGTTCGGCGAACATACCCGCATCGAGCTGGCGCCAGGTTTTCATACCGCACAGACCACTCAGAATGGTATTTCGGTGCCCTCACGCCTGGTGAGTTTCGACTGGTTTGCAAATCCCTGGGAGAAAATCGAGTTTACCGGCGCATTTTATAGGGGTGAGAACGTCAGCGGGCTGGGGACCATTGGGCCTGGATATTTCGGTTACGGGCCGGACGTCAGACCGGCGCATGCGATCGGTGGGTGGGCGCAATTAGCGTGGCTCGCGACTCCGAAACTAACGTTCCATTTGATCTCCGGCCAGAGCGACAATCAGGCATCGGAGGTTGAGGAGGGACTTATTTACAAAAATCAAGGCTATGCGGCGAATTTTGTATATCGTCTCGCTCCGAACGTGCTGTTGAGTTTGGAGGGGATGCAAGTGCGCACGTCGTATGAGGGCATGGGGACGAGGTTGAATAATCATTATGATCTGGGCGTGGCATATCTTTTCTAAAATGGCCACCGATGAACGCGGATTAACGCGGATCGAAAATAAAGAATGTGTTTTTGCGTTATCCGTGTTAATCGGAGTTCATCGGCGGCTTGTTTTCTTGGCGGCTCTTCTTGCCTTGCCTCTCGCCGCAGGTTCGACGATCGGACGCGTGGAGCTAAAGGACTCAACCGTTGCTTCGGTGCGCAAAGGCCGCGACTACTCCGGCGTCGTCGTCTGGCTCTTGCCGGCCGACGGCACGACCATGTCCCGCAACGATGGTAAACACGCGCGTCTGATCCAAAAAGACAAGACCTTCACGCCGCATGTGCTGGCCGTCGAGACTGGCACAACGGTCGATTTCCCGAATTACGATCCGATCTTCCACAATGCTTTCTCGAACTTTAGCGGCCAGTTATTCGACATCGGGCTGTATGCGCCTGGGTCGACGCGCAGCCTCCGCTTTCAGCGCTCCGGTGCGGTAAGAATCTTCTGTAATATTCATCCCACCATGAGCGCCGTCATCCTGGTGGTGGACACACCTTACTTCACCGTTAGCGGGCGCAATGGAGAGTTTGAAATCGCCAACGTGGCGCCGGGGGACTATCAGCTCAAAGTTTTTCATGAGCGCGCCAGCGATGCCGTACTACAGGCGCTGACTCACAAGGTGACCGTGGAAGCGGGAAATCTCACCCTGCCGCCGATTGAGATATCGGAGAGCGGCTACTTGCCAGCGCCGCACAAGAACAAGTACGGTAAAGATTATCTAAAACCCGCTGATGACGGAGTGACTTACTCCGGCTCGACGAAGTGATGTTCGGATTTTCACGATTATCGCTGCTCTGGAAGACCCTTCTTTCCACCTCCATCGCCATCACTCTGCTGTTCGCCGTGACAGTGTGGATTGTGCAGCACCATGTGGTGCAGACCACCTCGGAGAGCCTGGAGGATGAAGTGCGCGCCAGCTTCCGGGCGTATGAATCGCTATGGCGCGCGCATGCCGACAAACTTGCGTCCATCAGCCTGATCCTCAGCACCATGTCGGACGTCCGTGCCGCATTCACCACCGGCGACGAAGCGACCATCCGCGATACCGCGGCCGAGCTGTGGAATCGAGTCTCGGAAGACAATGCTCTATTCCTGGTGACCGATCCGAACGGCGCCGTCATCACATCGCTGGGCGGCAACCCCCGCATTCCCATGCCCCGCACCATGCCGCTGGTTGGAGAAGCAGCCGCGAGTTTCCCCAAACAGTCTCAGGGGTTTCTCAGATTGGAGGGGCGTTTATATCAAGTGATCGTGACACCAGTGTACGTGCAATCGAATGGCGGTCCCGGTCTGATCGATGTACTTGTGGCGGGCTACGAAGTAAACAACCAGACCGCAGCGCAACTCAAGGAGGCGACCGGTGGTAGTGACTTCGCCTTTGTCGCCGGAGCGGACGTCGTGGCTTCCTCGCTCGCGGGCGGAGTATCGAGCGCCATTCTAACTGCCGCGAATCGATACTCGGACCGGCCCGGACGAATTACAGATGGGCAGACCGAATACATGGCTTTTTCCACGCCATTGGTGGACGTACGCGGCCATCCCGTAGGAAGGCTCAGCATTTTCCGTTCGTTCGCCACCGCCGACCAGAGACTCGAATCGCTGCGTTGGAATATTCTTCTCACCTGGATCGCGGCAGTGCTGGCAGGGTTGGCCGTGACTTACGTGTTAGCACGGCGCATTCTGTCGCCGGTAAAACGGCTGGACCGCGCGGCCGAAGCCATCGCGCGGGGCAACTACGACATTCAATTGCCGGTGGAGAGCCGCGATGAACTAGGGCGGCTGACGGAGACGTTCAACAACATGTGCAGCTCCATCCGAAGCGCGCGGCGGGAACTGATTCATAAAGAGCAGATAGCAACCATCGGACGCCTTTCGACTTCGCTGGTGCACGACCTGCGAAACCCGCTTGCGGCGATCTACGGCGGCGCCGAGATGATGGTGGATTCCGATCTGCCGCCCTCGCAGATGAAGCGGCTGGCGCAAAACATTTATCGCTCATCGCGTCGTATCCAGGAGTTACTGCAGGATTTGGTGAACGTCTCGCGGGGCAAGGAGAACGCCGTCGAAGTATGCCGCCTGCGCGACGTGATTATCGCTGCGTGGGATGTCCTCGCCCGCGTCGCCGAGACGCAAGCGGTGACACTGTCAGTGAATGTACCTGAAGACATCGAGCTCCCACTAGAGCGGTCGCGCATGGAGCGCGTGTTCGTCAATCTGTTCAGCAACTCGCTGGACGCCATGCCGGATGGCGGACGGATTGAGATCGTAGCCCATCGCGACGAAGCGGTGGTGCTGGTGGAAGTGGGCGACACGGGTCCAGGGATCTCGAACGAAGTCCGCGCGTCGTTGTTTCAGCCATTTCACTCGCGCAAGCGGAACGGCCTCGGCCTGGGGTTGGCGTTGTCGCGCCAGACTGTGATCGACCAGGGCGGGGACATGTGGGCAGATTCCGAAGAAGCCGGCGGCGCCCGTTTCTGTATTCGCCTTTGATTAGTGCGCGGCGCTCACTTCTTGTCCATCCAGACGCGCCACGTGATGGGACCCGCTTCCTTATTGGTTATCGGGAGTCCCGCCAGCTTGAGCGCCTGCTTGATCTGACCGTGATGATAGCCCTCGTGCCAGATCATGTGCTGCAGCAGGAGGAGGGGGTGGTCGTAATGAAGGTCCATGCCGCGGCCTGCTTCCACCCTGCTCTGGACGGCGTCCCGCACAACCTTGGCGCTATCGTTGAGCATCTCCGCGATGCGAGCAGGGTCACGCTCGGCCAGCCACTCTTTGGGGGGCATGTCTCTGGCGAACTCGGGGGCGTCTTCCAAGACGAAGACAAGCCGCACATAGTGGATGTGCGTGAACATTTCCGCGACGGTTGGACTGCTCTCCATCGCTCCGATCTCCAGCCCGCCCTCCGGAATGGCGCGGAGCAGGTTGACCAGGATGGTGTTGTTGCGGTTCCAGGAATCGAGCAGAGCTTCAAGAAGTCGTTGGTCTGGTGCGCCGG
The DNA here is from genome assembly GCA_049514735.1 of Bryobacteraceae bacterium. Taxonomy (GTDB): domain Bacteria; phylum Acidobacteriota; class Terriglobia; order Bryobacterales; family Bryobacteraceae; genus JAICMB01. The sequence goes on from JBEKUT010000096.1 coordinate 14,952, forward strand.
ACATACCCATACTCTATATTGGACACCTGAAATCGCGACGAGAGCGCTACCGCAATTCGCCTGTAAAATAAGGCATGACCGGAATCCAATTTGTCACAGACGAAAAGGGCCGCAAGGTGGCCGTTCAAATCGACCTGAAACGATATGGAGCCCTTTGGGAGGACTTCCGGGACGGTCTTGTAACTGAGTCTCGACGGAAGGAGAAAAGCATTCCTTACGAGCAATACCGCGCGAGTCGAGTAAAGCGCAGACATTCGCGTGCCTAACTTTTCTCTCGACATCAAGCAGTCGGCGTTGAAGGAACTGGACGCGCTTGACGATACGCTGTTCTCCCGGATAGATCGGAAGATCCTCGCGCTGGCCGACAATCCTCGGCCTTTGGGGTGCAATAAGTTGAGAGGGTACAAAGATCTTTGGCGGATTCGGATAGGCGATTACAGGGTGATCTACCTCATCGATACAGCCGCGAAAGCGGTTACGATTATGCATGTAGCCCACCGGCGCGAGATCTACGAATGACAGAACATTTAAGAGCTGCTGTCGATTCCGCGGTCGCAGCGCTAATCAGAAACTCAATCGAAATCCTAACTGCGCCGCGAACGGGATACCAACTGTCGTCCCCGGACCAAAGAAATCCCCCAGCGCGCCGGCGGGCACGCGCAACTGATTCAGACTCGTGATAGGCTGCGTCTGCGTGCAACTCGCATTCAGACAAAATGCCGTGGCGTTGGCCAGATCGTTAACCGGCGTCGGAAACGCGGCAAGATTCGTGACGTAGTTGGCGCCGGGATTATTGCGGTTGAACAAATTGAACATTTCGATAAACGGCATGGCATGCCAGCGCTCATGAAAAACGAACGGACGGCTGATTCGAATGTCCGTCTGAATATACGGCGTGCCCCGCAATTGATCGAGGCCCGTTTGCACGCCATTGATCACCGCACGGTCATCGAGCGTGTCTCCCACCCCGTTGACATCCACCGGCGTGGTTAGCGTGAGCGGCCGAGCGCTTTCGGCCTGGCTGAGCAGAGACAACTCAAACCCGGCCGGGAGGTGAACGATGCCCGCCAGGACCGCGCGATGCGTCACGTCTTCTCCCGACGGACCGTAGTCGCCCTTGGCAAACGCCTGGAGCGGATTGCAAACCCCGTTCACGTAATCGAAAAGTTCACCAAGCACGCAACCCCAGGTTTTGGCCGAGGACAGCGTGTAGTTGAAGACCAGGCTGAAGCGCGAAACATTGGCCTGCAGATGAATGGAAAGCCCGTCATAGCGGGAGCGGTTATCGGTTCGGAAAACAGAGACGTCGGGCACATTCTGTTGTTGCGTGGCCGTATCCTGCGCGAAGAGCGGCGAGAACAGCGTGTAGCCAGCTTGATACTGGTATCGCCGGTACGCGTGAACGCCGTTTTCGTGAGTCCAATCCGCGCTCATCGTCCAATGAGAATTGAAGGCGTGTTCCACGCCCGCGCTGGCGTGCAGCGCATACGGCGTCTTGTATGCGGGATCGATCAGCGCACCCGCGCCGCCGTTGGCCGAACCCGGCAGACAACCGGCATCCGATGGATTGACGCAGGCCGCCGGCGCTTGATTGACGGCCTGGAACGCGGTCACCCAACCATTCTGCGCCAGGTCGTTATAAAACATTCCGAAGCCCGTGCGTATAACCGTGCTGCGATCTTGTCCCAACGCGTAAGCGATTCCCAAACGCGGCGCGAAGGCCTTGCGGTAATCGTGAGGAGCGCCCCAATTCTCAAAGAAAGGAACTTGAAGCGCCTTCAACGTGAGCAGCGCGGGATTATCCAATTGGGATCTTCCGGACGCGGTGAAAAGTCCGAAGGTGGTGTCGTAACGCAGGCCGTAGTTCAAGGTCAGACGCGGCGTCACACGCCAGGAATCCAGCGCATAAAACCCCAGCCGCTGCACGTTCTGATCGAAGGTGCCGTTCCCCGCGGGCGTGCTAGTGCAGGTTGTTCCGTCCGTGACCGGCAGCGCGGGCGTGGGCGTACAATTCAAATCCACGGCGAATTGTTGCGGGTTCGCGAGGTAGTCGGTGGGATTCTGCGCGAATACTGTGAGGTTCTCCGCGGTCGATGGAAGCGCTCCGCTCATCACCGGCTCATGAATGAAGTCAACGCCGAGCTTCACACTGTGCTGGCCGGAAGAATGGATGACGCCATATTTGATTTGGTACTTTTCCTGATCGCGCTCGATCGGGAACGCGGTGATTGGCGTAACAAACTGGTTGTCGCCAAAAGTCTCGAAGCCGGAAATGGTCTGCGACGTGGAGCTGAACGGAAAGGCTAGCGCAAATCCAAGATCCGAGTTGCGCGACTCGTTTAAGCGCAATCCGCTGGCGTCCAGCGTTAGTGTTCCCAACCACGATGGGTTCAAGATGAACTGCTGGCCCAGCACTGCGTTCCAATAATTCGAATGCGAGGTCGCGCCGGTGGACGAGAGTGTCGCCTGCTCCACGAACGCGTTATCGGTAGTGTAGTTGTCGGCCGACGCGCGCAGGAACCATTGCGAGCGGGACGATTGGGCCCAGTCGAACCGCAGATCTTCGAGGTAGTCCCGGAACGGCACGGACACGTTATTGGGGACTGGGATCGAAGCGGCCCCAGGAATGAGCCCCTGCGATGCCAGCGTGGAGAGAGCCTGGAACTGCGTGAGGCTGGCAGGGCTATAGGCGATGCTGGCATCTTCGTGGACGCCCTCGAAAGATGCGAAGACCCAGAGTTTGTCTTTCACGATGGGGCCGCCGATTGTGCCGATGTAGTTTTGCCGCGAGAACGGCTGTTTGGGCAGAGGCGCGGGATTCTCGATAGGATAACGGGCATCGAGTGCGGCCGCGCGCTCGTAGACAGCGGCCTCGCCATGCCACAGATTCGTGCCGCGCTTGGTCGTGATCACCACAGATCCGCCCACGGTGCGGCCTGTGTCCGCATCCTGCTGCGACGTCTGCACAGCAAATTCCTGAAGCGCATCGGGCGAGAAATTCTGTAGAAAGCCGCCGATATAGTCGTCGGAGTTGTCGCCTCCATCCACCGACAACACATCGTTGAGTCCGGAACTGCCGCCGAAAGACACCGCGGTGATGCGCGCCTTGGTAGGATCGGACGGCTCCACTGGCTCTGTGCCCGGGACCAGGTACGCGATATTGGCGAAGCTGCGCATCGCCAACGGAATTGTTTCGAGATCCCGCGCCGTCACCACGCCGCCGTGCACGGCGCTGCTGGTATCCATGGGCTGCGTGACGATGGAAGACGCCTCGCCCTGAACATTCACCGTCTGCTGCGAACCCGCAGGCTGCATCGTCACCATGATTTCGCGCGCAAAGCTGACAGTGATTGTGACGGAGGAACTCGCTTCCGCCAAACCCGTGGCCCGCACGGTAACCTTATACGCGCCCGGCAGCAGATCGCTGAAGCGAAATTCTCCGCGGCTGTCGCTCTTGGTGTGGCGTTCCAGTGAGGACTCGGTGGATTGCAAAACGATGCCGGCGTCCGGAACGCGGCCGCCGCTTGAGTCCGCCACCGCGCCCGCCAGGCTGCCTCGAAAATCCTGGCCGTAGGACACGGCCGCGATTACGGAAAGCGCCGCGGCAAAACCGAAACGAAGTACAAAGCGAGGATTCAATTTCAAACAGGCTATCGCGAACGCTACTGCTACTACCACTACTCGTAGCTCGATGACGTTGTCGCGTCGTACAATAAAATGCTTGTGAAGTTTCGCCCGTCCGCTATTGTGATCGCCGCGTTTTATGTCCTGTGCACACTCCGGCCGCTGGATGCTCAACAGCCCCGCACGAATGCCGCGTCCATGCAGACGTTTCAGATTCCAAGCCACGGAGCTTTGCTTAATGCATTCGTGTACGTTGCCGCGGGCGAGGGCCCGCATCCGGCCGTGATTCTGTTGCATGGGTTTCCCGGTAACGAGCGAAATCTCGATCTCGCGCAAGATATGCGCCGCGCGGGATGGGACGTTCTTTATTTCGACTATCGCGGCTCCTGGGGAACCCCGGGAGATTTCTCATTTAATCATGCGATTGAGGACACCGCTGCCGCAGCCGCTTATCTGCGCCAGCCGGCAACGGCGAAGCTGTTACGGCTCGATCCATCGCGTATCGTTCTTATCGGACACAGCATGGGCGGTTTTATGGCGATACAGGGCGCGGCATCCGATCCTTCGATTGTGGCGATCGCGATAATCTCCGCCGCCGATCTGGGTGGGCGCATTCCGCAACCACTGCCGAAGGAG
>JBEKUT010000097.1:0-18622 GCA_049514735.1 Bryobacteraceae bacterium
ATTCGCGGGCGGCGCGAGCGCGGTCGATGACGTAAACAGCGCCGTTGCGCAGCGCGATGCCAATGCGGATGCGGCCGGGCGCGGGTGAATTGAACAGGTCTTTCAATGAGGCCACAGAATCGAGAAGCCGCGCGCCGGTGCGCTCAATCAACGCGGCGGCGTCAAAAGACGGAAGATTGCTCACGAGGCGATGCGTTGCGAGAATCCGCAGACCGGGCGAGTGCATGTTCACTAACGTCATCATCACTTGCCGCGCTCCTGGCAAATCCGGATTCTCGTTACGAAAGGCCAGGGCGGTTTCGTAGCGATGATGGCCATCGGCGATGAGGAGCTTCTTATCGCTCATGATTTCTTGGATTCGACTGATAAGGGTGGGGTTCGAAAGACGCCAGAGTCGGTGGGTGGTGTCAAATTCGTCAGTTACGGACGCGGTGGGCGCGGCAGTGCAAGCCTGGTCCAGGAAGCGGTCGATGGCCAGATCCGGGTCGGGATAGAGCATAAAGATCTGTCCGAAATGGGCGTGGGTGTGCCGGAGGAGTTCGAGGCGGTCTTTTTTCGGACCCGCTAATGTCTGCTCGTGTCGATGTACGACACGTGTATCGTAATTTTCGACATCTCCGAGAGCGATGAAGCCTTTGCGGGTTAGAATTATGCCGCCATCCGGCGAACTAAACTCCTGGGTATACGCATAAACACTGACCTCGGAATCGCGCGAAAGAACGCCCTCCTCAATCCAGGCCTCTAAATGCCGATGAGCACGGGTGTAGGCGTTCTCCGCCTGGCTGTCTTCAGGAAGACGTTCCCCAAGGATGATTCTGACAAGATTGTAGGGGCTCAAGGCCAAGTAACGCGCCTGCATCGATGGAGAGATCTTGTCGTAGGGCTGCGTTACGAGCTTATCAAGCGGACCGGCGGATGAAGTATAGCGATACGCTGAAAACGGATGGATTTGGGCCATGTAATCGTTCAGCGTAACGCGGACTGGCCGGCGCGTGCAGAAAGATCGGCCGGTTTAAGCTGCCTGAGGCATGTCGCGAGGTACGGTGTTTACCGATCCCATCGCAGTTTCTAACGGCAACGTAACCGGCTGCTGGTCCCACGGGACGCGATACCGCCGCAGGCAAGTGGAACACTCGTATTCACCGTGAATCGGCCACATGGGCCGATCATGCATCGCTTTGCACCAAACCCTTCCGATTGTCGTTAAAGAACTCTTAATCTGTTCAGCCATTGCCAACCTCTTTCCCGGATAACACCGGTGTGCCTTACCTACTGCACGGCATGTGCCAAATTGGGCCGCGGGCGCAACGCCGTAAGAATCCATGGTTGCCGGACGGGTTCGTGAACCGGGAGCATTCTGGCGTGTGTAGAATTTGCCTCAGGTATGAACCTTCTAGACGGGAAGAGGGGAGAGCTATGCGATTATCGTCAGGAGGGTCTCATGTACACTCGCCGAGTTCTGTTGTTACTTATCGCCGCGCTGGCCGGCCTGGGACTGTCTTCCGCACAAGCATCGGGCAGGCGATTCCTGATTGTCCTGATTGGGCCGACCGGGAGCGGCAAGACTACCCAGTCCGAATTCCTCAAGAAGGAATACGGTATTCCAACCGTCAATATCGACGATTTGATCAAGGAAAATCCGGGGGCGTTGGCAAAATACGATGAGCCAGGTATCGACCCGGGAGTTCCGCAAAGCAACCCGGCGATAAGTGAATTGGTGGCCGACCGCCTGTCGAAGTTGGACTTGAGCAAGGGAGTGGCTCTCGACGGTTATCCGGCGACAAAAGATCAGGCCGATCATCTCGCGAGTTTGGCTAAGAAATTCTCGTTGGCGGCGCCGGTCGTAATTCAGTTGGATGTACCCGACGCGGTTGTGCGCGAGAGGCTGGTGAAACGCCGCCGCGAGGATGACACGCCGGAGCAGATTGAAGCTCGTTTGAAGGAATACCATCGCGAACTCGACATGGTGCAGGCATACTACCCGAAAGCCGACATTTGGACGGTAGACGGCACGGGGACACCGCTGGACGTGTCGAAGACAATTCGCGCCATTCTGGAAGACGAATTAAAAAAGTAGCTTAGGCTTTTTCCGCCTGCTGCTTAGTCCTTTTCGGAATTGTCAAATACGAAACACGTAGTGCTTTCGTCCTAGTACCTAGCGTCGAGGCATAGGTCCGTCGATAGTATGACTTCAACCGCCGGAGGTATCAAGTCATGCGCGTCGCGAACCAACATCGCGCGATTCTTTTTTCAGTCTTTTTCTGCAGCGTTGCTCCCTCACTCTGGAGTGGAGTCAACCTGCCTCCACAGCCGGGCGAGACTGTAATTCCAAATCAATATCTGGTGAAGGTCGCCGCGGGCGTCGATCCGCTGCAAGTGATGCCAAAGTTGCTTCCGGGCGAAGGTTATTATCCTCTGACGGCGAATCTCAGCCTGATGGTGACAGCCAATGCGTCCACTGCCGCGGCGGTCGCCGGCAATCCGCTGGTCCAGTATGTTGAGCCGAATCGCATGCGCAACGTCAATATCGATGCGGTGAACGATCCCAATTATGCCTCGCAATACGCATTGCAGATCGAGCAGGCGATTCAGGCGTGGCAGATCGTGCCGGGTCACTATCTAACGTCGGCGAGTCCGGCAACGGGCCGCGTTAAGGTGGCGATCCTCGACACGGGGGTCGATTGTACGCATCCGGATTTCATGAACGCGGGCGGGACCTCGACGGACTCGGCTTACGGCGGGCAGCTTTCCTTTGCACTCAGCCAGGCTTTTGTACCGACCACCGTTTCCCCCGCGGCTTGCCCCTGGCAGGACGATCATGGGCACGGGACGCACACGGCGGGCATTCTGGCGGCGGCGACGCAGAACGCCGTGGGCGTGGCAGGTCTGGGATATCCAGTGGAACTGATTGTCTATAAGGTGCTGGCACAGGATGGCAGCGGCGACGACGGCACCATCGCGACGGCCATTCAGAGCGCCACCAACGCCGGCGCACGCATTATCTCAATGAGCCTGGGCGGACCGGGCTATTCGCAGTCGTTGCAAGCGGCCATCGCTTACGCCTGGCAGCACGACGTGCTGGTTGTAGCGGCAGCCGGCAATAGCAGCTCAAACAGTCCTTTTTTTCCGGCCGCGGCCGGCTTTGCAACGGCCGTCTCGGCTTCGGATTCCAACAATAACATCGCGGGCTTTTCGAATTACGGTTATCCCATTGGCGTGGCGGCGCCCGGCAACAGCGTCCTTTCCACCGCTCCCACTTATCCGGTCTACATCGGAATTGAGAATTACGCCTACATGTCCGGCACATCGATGGCGGCGCCGCATGTTGCGGCCGTGGGAGGGTTAGTGGAGACCAGTAATCCGAACCTCCCGGCTGCCGCGCTGCTGGAGCGGATTGAGCAATCGGCTAACTCGACGGTAGCGAACGGAGGGTGGGACCAGTATTTCGGATACGGTGTCACCAACGCGTACAATGCGGTCTCAGGTGCAACTCGACCCTCGACGCTCGGCAGCTTGAACGGGCAGGTGGAGAATGTTTACGGCTTGCCGGTGAGCGGCGCGCTGGTTACGGTGAACGGAAGCTCGGTCACTGCCGACGCTTACGGCCGTTTTCGCGTGCCGAACCTGACTGCAGGAGATTACACGGTGACCGTGTCGGCGGCCGGCTACACCACGCAATCTATCGGTGCGACGACAGTGGCCGGCGCGGACTCGATTCTGGAGTTTGTCCTGGGGGCGAGCTACGGGCAGTTTAGCGGAACGGTAACGGACGGCTCCCCCGCGATTGTTTCAGGGGCGGTGGTGCAGGCACTCTCGAGCAATACGATTCAGGCGACGACCTTCACCGATCCCAATGGGAATTATTCGTTGTGGGTGCCGAACGCGGGTCTTTATACGATCAGAGCCTCGGCATTCGGGCGCAACACCAGCAGTGTTCCTTCCCAAATCGTCGCAGTCTCCGGAAACACCCATGTGAACCTGACGCTGCCGGCGCTCGGATCGGTTAGCGGCACAGTGCAAAACGGATCGCAGCCGGTGGTGAATGCGCAACTGGTATTTTCGCTCGGCAATTATAGCGTGGGTGCGGTTACCGATTCGAATGGGAACTATGCCACGATTGGCATCCCCGCGGGCACGTACGCGGTGACCACAGCGGCTTCCGGATTGTCCACTACAACGTCCCCGAACGTAGTGGTGGGCGGCGGAGTCACGACGCTTAACGTCCAAATTGGTTCCCCCGCGCAGGCGCCCGTGACGATCGCGGTGAATCCAACATCCGCTGCGATCCTGGCCGGCCAAACAGCGCAGGTGACGGCCACAGTCACTCCGGCGGCGAACACCGCGGTGACATGGACTCTTTCGCCGCAACTCGGCAGCGTTTCGAACGGCTTGTATCAGGCTCCCGCGACGATCGCCGCGGCAACTACGGTCCTGGTGATTGCAACCAGCGCGGCCGATCCCACCAAATCGGCCAGCGCCTCCATCACGGTAAATCCGCCCATCGCCGTTTCCGTCAGTCCCGCTTCGGCGAGTCTTGCACAGTCGCAATCGCAACAATTTTCCGCGATGGTGACGGGGGCGAGTAATGCCAATGTCACATGGTCGATGTCGCCACAAGTTGGAGCGCTCAGCGCGGCGGGCGCCTATACCGCCCCGGCCAGCATCCCCACGGCGCAGACTGTCTCGATTACGGCAACGAGCCTCGCCGACGGGACGAAATCCGCGTCGGCAACAGTCAGTTTGCAGCCGCCGCCCTCACCGCCTGCGGCGTCCATGAGGGTCGTGATCACGCCGGCCTTCCCCAGCGTCACGACGCCGAATGCGCTCCAATTTAGCGCCACGGTAAGCGGCTCAAGCAATAACGCGGTTAATTGGTCTATTAATCCCAAGGTCGGACAAATCGATGCGACGGGGCATTACACTTCGCCGTCCACCGTGACAGCGACACAAATCATCACTATTACGGCCACCGCCGCCGTCAATTCCGCGGTGTCGTCGAGCACTGGCATCATTGTGATGCCGGGCGCCGGCGTCGCTGTGACCCTCTCACCCGGAAGCGCAAGCTTGACGGGCGGGCAGATTCAAACATTTACACCCACCGTAACCGGGTCGCCGAATACCGCTATAACATGGAGTCTCAGCCCTAACGTTGGCACACTGAACAACGGAGTCTATACCGCTCCGGCGACGATCCTCTCCGCGCAGACAGTAACCATCACGGCGACCAGCGCCGCTGATACCACGAAATCGGCCAGCGCCTCGGTGAACCTGACGCCGGTAGCCGTTTCGCTTGGACCATCGAGCGTCAATCTCGGCGCCAGCCAATCGCAGACCTTCACACCGGGGGTAACCGGGTCCGGGAACACTAATGTGACGTGGACAGTAACCCCGGCGGGCATTGGGTTGTTTGCAAATGGCATTTATACCGCGCCTTCCACAATCAACTCACCGCAGTCTATTACAATCACGGCGATCAGTGTGGCCGATCCGACCAAATCCGCCAAAGCGGCGGTCAACTTAGTGCCGCTTGTTGGGGTTTCGGTTACGCCCACGGCCGTAAGTCTGACATCCGGCCAGGCACAGGTCTTCAGCGCAAGCGTGAGCGGTTCCACGAACACTGGAGTCACGTGGAGCATCAGTCCGCCCGGTGTGGGGACGTTCGTCAACGGCTCTTACACTGCGCCAACCGCGATCAGTGCCGCCCAGACGCTCACGGTCACCGCGGCCAGCCAGGCCGATCCGACTAAGTCGGCATCCGCAACCATTAATCTTGTGCCGGTTGTGGGAGTATCGATTAGTCCTTTGACTGTGAGCCTTGCCGCGAGCCAATCGCAAGGCTTCAACGTTGCGGTAACTGGTAGCACGAATTCGAATGTGACATGGAGCGTCAGCCCTAGCAATATCGGCTCTCTGTCGGGCGGAATCTATTTTGCGCCGTCAATTATTTCGACGGCTCAGACCGTGACTGTGACCGCCACCAGCCAGGCAGATCCGACGAAATCCGCAACAGCAACGATTACCCTGACGCCGAGCGTGTCTATTTCCATTGCCCCCAATCTTGTAAGTCTGGGGGCCGGACAATCGCAGCAGTTCAACGTCAATGTGGTGGCGAGCAGCACCTCGGGCGTTAACTGGACGCTGAGTCCGAACGTGGGTTTGCTATCGAACGGGATGTACACTGCGCCTTCGACGATTAATACGGCTCAGACGATCACAATTACGGCGACTAGTCTGGCCGATCCGACTAAGTCTGCGTCGGCGACCGTCAACCTGGTTCCCGTAGTTGGGGTGTCCGTTACTCCGCCGGTCGTGAATCTGGGTGTGGGCCAGCAGCAGGTGTTCGCTGCGACGGTGACTGGGTCGACTAATTCTGGCGTCACTTGGACTGTTTCGCCTAGCGGTGTCGGGACGCTTGTGAACGGTACCTACACTGCGCCGTCGACGATTAACTCGGCTCAGACGATCACAATTACGGCGACTAGTCTGGCCGATCCGACTAAGTTTGCTTCAGCGACCGTTAATCTGGTTCCCGTAGTTGGGGTGTCCGTTACTCCGCCGGTCGTCAATCTGGGGGTTGGCCAGCAGCAGGTGTTCGCTGCGACGGTGACTGGGTCGAGCAATACGGCGGTCAACTGGACATTGTCGCCTAGCGGTGTCGGGACGTTTGTGAATGGGACTTACACTGCGCCTTCGACGATTAATTCAGCTCAGACGATCACGATTACGGCGACTAGTCTGGCCGATCCAACGAAGTTTGCGTCGGCGACGGTTAATCTGCTTCCCGTGGTCGGCGTTTCGATTAATCCGCCGACAGTGAACCTGGGTGCAGGTCAACCGGAGGCGTTCAGCACGCAGGTGATGGGCTCGACTAATACCGCTGTAACCTGGAGCGTTTCGCCGAGCAATGTCGGGCAGTTTTTGAATGGCACTTACTTCGCGCCGGCAATCGTCAATGCACCGCAGACAGTTGTTGTTACTGCCACCAGCGTGGCCGATCCGACCAAATCCGCGTCGGCGACGGTCAATCTCGTGCCGGTGGTCGCAGTCACAATGACTCCGGCGATTGTCTCCTTAACAGCTAACAAAGTTCAGGTCCTGACGGTGAACGTAACTGGCACTTACAACACTGGCGTAACTTGGAATATCTCACCCGCCAACGTTGGAACGCTCTTGAATGGTGTCTACACGGCTCCTGCGATCGTCACGGCGCCACAACTAATCACAATCACGGCGACGAGTATGGCCGATCCTACAAAATCGGCCATCTCGCTGATCACCCTGATGCCGCGGCGAGCGCCGGGAGAGTAGCTATCTGCTGGATACCGGACTGGCGATAAACTCGCGGATGTAGCCGTCTACTTCCGCGGGTTTTTCATGAATCACCCAGTGCGTCCCGTCGGGGATTCGTTTAATGGTCAGATTGGGCACGTACTGGTCGAGTCCTTCGAGATTGCCGGTCAGCAGTGCAGTGTCTTTTTCGCCCCAAATCACGAGCGTCGGAACCTTAACGGTAAGCTGCGATTGATCCATGGCAAGATTACCGCTGGCGGTGTCGGCGGCGCCGGGAGTGGGCGGAACAGTGGGTGGACCAACGCGCGCCGCGCGGTAGTAGTTGAGTCCACCGGTGAGAGCCCCGGGCTGCGACCACGCCCCGATATAAGCCTTCTTGTCCGCTTCGGTGAAGATGCCGGATTTTAAGCCGGGTCCCAGGACAATATTGACGAGAGTAGCGTAATCGTTTGCCGCTAGATACGATTCCGCCTTGTCGCTGCGAAACATCAGCATGTATTGGCTGGCTTTCTGCTGCTCGGGATTGTCGCGCAGCTCGCGCATGAACACGCCGGGATGGGGAGCGTTCACGATCACGAGTTTCTCAAGGTATTCGGGATGCGCCATGGCGAAAGCCCAGGCCACCACGCCACCCCAATCGTGGCCGACCAGAATAAATTTCTTGTGTCCCAAATGATCCGCCAAGGCGCGGACATCTTCGACCATGTACTTCATCTGGTACTGATCCACTTCGGACGGTTTGGCGGAAAGATTGTACCCGCGCATGTCGGGAGCGACGGCGAGATGATCCTTGCCGAAATCCTCGAGCTGGTTCTTCCACTCGTACCAGAACTCGGGAAAACCGTGCAGGAAGATAATGAGGGGGCCTTTGCCCGCAGTCACGTAGTGCAGGCGGATGCCGTTCACTTCCGCGTAATGATCTTTCAGCATAGGCGTCTTGGAATTTCCTGTCAGAGAGCAGGCGAGCGCGGCCGCTGCCATCATCCAGACTTTTCGCATAGGTAGCAGTATACCGTTATCTTGCGAGCTCCTCGATAACAGCCGGCCAAAATCGCGAGCGTGGGTCGACAATGTCAAAGTGATCCGCGCCTTCGAGACGCAAGAATTCGCAGTTCTGAGAGGCGGCGGCAAAACGGTCGCTCAGCTCGACCGGCACGACGTCGTCGAGGGTCCCGTGAATCATGAGCTGGGGCGTGCGGATGGGGAGGAGATCGATGGGAGATGCCGCGCGATAGGCTGCGCCCACTTGAGCGGGAGATCCTCCCATGAAGTCGTCAATGGCGCCGTCGCCTAAGTGGAGTTCTGATCCACGGCGCAAATCCGTGACGCCGGCGAGACTGATGGCGCGTCGCAGCGGCAGACATTCCTGCGCGGCCAGCCACAAGGCCAATTGTCCGCCGGCCGAATGACCCGCCACGGTTACGCGAGTCAGGTCGAAGGGATGGGATTGGGCGAGTTCTTCGACAAACCGGCCAGCCATCAGGACGTCATCGAGCGTTCCAGGAAATCCGCCGCCGCTATCTCCCACGCGCCGGTACTCGATATTCCATGACGCGACGCCGCGTTCCGCTAGAGTGGCGCACAGATGGCCGGCGTACTCCAGATTGCGGCGGGCACGCCAAAATCCGCCATGGATGAATATCAGAAGTGGGTGAGGTCCGGCGCCGGCAGGCAATCGCAAATCCCCAAAATGAAGCGCTTCCGGCCCATAGGGAATTCGCCGGCCGGCCGCGGGCGCGGGGATGTCGAGTATGCCGCTCATGGTTCTTTGGGAACAAGTACCGGTAGTACCGAGGTATTTTTCTTTAGCAAATAGTTCATGACTTTCGTTCTGTTGAGCTACAAGGGTACGTCTGTCAGTTTATAGATACTTATGAACGCCGTTTATAAGGAAAGAAGTTCAGCGTTCCTTCTTATCCTCATCGGAATCGGCATTGCCGCCACGCCTTGCGCTCTCGCACAGAAGCAGTCTTACTATACTGGGACCAATGTAACGGGTCAACTGACGCTCACCAACGTGGTGAACGCATTGCAGGTTTCCAATGCTGCACAGCTTCAAACCGTCGGGCTGCTGGGGTCGGAAGTAAATCTTAACGCTTCCAGACAATTCCCTCCGCCCCCGCTGCAGCCTCAAGTTACCACGACGCCGCAGCCACCCATGCAAAGTTTGCCTGTGGCCACGGCGACTAGTTTCGGTTTTCCAGGGATGACGCACTCTGACATGCGCAACGCTAACGGCGGGAATCAGTACAGTATCGAGCCGCCATCGCAAGGGCTGGCTGTAGCGAATGGCTATGTCGTGGAGGGCGTGAACAACGCGTTTCAGATATACTCGACGTCCGGCTCGCCCCTGTTGCCAGTTGTGATCTCAACCAATCAGCTCTTTGGCGTAGCCCCGGCGATTAATCGCACTACAGGGGTTGTGGGAGTAAATCCTACGGACGTGCGAGCGTTCTACGATCCGGATATTCAGCGGTGGTTTCTATTGCAGCGCGTTCAGGCAGAAACCAGCGGCGGTTCGAACCTGCCGCAATCGAATATTTATATCGCGGTAAGTCAAACCAGCGATCCAACGGGGAATTACAACATTTACTCCATCGATACCACCGATGCCAGCGATCCTTATGGGGATTGTCCCTGCATCTCCGATTATCCACAGATTGGGTCGGACCAGAACGGTATCTATATTTCCGCGAACGAGTACGATGTGACGCCAAAGTTCGTCGACGCGACCGTGATCGCGATCTCGAAGGCGTCCCTGGCTGCCGGCTCGCTTACTCCGACGACCTACAAGCTTGTGATTCCAGACACCAGCGGCTACGAGTTTGCGATTCAGCCGGCCACCACGCCGCCCGGAGGGACTTACTACCAGGCCAACGGCGGGGTCGAATTCTTTCTAAGCGGACAGTCGTCTTTCTCCAACAATAGCGCGATGGCGATCTATGCTTTGAGCAATACCAGTTCTCTGGCTACAAGCACTCCAAGTCTTACGATGACTGAAGTGGTTGTGCCCACGTTGACTTACGTTTATCCCAATCCTGCGAAGCAAAAGCCGGGCCCAACTCCACTCGCTTCCAGTTTTGTTCCCCCAGCCAATCTCGAGACCCTGGACGGCGGAGACACACGCATACTCTCATTGTCTTATGTTGGCGGCAGATTATATGGAACAGTTCAGACCCAGGTCACGGACGAGAACGGGACCAGGCTTGTCGGAGGGGCCTATGTGATTCTCTCTCCGACATTTCGCGGAGGGACTTTGGCGGCTCCAGTGCTGCGCCAGGGTTATCTGATGGTAAAGAATAATAATCTGCTGCGGCCCGCCATCGGAGTAAATGCGCAAGGCGAGGGCGCTATCGTGTTTACGCTGGTCGGACCGGATTATTATCCTAGCGCCGCTTACGTTTCGATCGATACATTTGCGACAGGCACGAGCATTCAACTGGCGGCTGCCGGAACTGCACCGGAGGACGGGTTCAGTGGTTATTCCCAAGAGGGCGGCGGTTCTTACGCCCGCTGGGGCGACTACGGCGCCGCGGTCTCCGCCGACGATGGCTCCATCTGGATGGGCACCGAGTACATTCCCGGCACACCACGGACAGAACTTGCCAATTGGGGAACCTATCTCGAGCAATACGTCCCAAGTACGATCGCTGCCAGTTCATATCTGAATGTTTCCGTAACTCACACCGGTAACTTCATCCAAGGGCAAAACGGCGCGACTTATACGGTAACAGTGTCGAATCAGATTGGCGCCGGTCCTACCAGCGGATTAGTTACAGTCACGGATACAATTCCGTCCGGTCTCACTCTCGTGTCCATGGCGGGCGCCGGCTGGACCTGCGTCGCGAACAGTTGCACGCGCGGCGACGCGCTCGCAGGTGGAGAGTCTTACCCGGTTATTACGGTTACCGTGAATGTGTCCACCAGCGCTACTTCTTCGCAGGTCAACTCGGTGAGCGTTTCCGGCGGCGGTTCGTCCAATGTGACTACTACGGACACCACTACTGTGACGGGTAATCCCGCCATTCTAAGCGTCTCGCTGACACACAACGGCACATTCGCGAAAGGTCAACAGAACGTGACCTATCAGGTGACGGTGTCGAATGCCACCGGGGCCGGTCCAACGAGCGGTCTTGTGATCATCACGGAAACAGCGCCAAACGGATTGGCGATCGTATCGCTGGCGGGTACTGGCTGGACTTGTCCTAATACTTTAGTCTGCACGCGGTCCGATGCGCTGGCCGCGGGCGCCAGCTATCCTCCGATTACCGTGACAGCGAATATTTCCGTGACGGCTCCGACACAAATCCTGAATCAGGTCAGCGTATCCGGAGGCGGCGCGTCTACGGTGTCTGCCGGCAATCCAGCGGTGCTCTTTATCGCGGTTATTGACGATTTCGATGGCAACGGCGTTCCCGACTTAGTGTGGTCGGACGATTCCACCGGACAGGTCTCGGTTCACTATTATGGTGGCGCGGGCGGCGCTAGTGTTATCGGTTGGAACTGGCTCAATCAAACGGGCGCGGCCGGATGGCATGTAGTCGCAGTGGCGGATTTCAATGGCGACGGTATTCCCGATCTGGTCTGGCAGAACGACACAACGCGTCAGGTAACGGTGCATTACTACGGTGGTGCGGGCGGCGCGACGGACCAGGGATGGAATTGGCTGAATCAATTTGGTCTGGCGGGTTGGCACATTGTCGCGGCGGCCGATTTCAACCAGGACGGTGTCCCCGATCTGGTCTGGCAGAACGACACGACGCGCGAAGTTCTGGTCGATTACTACGGCGGGACTGGCGGATCGGTAAACATCGGTTCGGCGGTGCTCGATCCGGGCGTGCTGGGCTGGTCCGTGAAGGCTGTCGCGGATTTCGATGGGAACGGAACGCCCGACCTGGTATGGCAGAACGACACGACGCGTCAGGTCACGGTGCATTACTACGGCGGCACGGGCGGAGCGACGTACATGTCGTGGGCGTGGCTGAATAAAACTGGCGTTGCAGGCTGGTCCGTGAAGGCCGCTTTGGATTTCGATAAGAACGGAACGCCCGATCTGGTGTGGCAGAGCGATACCACGCGGCAAGTCACCGTCAACTATTACGGCGGGATGAACGGGTCCACCTATCAGGGTTGGAACTGGCTGCAGTTTGGGAGCGTTCCTGGCTGGTCGATTGTGAATTGAGTTTCCACTACAGCCGGTTCGCGGCGATCGCAGGATTTGTCGTTACCGCCATACATGTATTTTCGGGAAGCGTAACCGGAAAAGACCGCTCCCCTGAAGAACATGTATGATTGGGGCGACCGCTCCCTGCCGGTCACGGCTCGGTTACGGTCGACATTCTTCATCACCTTTGGTGGCCCGCAGGGCCATGGACACTCCGTTGAAGAACATGTCTAAATGGGCCAACCGCTCCCTGCCGGTCACGGCTCGGTTACGGGTCGAAATTCTTCATCACCTTTGGTGGGCCGCAGGCCCATGGGCACTCCCTGCCGGTCACGGCTCGGTTACGGACGTTCGGAATGGAGCGGGTCGGAATGGACGGCGGGCGGGACGATAGAATAGGCGTTTTCAAATGCCTAAAGCTGGCCGCCGTCCGACGAAACCTGCTGCGCCTGTTAAATCCGAAGTCGATTGGCTGCGCAGCCTCACTTCCGGGCGCGCCGTCTGGGGATTTTTTGCAATCGCCGCGATTCTGTTTTACGCTGCTCCATTGTTTGAACACAATGCCACGGTGCAATGGGACGCGGCCGATTATCACCTCAGCGTCCAGAAGTATTTCGCCGACCACATTCGCGCCGGCCAATTGCCCCATTGGACGCCGTACCCTTATTCGGGAATGCCGTTTCTGGCCGATACGCAGGTGGGCGCTTGGTATCCGCTCAACTGGCCGTTTTTTCCGATCGGCATCACGCCGCGCGCTATCGAATGGGAGCTGGCGCTGCACTGCTTCCTCGCTCTCGCGGGAGGCTTTTTCCTGGCGCGCGAATTCACTCGCGATACCGTCGCCGCACTGTTTGCAGGCGTCCTGTATGCTTTCTCGGGTTTCTTCGCGGCGCATAGCTCGCACGTTGGCATGTTCCAGACGGCTGCGCTCCTCCCGTGGCTCATCCTGGGCGGTGTCTTTGCGTTGCGCCGCTGGCGCTGGCTTCCCGTGGCGGCCGCCATTGCGGGCGTGACGATTCTCGCCGGACATTTTCAATCCGCTCTCTACGCGCTGAGCGCTTACGCGTTGTTCCTGATTGCGTATGCTTTCGCGACGCGTATCGTATGGTGGCGCGTGGCTGTGGTTCTCTTCGCGACTGCGGTGATTGCGCTGGGGCTGACTGCCATCCAGACCTTGCCGGGTCTGGAACTCACGAGCCAATCGATCCGTGCGCAGTCCAATTTCAGCAATGAAACTAACGGCGTCCTTTTACCAGGGGCTCTCGTTACGCTGGCCGATCCGGATCACTATAATGCGCCGGGCGTCGACAACTATACCGGCCCGCCGGATATCACTCAATTTTATTTTTATCAAGGCGTGCTGCTGCTCCCGCTGGCCGCGCTCGGAGCATTCTACGGCAAGCTGCGCATCGCGATTCTCGCCCCGGCCGTGTGCGCTCTCTGGTATGCGTTGGGGCCGGCCGCGGGACTCTATCTCCTGGTCGCGCGGCTCCCGGGATTCCGCAGTATCCGCGCTCCGGTCCATGCCTGGTTCGTCGCGGCGCTGGCCCTGGCGCTTCTCGCCGCCTGCGGTGTCGAGTGGCTGAGACAACGCTTTCGTTATCGCTGGCTGCCGATTGCGCTGCTGGCTTTTTTCGCGGGCGATCTGTGGTATTGGAACATGGCGAACAACCATCTCGCTTATGCGCGCGCGAGTTTTGAGGACATGTATGGATCGCTCGCCGAGCGGTTTCAATCCGTGACGAGTTCCACTGCTAACGGCGGGCTGCGCCGCCTGTGGGCGCCGTCGGATTCGCAAAGCTTCGGTCCGCTGAACTCCATGCTCGATCAACGCCTGGAGGTCACGTATGGATACAATCCGCTGGAGCTGGCGCGTTATTCCAAGTATTTGAATATCGCAGAGAAAAATCCGCGATTACTTGACACGCTCGCGGTGACGGCCAAGCTCGATAAGTCGACGGGCCTCTTCGATCCGAATCCTACGGCGCTACCGCGTGTCTCCGCTCCGCGTGCTGCGATCATGGTGAATTCGCGCGAGGAAGCGGCCGCGCAGCTGGCATCGCTGGACCCGGCGGCGAATGCCATCGTCGAAGGTTCGCCGGTTCCCATCGGCCCCGTAACTGCCCGCATTAGCGGCTATACCGAAAGCGAATATCGGATCGATTATCAGGCTCCAGGCGCCGCTTTGCTGCGCATCGCCGTGCCCTATTTTCCCGGTTGGCTCGCTTGCGTGGATGGGCGCGCTCTGCCCATCATTCCCGTGGATCTCGCACTGTCTGGGGTAGTGGTTCCGGCCGGAACCCATCAGCTCATCCTGCGTTATGAATCGACATGGTTCCGGACGGGCGCGATTATTAGCGCCGTATTTTGGATTGCGATTGCGGCCTGGCTGATTTTAGAGCGCCTTGCACTCTAAGGAGTGTTGTTTGGTGAGCGCGAAGCTGTACATCAGCGTCTCCCAAACGCTCAGCGACGCATTGGTGTGCTTCACGGTTTCATACGATTTCACGAACGAGAAAACCGATTTTGGAACGCGTGTGCGCTCCATTCCCGTCAGCAATACCGCGGCCAGCAGGAAGATTACGCCGAATTTGAGTTTCCGTCCGTTCATGCAAGTAAAGACGAATCTGGGCGGCCAAAGTTAGCGGTCTAAACATTTCTTAACAATTCTCTGCCTGGTGTGGGCGAACTGTAACCTATTCGTCAGACATGGGTTAGTTTGGCGGCGCGGCCCCGTTCAGGATGCTCGCCAAGGCGGTATGCCCGGCGGCTTCGGCTACCTGGGCAGCCGTCATACCGTTGTGCGACGGGCGCATCGGATCGGCTCCCTTTTGGAGGAGCGCCGCCACCAGCCCGGCGTCGCCTTTGAGCACCGCGACATACAACGCGTCCGTGCCATTTTCATCGCGCGCCTGCACGTCGGCGCCGTGTTCCAGCAACAGCGGGACAGCTTCGGGGGCATTGTTGGCCGCGATCATCAATGGCGTAACGCCGGCCGAAGTGGCGCAATTCACGTCCACGCCGCCGTTTAGCAAGAGGCTTGCAACCTCACGGTGACCGCGCACGATCGCGGCGATTAGTGGCGTGGTCCCATTCTCCGCGCGCTTGTTCGCGTCCGCGCCCCCGTCGAGCAGCGCTTGAGCGACTGCCGCGTGACCGTAGAGGCATGCCGCGATCAAAGCCGTGCTTCCCACGCTATCGGCCGCCTCCATGTGCGCGCCCCGGTCGAGCAGCATCCGCACTACATCGAGCGAGCCCTCGGCTGCGGCCAGCACCAGAGCAGGGCGTCCCTTTTCGTCGATCGTATTGGGGTCTGCTCCATGCTCCAGCAGCTTCCAGGCGATCGCGGATGTTCCCAGCGCCGAGACCAGCGCCGTCACTCCCTGACGGGTGCGGGCGTGAACGTCCGCGCCGCTATCGATAAGCGCGCAGACCGCCTCCAGATGGCCGTTCGCCGCCGCGCCGATCAATGGCGTGCTACCGTTCTCGTCGGCGGCGTTGGGGTCCGCGCCTTTCGCGAGAAGCGTCTCGATGATCTCCGTGTGGCCTCCAATGGCTGCTGCGAGCAAGGCAGTGGAACCGCCGCGGGAGCGCTCGTTGGGATTTGCGCCTTTCGATAGCAGCAGGCGAACCGATGCCGCCTGGCCTTGTGTAGCGGCCAGGATCAACACCGTTGCGTCGTTGCGATAGCGGGCCTTGATATCGGCGCCCTGCACCAGCAGGAATTGCATCACGTCGGTCTTGCCGTAGAGCGCGGCCGCAAGCAGTGGCGTCATCCCGTTCTTGTGCCGCGCGTTGACCTTCGCGCCCCGGCCGACGAGGATGCGCGTTCCTTCGAGATCGCCATCCGCCGCGGCGCGGATCAAATCCAATTCACGCTCGCTTGCCATTTTTATTTCACGGCCGGATCGATCACTCGACCCAGCGCTCCATCGTAAGACGCGGGAGGCACGCCCATAATCTCCAGAATCGTGGGCGCAAGGTCGCGTTGATAATAATCTTCCGTCTGCGACAATTCGCCTTTCGCGGGGGTGTCCGGCCCCGCGATGAGAGCCCAGACCTGCTCCGCCCCGTGAACCTTGGGCCCGTGATCGCTGAAATCTTGGAGCGTCGATCCGCGCCCGTGGTCGCACGTCACGATTAGGGTTGTTTGATCGCGGTATTCGGGAATCGATTGCAGCGTGGTCCAGAGAGTGCGCAGCGAGCGGTCGACGAACTGAATGGATTCGAGCACGCGGTCGTAACGGCGCATGTGCGCCCAGTCGTCCGTCTCGTCGAAAGCGATGTGCATCACGCGGGGATGCACTCGCTTGACGTAATCGAGCGCCAGTTCGAAGGTGACGTAATCGTGCCGCGCTTCGTCCCAGGGCGTTCTGGCGTCGAACTGCATGGCGGCCAATTCGCGTGCGCGTGGCGAGGCATCGTCTGCGGCCGGTTGATAGCCGGCGTCGATGGTGATCGATCCTGGTGTGTGTTCGCCGATGGAGTGAAAAGTGTCCCAGGACGCGAACAGCGCCACTTGAGATCGCGGCAGGTTTAGACGGGTGCGCAGGAATTCGAGGATGGTGGTGGTGGGATTTTGAATCGCATCGTTGCTTTTGATTTTATCGTCTTGGGAGCGGCCGGTGAGGATCTCGGAATAGCCGGGATAGGAGACGCGGAAGGCGTTGGTGACGCGCATGGAGCTCGCCTTGCCGAGGTTGCCGAGGACCACGCCTTGCGGGGCCAGATCGGTCCAGAAGAAGGGCAATAGAGCTTGGCGGCGGGCTTGCGGCGTGTCTTTGTAAAGTTGGTCTCGTAGAGCTGCGGCACCCTGCTCTTGCATGCCTGCTGACTTCTCCTTCATGAGGATGGGATCGATGCCGTTGAAGACTTCCTGCCAGCGCAGGCCGTCGATGGTGACGAGGAACACGGCGCGGGTTGTGCGGGGGGCGGCGTCAGAGAAGAAGGCGAGACAACACAGACTGATCGGGACTGCCCGAAGTTTCAACGTTCGACACATGTTCCAAGCATAAGCGCTTGGACCTCATCCATGAGAATTGTCGACACCTCACGAGTTTTCTTGGGCTCGCCATCGCACCGGTTCCGTAACTGGCAGAAGCCGATAACAGGAGCGGAGACGCGTCCTCAGATCCTCGGGGCAGGAGGACTCCTCCACTGTTGACACCGCGCATGAGCCGCAACGGCCAGCGCACGGCCTTATCTAAATTCACGCCGTCGGAAGCGGCGTCTGTTGATCGAGTCGAGCGCTCACTGGCTATCTAGCCACGTTTGACAGGCTACGATGGTTGTGGTCATCTTTGCGCCAACGGCAATGCTTAATGGAGACGACGAACGACTCATTCATCCAAATGCCGTAACGCTCTCGAGCTGGTCGGAGATTGTCGACGAGTTTGACAGACTACCACCTCCGAAACTCGGATTCGATATGGATGGGGACTTGGACGAGACTGCCTGGATCTTCAGGGGCGTGAGCAACTCTTCCTTTGGACTTGAGCCATCGGTCGAGCGCTCGGCTAAAGATTCGCGCCTTGGATGGCCTGCTCTCGAGAGAAAAGTGGCTGAGGAGTTCAAGTGTCGGGCAAGCGTGTATCTTGATCGTCCCTTGGCGACGGAAAGCGAACTTACCTGGCTCGCTCTCATGCAGCATCACGGAGTGCCGACTAGGCTCCTGGACTTTACTCTGTCGCCTTACATCGCTCTCTATTTTGCAGTCCGGCCGTGCAACAGCAGGGGAGATTTGGCTCGGGTTTGGGCCTTGGATTCACAGGTGATAAATCAGGCTTCACGCAGGATCGTGAATCGGGCGAAGGTCGCGGAGCGCGAGAGTCGGGGGGAAATCATCAGTCGTCGCGTAAGCCTCAATCCTGACAATTCCCTAACCGAACGGGATATTGTGCACAGCGAGGCCACGCAGATGCGACGCAACACGGAGGACATGCTCGCGGCGACAGGCTGCTTCCGAAGCGAGTTGAGTAAGAGAGGATGCGTTTGCGCGTCGCCGCCGCCTTCGTTCAATGTGCGGCTGGCAAACCAGCAAGGATGGTTTCTTATAAACGGTGCCGAAGATCTCACTCTTGCACAGTCGCTCTCCAAGATGGTGGGTCCTCACGCAGGCGCGTGGTGTACAGCTTTTGATATTCCAGCCGAACTGCATTCGGGAATCGA
>JBEKUT010000098.1:0-18428 GCA_049514735.1 Bryobacteraceae bacterium
GGAATAGATGAAGTGTCGAGGGAGTGGGTACACCGAGTTATGTTGTAGATTAAAAATGACTTGGTAGTCTCAGAAGGCCCTTGCGGAAGCTGAAATCATGGGTCTGCCTCCGCAGTGGCGATGCGAAGCTTGTTTTGAGGTTTTTCGTACGGCGAAATCGCAACGCGACGTAACTTCGTGTGATTTACTTACTGCTACAGTCGAGCCTGGATGCTCTAAGGTAGGTCAATGCTGACAACATTTCGATCCGCCGACAGCAACGCGTCGACAAACTTGCGAACATTTGCATTGTTCTCGTCTGGCAAATCAAATCCAGCTTGGCCAAAACGCACATTATGAAGATGTAATGGGCCACCGCTGTAGCTCACTAGCACGGCCCAGATATACACATTTGTGAGAGTTGTTCCGTCTAGAACGAGCCGACAATCGTGAATCGTATCAGGCCAGCGGACCCTGTCACTTGAAGAAATCCATTCTCCGTGTCGCGCTCTAAGCTGCGCGTCAGCGCCGTAGGTGTAGTTGTCGGGTCCGCAGATGTTCTCGATGGCAGAGGGTTGTGCATCCAGCCACGTTGTGGCGGCGCTCGGCCTTCGGGGCTCGTCAGTCCGTGCATTGACGACATATTCCAGGAACGCGACGTGCGCCTTCCAGGCAATGTCTGTCTTTTCCTGTTTGGTCTCCTTTAAAGCTCGCTCAAGAGGAAGTTCACTCAACTCTATTTGTGATCTTTCCGCGCTCTTAAAGATACGGCTCACGGCCGCAACCTTCGCTTGCGGATCAGAGAGTGACAAGGCCGTTTTGAGGCGGCGCGTCGCCACTGCAGCCTCAAGCCTGGGTAAGAAAACCTGGGCAAGGATGGCGAAGCCAGCGGCGCCCGCAATAGCGCCACTGGACCTAAGCAAAGGAAACGCCGGTATTCCAATCCTTGACCGATAGAACGAAAGCCCCAGGCCGTATACCATTAATTGTGTGCCAAATGCGACGACGCCCGCAAGGGTCGCGCCTATCTGTAGATCCAAGAGAGTTGCGTCTGTAAAGATTTGACCGATCAATCCCCACGCGAAGATAACCAATCCAGAGATGCATAAGATACGCCAACGGACCTGCGTATCCTCGCGAAGCAATCGATCTAACCGTTCTTTCATAAAATCAATCTCCACGGAATACCTTAACCAACACGCGCGCTAAAAAGTCGAACGCCATCGCGCAGAACAGAGCATAGTTCATCCAATAATGAACTTTCTCGAACCCGTCAATGTAGTCCGCTCTGAGTCCGACTAAAGCACCGAGTTTGAACAGCCAATGGAACCACAGCAGGGCGACAAAAATCAAACTTCCGATTGCCACGTCAAACAGAAAGGGGACTAGAAATGAGACGAACTTGAACCACTGCTCAGCCCAGAGTTCGCGGAATCCTCTACTCTCCTTTCGCGGGGTACTGGGCCGAGTCATTAGAACCAAGTTTACCGCTATGCCGATCTCGCATTGCCCCTCCGGACGCCGGCGTGCTTCGCCGCTCCTTTTCTGTCCGAATGTATACCAAGACCATCACTCACAATGAAACCCGATCGACTGCGCCACGTCCGTAAGTAGCAGACGCGGTTCAAGATGTGCGGCAGTAAAAAAGTTGAAAATATTTTTGAACGCGGTTTCGGCGTCGACTTTTTTCTAAACCGTGGTCTTCATTTTGAGCCCACCTCTCGTGGGCGGCGACCTCGCTTGCGCTTCATGCCACCCGAAAGAGGCCCACTCGCAGCCGGACACTTCGATGGCGTACGCGCTGTTGCTGCCGGGATCCAATGAGAAGATCGAGACTCAGGGACGGGTGAGCTTTCGCGACGACGCGTACACGTATACGATCGAGCACGTGGACGGCAAGGATGTCTATATTGTTACCGATGGATCGAGTACTCTTTCGGTACCGATCCACTGGACGTTTGGAATTCAATGGCAGACTTACGTGCTGGAGCACGAAGGCCAGCTTTATGAGAGCCGTGTCAGCTCTTATCCCGGCATCAATGGGCTCGACATAACTATGGGCGATCAGAAATCCCACCCGCAGGGATATTGTCGAAGCGATGGGCCGTCCGATCTCCGACGTTGAGGCGCGGGCGTGTTTCAACTGCCATGCGACTGGGGCCGTGTTGGGCGGCCGTATCCAGTTCGATACTCTTACTCCTGGCGTTCAGTGTGAGCATTGCCAGGCGTCGGCGAGTTTGCACGCACAAACGATCTCGCGGGGCAAGACGGACTTCATGCCAAAGAAGCTGGGCCGCATGGAAGCGGAGGACGTTTCCACTTTCTGCGGACAGTGTCATCGCAGTTTCGCGGACGTGATGCAAAGCAGTGTGACCGGAAAGATCAATGTGCAGTTCCAGCCGTATCGTCTCGAGAAAAGCAAATGCTTCGATGGAGTCGATAGCCGCATCAGTTGCATGGGCTGTCACGATCCGCATCGCGAATTGGTGCGGGATGCGAAGTCTTACGATCGGAATTGTCTCGCGTGCCGCGAAATCGTGTCCGGTTTCGCAGTCCGATTGCGCGGGATGCCACATGCCGAAGACGGAACTTCCGGGATCGCACCGGACTTTCACGGATCACTATATTCGGGTGGTGCGGGCGAATGAATCGTACCCGAATTAAAGCCGTTCCCCTGAAGATCATGTATGATTGGGGCGACCGCTCCCTGCCGGTCACGGCTCGGTTGCGGTCGAAATTCTTCATTGACATTGGTGGCCCGCAGGGCCATGGGCACTCCTCGAGATCATGTCTGATTAGAGCGACCGCTCCCTGCCGGTCACGGCTCGGTTGCGGTCGAAATTCTTCATTGACATTGGTGGCCCGCAGGGCCATGGGCACTCCTCGAAGATCATGTCTGATTGGAGCGACCGCTCCCTGCCGGTCACGGCTCGGTTGCGGTCGAAATTCTTCAGCAGGGCCATGGACACTCCCTTGCTGTTCACGGCTTCGGATATCATTATTGAGCAAAATCAGCGGATATGAGATAGACTAATCCGATGGCTAGACCGCTGATTTTCATCCACGGATATGTGCTTAATCGCGAACCGAGGCCGCTGGACCAGATTGGTAAAATTCTCTTCTGGATTGAAACGCCGCCCGCATAGCCGCTCACTTATATCCGTAGCAGAACATTCGCGAGTCTTGCAAATGGGGAGCAATCCATGGAGCTCAAATTAGCTATGCCGCATTCTCGAATTCGCAAGGAAAAAGTGACGGCGATGCTACGGGCAAAGTGCCTGTCCATCGCCGTTGCAGTCTTCCTGATTGCAACCGCGTTCGCGGCTGCGACAGACCCGCTCGGCGCGACGCTGCATGCCGACGGGACGACCACATTTCGCGTCTGGGCTCCATTCGTCGACACAGTTGGCGTCAGTATCAATGAAGGGACAGTGACGCCGCTCACTCAGGAGCCGGGTCATACCGATCCAGCGGATACCACGTGGACAGGTACGGCGCCCGGCACGAAAGCAGGAGACCAATACCGGTATGTAATTGGGATCGGGGGCGTGACGCGCGAATTCAACGATCCACGGGCGCAGCAACTCACTGGATTTGACCTGCCGAACGGCTTCGGCTTGACTGGCAATGACGATAAGCCCAGGTCCGTAATCGTCGACGCTAACTTCAACATGCCGGCGTTTACCGAGCCCACTTTCAATACCATGGTTATTTATGAGTTGCACATCGGTACATTTGCCACCACGTTCAACGGCGCAATGCAGCAATTGGACTATCTGAAGAATCTCGGAGTCAACGCCGTGGAAGTGATGCCGATCACTCAGAATCCCCTTTTTGCCGATCACACACCCGCGGACCACGATTGGGGTTACGATCCCGTGCAACTTTTCGCGGTCAAATCGAAATACGGAACTCCCCAAGATTTCAAGCAATTTGTCAGTCAATGCCACCAGCGGGGGATCGCGGTAATTGTAGATGTTGTTTATAACCATCTGGTGGGCAATAATCTGCTGAACCAGTTCGACGGTTTTATCGCGCCGCAGATACCTGGTGGAATCTATCTGTATGGCGGCGATCGCGCCAACACCGGGTTTGGCCCGCGTCCGGATTATGGCCGGCCTCAGGTCCGGCAGTACATCAACGACAACGCTTTATTGCTGCTGCGCGGCTATGGTGTCGATGGACTGCGATTCGACGACACAATTGACATCCGCACGTTTGGGCCTGCACGCACCGCCAACGCCGAGGGCGCCGAGCTTCTGCAACAGATCAACTCCTCCTATCGCAGTACCGACCCGGGCAAGATTACCATCGCCGAGGATCTGCAGAGTTCAGGCGACGTGACACTCCAATCCGGCGCGGCAGGCCTGGAATTTAACAGCCAATGGGACGACACGATGGTGAACACCATGCGTGGCGTGGTGACTCAGGTGAACGATTCGGATCGCGATATGGGCGCCGTGAAGGGTGCGATCCAAAATAAAATGGCCAGCGATGTTTTCGCCCGCGTTATTTATACGGAAGATCACGACCAGGTAGGTCATCCTCCGGGGCAGAACCGGCTGCCGGCGATGATCGATGTGAATAACAACGAGAGCATTTTCGCCAAGAAGCGTTCCACACTGGCAGCGGCAATCATGCTGACTTCGCCTGGAATCCCGATGATTTTTCAGGGACAGGAGATGCTGGAGACCCGCGCCTTCGGCTTCAATACGCCGACGAACATGGATTTTACCCGGGCCACCGATCCGAACTTTAAAGGGATCGTTCAGATGTATCGCGATCTGATTGCTCTTAGGCGGAACGTGGCGGGAAAAACGAAGGGACTGACGGGCCAAAATCTGAATGTCTTCCACGCGGACAACGGCAATAAGACGCTGGCCTACCAGCGATGGGAAAACGGGGGGCCCGGTGACGACGTCGTGGTGGTTGCGAATTTTTCGAACGTACCGATGCAGAATTTGAACATCGGCTTCCCGCGCCAAGGCCAATGGCATGTGCTGTTTAATAGCGGCGCGAGCGTGTACGATCCAGGCTTCGTAAATGGCGATAGCTTCGACGCAACGGCCAATCCCGGTGGGCAAGACGGACTAAACTTCAACGGCAACGTGAGTATCGGACCGTATAGCGTTGTGATTTTCTCGCAATAGACACCGTTGAGCTATAGGAACAGTCCGGGGCTGACGCGAAATAGTTTAGCGAGTTTTTGCGCCTGCTTGGCACTAATACTGCGCTTTCCGGTCAAAGCCTCATGCACATGGCTACGCTGTCCGAAAACGGGCTGGAGATCTACCGCCGTTTTCCCAGAATGTTCCAAGAGGAACCGGAGCTTT
This sequence comes from Bryobacteraceae bacterium, assembly GCA_049514735.1. Lineage (GTDB taxonomy): Bacteria > Acidobacteriota > Terriglobia > Bryobacterales > Bryobacteraceae > JAICMB01. Next base: position 5,313 of record JBEKUT010000098.1, read on the forward strand.
TCGCCTGGGGTGCTTTTATCGGGCGGGAGGGCGTGACGGCGGTCGTAGTCCTCAACCAGCAAGGCCAAGAGGCGCACAAGCTTGGTTTCTTCCGCGGAGCGGGCCTGACCTTTGCCGACTAACTCGCCGAAGCGGCGGGCGATGTGATCGTACTGCTCTTCGGTCTCGATTACCTGTGGCAGGGTCTCGATCAGCAATTCCCGATAGGTGGCGGTGGGCATGGTTAGAATTCCTCGCTATCGTATTCTTGGTGGGTGAGAACGGTCTCGATGACCAGCAGCTGTTCTTTGAAATCCACCCGAGCGACCAGCCGGTATTTGTTTCCGGCGATGTTAAAGATCAGCGTGCCAGTCGCGGGAGCGTAATCCGCGGCCGGGAACGTCGTTTTAAGGGCTGGAAAATGCGGCCACTCGGCGGAACGGGCTATGGTCATGAACCGTTGCAACGGCTTGCGCGACGCGGGATGTTTCCTGGCGAATGCTGCGATGACGATCTCACCGAAAACCCTCACCAATAATGTTCCCATTTTGGGGAACATCTGTCAAGACGCTATGCCGCCATCGCCGGGCGATTCTCAGTTATTGGCAGTTGCGGTACGCTGGACGTAAGCCATGCAAGTCATCCGTAGTGCCCCCATTTACGATGTCGTGATTATCGGGTCGGGCGCGGGCGGCGGCACCGTAACGAAGGTCCTGGCGGATCTGGGCGTCTCGGTGGCCCTGCTCGAAGCTGGTCCCATGTTGAATCCCGCGAAGGATTTTAAAGAGCACATGTGGCCCTATCAAGTGGACCACCGCGGCGTGGGGGAACACGCCGAAGGTTACTTTGGACGCGACAAGGGCTTCGGGTATTTCTCGGCGTCTTTCGGAGGCTGGGAACTCGAAGGCGAGCCCTACACGGTTGCGCCGGGATCGAAGTTCGGATGGTTCCGCTCCCGCATCGTGGGAGGCCGCACGAATCACTACGGCCGTTTTTCTTTCCGATTCTCCGATTACGATTTCCATCCTTATACACGCGACGGGCTCGGAACGGATTGGCCCATTACATATGACGATGTCGCGCCCTACTATGACAAGGCCGAGCGCTTCATCGGCGTGACGGGGCACATCGATCACATCCGCAGCACGCCGGACGGCATTTTTCAACCTCCGCCCGATCCACGCGTACACGAGATTCTCGTCAAGCGCTCTTGCGACAAGTTGAATATTCCGTGCGTTGCGAATCGCATGGCGGTGATTACGACTCCGCTCAATGGGCGTCCGCCGTGCCACTACTGCGGCCAGTGCGGACGCGGCTGCGTGACGGCGTCGAACTATTCGTCGAGCCAGGTGCAGGTTTTTCCGGCCATGAAGACCGGACGGGTGAAGCTGTTCACGAACGCCATGGCGCGGGAGTTAATCACCGACGATTCGGGCAAGGTCACGGCTGTTTCGTATGTCGACAAGACGACGCGTACCGAGCAGCAGATCCGCTGCCGCAGCGTGGTGGTGGCGGGTGGGGCTTGCGAATCGGCGCGGTTGCTGCTGAATTCGAAGTCGGCGCGTTTTCCGAACGGTGTCGCGAATGGCTCGGGAGTGGTGGGGCGCTATCTGACCGATACAGTCGGGTACAGCATGAGCGCGCAGGTACCCGCGCTGATCGGCATGCCGAAACATGATGATGACGGCATGGGCGGCATGCACTATTTCGTCCCGTGGTGGCTGTGGGACAAGAAAGACAAGGCGTTCCCGCGCGGGTATCACATCGAAATCGGCGGTGGCTTCGGCATGCCGCAAGTCGGATCGTTCCATGGCGTGTGCCAGTGGCAGGAAGGCTACGGGGAGGGGCTGAAGAAGGCCATTCGCGAACAATACGGGACCTATGTGCATCTCGCCGGACGCGGCGAGATGATTCCGAATGACGATACGTTCTGCGAGATCGATCCGAAGGTAGTCGACCGCTATGGCATCCCCGTGCTGCGGTTCCACTTCAAGTGGAGCGACAACGAACTGAAGCAGGCGCAACACCAGCACGATACTTTCAAAGCGATTTTGGAGACCATGGGCGGCAAGGTGACGGCGCCGTCGCCCGATTTCGCCAGCGGCGAGGGGATCTCTGTTGGCGGGGAGATCATTCATGAGCTGGGCACCGTTCGTATGGGTAACGATCCGCGCACGTCGGTATTAAATGGATATTCGCAGGCGCACGAGGTGAAGAACCTGTTCGTTTGCGATGCCGCGCCGTTTGTTAGTAATCCGGATAAGAACCCGACGCTGACAATTATTGCTCTGGCGTGGCGCACTTCGGAGTATCTGGCGGAAGAATTGAGGAAAGGCAATGTCTGAAGTTACTCGCAGGGATCTGGTTCGGATCGCGCTGGCCGTGACGACGGCCGGCGGGGTGGTTGACGTGGCGGCGGCGCAGCACATCCATCAGGCCGCGGCCGACGATAAGGTCGCCACTGGCGGTTTATACAAGCCGAAGCTGTTCAATGAGCATGAATATCTGACGCTGCAGAAGCTGGCGGTGCTGATTGTCCCCGCGGACGATACTTCGCCAGGCGCGCTGGAGGCGGGGGCTTGTGAGTTTATCGATTTGCTTTGTGGTAACAATGTCGATTTGGCTACCACATACACGGGTGGGCTGGCGTGGCTCGATAACGAGACGATGCGGCGGTATGGTTCGAACTTTGTGGATGCGAAGCCAGAGCAGCAGACGGCGCTGCTCGACCTGATTGCGTATCGGAAGAATGCGGCTGAAGTTGGGCCAGGTGTGCAGTTCTTTAGCTGGGCTCGGATGATGGTGGTGGATGCTTATTACACCAGCAAGGTCGGGATTAGAGATATCGGGTATTTGGGGAATAAAGGTGTTGCTAAGTTTGAGATCCCGCAAGAGGCGATCGATTACGCTTTGAAGCGCAGTCCGGTTTAGGGGGGACGATAGATGATCGCAATGCGTACTGCGTGCGGCGTTCGTCGTTCAGAGCACGTACTCTGCACGCGACGTCGAACGGCGAAGACATTTTGGTCGGGCGCTAAATTATGCTTCGGCGTCATGGCTCTCGCGACAAGCGCTCTGCTCTTCATCTCGCTCAATCGCGCTCATCCTGTTGAGGTGTCCGTTTCCGTGCTGGCGATAAGTTTGATCGCTGCGCTGGTTTATCAAGTTGTGTCGCGCCGAAGGCAGACGACGAAAACCGATCGTCTGCCCTACGCGTGATAACCTTTTTATGTGCCGGTTGAAGCAACGAAAGATTCGCTTCGGCAACGCGGCGTTCGGCTGACTCGCCAGCGTAAGATTCTGCTGGACCTCATCGACGGTTCCGGCGAACACCTCGACGCCGAGCAGCTTTACCAGCTCGCGAAAGAAAAAGATCCCAAGCTAAACCGCGTCACCGTCTACCGCACGCTCAAGCTTCTTAAGACGGGCGGCCTGGTGGACGAGCTGGACCTGATGCATCACAAGGGCGACCAGCATTACTATGAGACTCGCCAGAAGCAGGAGCATGCGCACATCATCTGCCTGCGCTGCGGACGCATCGAAGAATATTTCGGCGCTCCGCTACAAAGCATGCGGGAGCAGATTGAAACGCAATTCGGCTTCGAGATTATGCTGGCACGTACCGAGGTCGGCGGTTATTGCGCACACTGCCAGGTGGTGAGAGCGCGCGAGATGTCGGATGCAGCGAAGGTCGCCGCGCAGCCCAAATGACGGCTCCTCAGGAAAAGCGTCCCGCGCTGGTGGTGATTAATCCGTCTGGCAACCGCAGCCGCATGGTGCTCGACACGTTTCCGTTCACGATTGGACGCGGCGCCGACAATAAGTTGGTTCTGCGGGATAATCGCGCTTCCCGCGCCCACGCCCGCATTGTATTCGAAGGCTCCGCGTATATCGTCGAAGACCTCAACAGCCGCCACGGAGTCTACGTCAACGGCGAGCGCGTCAAGGATCATAAACTCGCAAATTCCGACCGCATCGATTTTGGATTTCAGGATTCCTACAAGCTCATCTTCACGTTCGAAGAGGACGAGATTCATCGCATTATCGAGCAGATTGCCGCGCCTCGTCCGGCAGCGATGCAAGCGGGCGCGAGCCTGGCGAAGCTGCGTGCGCTGGTAGAAGTGGCGCGCGCGCTGCAAAGCTCGCTTTCAACGCTCGATGTTCTGACCTCGGTGGTGGATGCCGCTCTCATTGTCACCAGCGCGGAACGCGGATTCCTGCTGCTTCGCAAAGGCGAGGAACTCGACGTCGCGGTGGCGCGCGACGGGATGGGTGTTTCGCTCGCCAGCACCGACCTGCGGGTCCCGATGTCCGTAATCAATCGCGCGCTGAAGACGCGGCGCGAGCTGCTCTACATGAATTTCGACCCGCTAGAGGTGCAGGGCGTCCGTCCGGAAATGTCGGTGGCGGATCTGGAACTGCGCAGCGTGATTTGCGTGCCGCTGATCCACATAAAGACGGGCAACTCGCAAGAGACCATGCTGTCGAGCATTAACGATACGATCGGATTGCTGTACATGGATTCGCGCGATACGGCTGCGGATTTATCGGCGGGAAATCGTGAAATTCTCCAGACTTTAGCGCTAGAAGCGTCGACGATTCTGGAGAACGCCCGCCTGCTGCAGGAAGAACGCGAGAAGCAGCGCATGGAAGAAGAACTCAACGTTGCGCGCGTGATCCAGCGCAGCCTTCTTCCGAGCCGGATGCCGGTGGACGGATTCTTCCGAGCGGCCGGTTCCAGCATCGCGTCACGCGAGGTGGGCGGCGATTATTTCGACATGCGTCAGATCGGGCCGGAGCATTGGGCGGCGATTGTCGCGGATGTCTCGGGCAAGGGCGTCAGCTCCGCTCTGCTGGCGTCGGTTCTGCAGGGAGCGTTCCTGTTCGCTTCGGAGAGCGGTGTCACTATTGAGGAGGCGATGTCGCGCATGAATCATTTCCTCAACGACCGGACGCAAGGTGAAAAGTACGCCACGATGTTCTACTGCAACGTGGCCTCGAACGGCGTTTTGCGGTGGGCGAACGCGGGACATCCTAAGCCGGTAGTCGCGCGTAGGAATGGGGAGTTGATCCTGTTGGGGACGACGGGCATGCCGCTGGGCCTGCTACCCATGGCGCAATATTCAGCCGAGCAGATTCAACTCGAGCCTGGCGACAAGGTGGTTATCTACAGCGACGGTTTTTCCGAGGCCGAGAACGACGAGGGCGAGTTCTTCGATAAAGATGGAATGAACAACGCGATTCGTTCGGCCGCGCAACTGGGGTGTACGGAAATGCATGCGGCGCTGATCGAGGCGTTCGAGAGTTATACCGAGGGCACGGTGCTGGCGGACGATGTGACGTTGGTGGTGTTGGAGTACGCGGCCGCAGATTGAGGGACGCTTCCCGCTCCCTGCCGGTCAGGGTTCGGCGAAAGCGTTCGTGGTTGTTGGTTCGTAGTTCGTCGTTGCCGCTTGCTCACGGGGCTGGGAAAAAATATCGGCAATCGTTTCGCGTGCTGACGCGCGCGGTTCAGAAGGGACCGCTCCCTGCCGGTCACGGCTCGGAAACGCGGTCACGGCTCGGAAACGCGGGTTCGGAAATGGCGCGGGCGGGTTTGCGGCGTGAAGAGGCGAGCAGGGCGGCTCCGGCGGCGATTCCAATCGCCATGGCGACCTTCGGCAAGCGATCCGGCGGTGAAGGCGGAAGCCACTCGATGCCGCTCTCGCCTGTCATCGCGGACGCGTTGACATACCTGCCGTGACGCGGGATCGGAAATTCACGAGCTAACGCCGTCAGTGCCTGCGTGGCATGCATGCCGGTCATGGGCGCGCCGTGGCCGCACGCGAGCGTAAACGGTTCCAGCGATGCGAGCAGCCGCACCGATTCGCGCGCGGCCTTCCAGTCCACGGTAGCCGTTGTCGGCGGACGGCAAACGCGTTGCGTCTTTGCAAGGATGGCGATCAACGAATCGAGGTTCACGGTTGTAATGGCGTCGCCAGCGAGCAATGTCGCGTCGGAGCGCCGGAAGAAAGTCAGGTGACCGGGCGCGTGTCCCGGTGTGTGAAACCATTCCCATCCCGGCATGCCCGGCAGATCCGATCCATCGACAGCGCGGATTCTACTGCCCAAATTGAAGCCGCCTGAACGGTTACCGAAAAAGCGACTGGCGAACGACAAGAATCCCGGGGCTGTGACGTCCGGCGGCGGATAGCCGGAGCGGCCGGTCAAGTACGGGAGTTCCAGGCGATGGGCCAGAATCGGGACGCCCCAGTAATCGGCCAGATCCGCGGCGCTGCCAGCGTGATCCCAGTGTCCGTGAGTCAGCAGGATGGCTTCGGGCTTGGCCAACCCGTAGCGCCGTTCGGCGGCTTTGCGGATGATCTCCGCTTTGCCGGGAACACTGGTGTCGACAAGCGCCCACGGCTCGCCGGGACGGCCGACGAAGTAGACGTTCGCGATACTCACCGGGACACAAACTACGCCAGCCGCGATTTCTTCCATTCCTCAGTCTGCCCAAATCCGGAAGCAATGGTCAACCCCAGAGATAATCTGCTTATGGAAAGAGCCGCCGCTGGAGCGAGGCTGATCGTCGTCTGCGGGTTGCCGGGTTCGGGCAAGACTACGCGCGCGAGGGCTCTGGAAAGCAGGCTCGGCGCGGTTCGCTTTTGTCCCGATGAGTGGATGGAGGCTCTTTCAATCGACATCTACGATGAAGAAAAGCGCGGGAAGATCGAAGCGCTGCAATGGAAACTCGGTCAGGAACTCCTTGCTCTCGGGCTCATCGTGATCGTCGAATGGGGCACTTGGGGAAGGTCTGAGCGGGATACCTTGCGCCTCGGCGCGCGAGCGCTGGGCGCTGCGGTCGAGCTGCATTATCTTTCTGCTCCCGAGGATGTACTGTTTGAGCGGATCCAACGCCGGGCGAGAGAGTATCCGCCGCTGGAACGCGATGCGGTGCGTGGATGGTTCGACATCTTCCAAGCGCCGACTCCGGAGGAGATGGCGCTCTTTGACGAGCACCTGGTTGTGGACCCGATCGTTTAACGGCCAGGCTTCCGCTTCCTGCCGGGCGCGGCTCGGAAAAGGCGCGGAACGGAACGGAGTATGGCGTGAACGGAGCGGGTGCCGTTCGGCATGAAGCGCTCGTTCCGAAGACGCGGGCGTGTGCCACCATAACATCTAGCCGCTCTCGCAATGGACTTCGTCGAGCAAGTAAAGTCGTCGGTGGATATTGTCCGCCTGGTTTCCGAGTACCTTCCGCTCGCAAAGAAAGGTACGCGCTACGTCGGACTGTGCCCGTTCCACGCGGAGAAGACGCCGTCGTTCGGCGTGAACTCGGTCCACCAGTATTACAAGTGTTTCGGGTGCGGCGCGGGCGGGGACGTTTTCAAGTTCGTGATGGAGATCGAAGGCGTCACGTTCTTCGAAGCTCTGAAGAATATCGCCGAGCGGAACGGCATCCCGGTACCGAAGCGGGCCGAATATTCCGATCCCGAGACCAAGCTGCGCGCGTCGCTCTTCCAGATGCATGAAGCCGCCATGCGCCTGTTCCAATCGAACTTGAACGGGGCGATGGGGACGCAGGCTCGCCAGTATCTCGCCGATCGTGGCGTCTCGAAAGAGAGCATCGCAGAGTTCGGGCTGGGTCTCTCAGCCGATTCCTGGGATCAACTAACGCGCAAGCTGGAGCAGGAGGGATTCTCGGGCGATTTGCTGGAGCAATCCGGGCTCGCGAATCGACGGCAGGAAGGCGGCGGCTTTTACGATCGTTTTCGCGCCCGCCTGATGTTTCCGATTCACGACGAAGCGGGGCGCGTGATTGCGTTCGGCGGGCGCGCTCTGAAGCCCGGCGAAGATGCCAAGTATCTCAACTCGCCGGAGACGAAGCTCTATCGCAAGAGTCACGTTCTATATAATCTGCATCGCGCAAAAGGGCCGGTTCGCAAGCTCGACCGCATTGTGCTGGTCGAAGGCTATATGGATGTCATCGGCGTTTATTCATCTGGCGTACATGAAGTGGTGGCCAGTTGCGGAACCGCGCTTACTAACGCCCAAGTCCGGATGTTAAAGCGTCACACGGGGAAAATTATTGTGAATTTCGATCCGGATACGGCGGGCGCAAATGCGGCCGAACGGTCGCTTGGAATGCTGCTCGAAGAGGACATGCATGTCCGGGTACTGGAACTTTCAGGCGATCTGGACCCGGACGAGTACGTGAAACAATTCGGCCCCGACGCGTATAGAGAAGTATTGGAACACGCGCCGAAGTACTATTTTTGGCTGGCGGATCGGAACCGTAAGAAATTCGACGTTCGCGAGGCGGATGGGCGCATGGAGGCCTGGAAGACTCTGTTGCCGGCCATCGAGCGCATCCACGACAAGATTGAGCGCGCCGCCGTGGCGAAGGATATGGCGGGTTATCTGGGCGTCGATGAGAGCCTGGTACTAGAGCGGTTCCGCAAAAGTAATAACGCCGGCCGTTCGCAGGCGCCCGCGCGGCCACGCCAGATGGAGGTGCCCGCGACCGAGAAACTGCTCTTGAACGCGCTGCTGAAGAGCGAGGAAGCATGCGCGGAAGTACTACCTCAATTAGTCCAAATGGATGCGGTAAAACGATTCGCGACACATAGTATTTTTGAGGCGATGTTCGCTATTTCGGCGGCTCAGGATGTGTTAACCTTTTCGAACCTGGAGGCGCGCTTGGGGGAAGCCGAGCGAGACCTATTGTCAAGATTGGTTTTTGCCGATGAGGGCAGTGAGGACAATCGTGGGGTGGAACAAGCTCGGGATTGCTTGTTGGCTCTGCAGAGAAACGAACAGGAGCTTCGGCGCACCAACTTGAAGAGTCTTATCCAGACCGCTGAGCGTAGCGGTAATCTGGCGGAAGCGCTCCGCCTCTCTCAGGAGCTTCACGATTTTGAAGGGCTCCGAGTTATGAAGCGGGCGCGGTAATGGCGTGATGGTCCTGTTGTACACTGAATTGGACCGGGTTGATCGCTGGTTATTGGGGTGCCAGTGGGTGCAGAAGAAAAATACGGTCGCGTGAAACAGCTCATGGAGGACGGCAAGGAAAAAGGTTTCGTCCTTTACGACGAAATGAGCGAGTTGCTGACGGATTTTCCGTCCGGACGGGAGTTCGAGGATTTACTATCCGAACTCGACACGGCCGGAGTAGAGATCCTGGAAGAGCCGAAGGCTGAGTTCGACGCGAAGAAGGCGGACGAACCCGACGAATTCGGCGATCTGGATCTCGTCCAGGACTTCAGCGACAAAACCAACGATCCCGTGCGCATGTATTTGCGCGAGATGGGAACCGTTCCGCTGCTGACGCGCGAGGGAGAAATCGAACTCGCCAAGCGCAACGAACGCGGCCAGTGGGCGGTCCGCAAGGCTCTGTCGCGGTCTCCTTTAGTCATCCGCGAAATCATTCAACTCGGTGAAGAACTGCGTAATACGACGGCATCCGTGAAGGATGTTCTGGTGCTTCCGGAGTTTGTAATCACGGACGAGGATTTTTCGGGGCAACTCGAAGATCTGCTGCAAAAGATCGAAGAGATCGAGAAGCATTATAAGCGCAGCCAGCAGTTCCGGCAGAAGCTGCAAGCCGTTTCGCGTAGTCTGAAGCCCAAGCAGCATCGCGGCATTCGATACGCCCTGGCGCGCAGCATGGTGCAGATTTCGCGCATCATCCGGAACGTTCAGTTCAGCACCATGATTCGCCGTACGCTGGCGGATCGCCTTAGGTGCGCGGTTGACCAGCTTAAGCCGCTGGAACGCGAGATCGCCAAAATCCAGCGCCGGATGGAAGAGCCGACCAACGGCCATCATCCTCCGCGCGACCTGCGTAAAGAGTTGCGCCAGTGCAACCAGCGCATCCAGCAGATTGAAGAAGATTGCGGCACGACATCCACTGAGCTGCGGCGGACGCTTCAGATTGTGGAGCGCGGCGAGTTCGATGCCGATGTCGCCAAGAAACAGCTCATCGAAGCGAATCTTCGGCTGGTGGTTTCGATCGCGAAACGCTATACCAATCGCGGCCTGCAGTTCCTGGATTTGATCCAGGAAGGCAATATCGGCCTGATGAAGGCTGTTGACAAATTCGATTACCGCCGCGGCTACAAGTTTTCCACCTACGCGACGTGGTGGGTGCGCCAAGCTATCACGCGCGCCATCGCGGACCAGGCGCGCACCATCCGTATCCCGGTGCACATGATCGAGACCATCAATAAACTGGTCCGCATGCAGCGCCAATTGCAGCAGGAACTCGGACGGGAGCCTACCACCGAAGAGCTCAGCGTGAAGATGGAGCTTCCTGTGGGCAAGGTGCGCAAAGTTTTGCGCATCGCGCAGGAGCCCATTTCACTCGAAACGCCGGTGGGCGAGGAAGAAGAATCCCATCTCGGCGATTTTCTTGTGGACCGGCGTGTAGTATCGCCATCCGAAGCGGTGATCAACCTCAATCTGCGCGAGCAGACGGCCGAGGTTTTAAAGACGCTCAGCCCGCGTGAAGAGAAGATCATCAAGATGCGATTCGGGCTACAGGACGGCAGCGAGCATACGCTCGAAGAAGTGGGCCAGCATTTTGCGGTCACTCGAGAGCGCATTCGTCAGATTGAGGCTAAGGCGCTTCGCAAACTGCGGCATCCCAGCCGCAGCCATCGGCTGCGGGCGTTCCTCGATACTACGCTGCACGAATAACCGTGGGACAGGCCATCGGTGTTCGTGGCCTGTCCTCTCCTGTCACTAACGACGCGGTCGACAAAGATATCATGCCTAGTTGCAGGCTAAGGGGGCGAAGGAACGGGTCGCGACGTCTATCGGAGGAAAACAGACGACGAAAACCGATCGTCTGTTCCACCCGCTCGGACTGGTCTCGTGGTCTGGAGTCGCGATGTTCCTTAGAAACCGATCGTCTGCGCTACAACGATGTCATGACATTGTCGGACAGCTTTGCCATGACACCGTCGGCCAAACGGACGCTCCAGACCGCTGCCCTGGCTGCCAACAGATCCGTGAGCAAGTTTGTGCTCGAAAGCGCCCTCGCCCGCGCGGAAGAAACGCTGCCCGATCGACAGCGCTTCGGGTTGAGCGCGGCGCAGTGGGAGGCGTTTCAAGAGGCGCTATCGGCGCCTCCCCGTCCCTCGCGCCGCTTGGCGAAGCTTCTGAAGGAGCCGAGCGTATTCGAGCGCGGCGGAGTGTAGTTGACTCCGCTGCGGATTGAAAAGTTGCGACGCGGTCATGCGGTCGATGAATTCTGATGAATTCGATTGCGGCCGGGACGCGCTTAACCGGTTTCTAGCGCGCTACGCGTTCCAGAACCAGCAGGCAAGCGCGTCCGGCTACTATACGCTGGTCGTCGGTCAGGTCGAGTACGACAGCGCGCCGCGTCGTCCAGTTCTCATCATGGTACTCGCACGCCTGGCAGTCGCGGCATCCTGGCAGGGGCAAGGCCTCGGGGCCGGGTTGCTCAAAGACGCGATGCAACGAACGCTGCAGGCCGCGGATATTGCCGGCATCCGTGCGTTCGCCGTTCACGCTAAAGACGACGGAGATCGGGCGTTTTACGAGCATTTCGGTTTCAGTCCGCTCCCGAGCGACCCGTACAATCTCCTCAGACTTCTTAAAGACATTAAATCCTGACGCCCCGCTGTTGCCGCAAAACAAGGCAGACGACAAAAGGCGATCGTCTGCCCCACCGCACGATAGACTCTTACAAGCGATGCCTCACGCCAGGATTCAGAACGATGCGTATATCGAAAAACTCCGCGCGCTATTTCGGCTCAAATATCGATGGGATCTTGAGTTCGCGCTGGCGGGCGAAGGCGTCGACGACGCGTTTTTCGTTCGCGCCGTTAATTATCACCAGTGCATGGTTCCGTGGATCGAGACGGTATTCCCTCTTAAGGGGACGGCGGTGGTCGAGATTGGCGGCGGCGCCGGGGCTGCGACTCTAGCTGTTGCCCAGAAATGCGCGCAAATCGACTCTTACGATATCGATAAGGCTTCACTGGACTTGGGCGCCTATCGCGCGGGTTTCACCGGCTGCGAGAATGTCCGCCTTCATCTCATGCCTCCCGATTGGGCTCTGCCACAGCGCATTGCCGAATCGAAAGATCTGTTCCCGTCAGAATGCGACGTCATCCTGCTGCCGGCCATTCTGGAACATATGAAATTAGAAGAACGCTTGGCCGTGCTCGAGATGCTGTGGAGCATACTGCGGCCCGGCGGCATCATGGTGATCTACGACACACCGAATCGGCTGTACGGCTACGACATGCATAGTTTCCGATTGCCGTTCTTTAACTGGCTGCCGGACGATCTGGCTCTTCTCTATGCATCGCGATCAAGCCGCGCCGCGTTTCCGGCTTTGCTGGCACAGTCGGCGTCTCCGATGGAAACGCTCTATCGGCTGGGGCGAGGCGTCAGCTACCACGAATTCGACCTGGCCATCGGGCTATCGGAATTCGAGGCTATCCAGGACGGTTATTCGAATCTTCTGAAGCATCGCGGCATCAACGATTTTTTTGAAGGCGCGTTGATGTACCTGTTGGAGCGCTACGCTCCGCACGTGCCCGCGGCCTTCAGCAAACAATTTCTCGAAATGGTGTTGCGGAAGAAATGGCACAAGATCGAGTTGCTGGAACGCAAGCTGGCGCGCGATGAAATGGTGGATGGCAAACGGCCCGCGCTGCTGTTGGAAGGCGATGGCGCGTATCTGAAATATAGCCTGGGCCAAAGTACGGGGCGGCGGCTCGTCATTGAGGCGATAAAACATCCCTGGAGTTCCGTGTTGCAGGTCTGCAACGAATCCGGGCAGTCCTTCCATCAATTCAAGTTGTATTCGGAATATGCCGTTACGGAACTGCTGGAAGCCGAGCTTCCGGCCGGTCTCCTAGAGTTTCAACTTCGCTTGAAGCCGGACCCGCGCTCATTGGGCAACCAGGCATGGGTGTTGGGAGCCGGCCTGCGCTGACGAAGAATCGGGAACCGCTCCCTTGAAGAACATGTCTAAATGGGCCAACCGCTCCCTGCCGGTCACGGCTCGGTTACGGTCGAGATTCTTCATCAACATTGGTGGGCCGCAGGCCCATGGGCACTCCCCTGAAGAACATACACGATTGGTGCAACCGTCGCGGTAGGGACAGCGGTTTCCCG
>JBEKUT010000099.1:0-18315 GCA_049514735.1 Bryobacteraceae bacterium
GTCCACCACCTGAATGCGAACGTCCGCGGGATCGTAACGATAACCGGTTTTCTCGGCGATCACCTCGACGTCTTTACCCGTGGCCGGCTCGGCACGAATGCTGCCGTTGACGCCTTTGATCTCGATCAATTGCCCGGGCGTGAGCCGGCCAGTCCAATGGAAATTATTTCCGCCGTCGGTTGCAGCCGCGACGCCCGCCGCCGCGAAGAGGATTGCCATTAGCCGTTTCTTCATGTAATCACCTCAGACCGCTCGCACACAGATCCCATGCCGATGCGCGGAGAGAGCAAGCCGCATACCAGGGTTAAGCTGAAGCAAACGTTAGTCTTGCAAGCATTCGATTCGCCGCCGCGGTGTCCGCTTCTGGGACGCATGGCCTGAAAGTGAACAGGGGCGGCCTGGTTTTTGAAACAGGCTACGATTGGAACGTGACTGGCCGCGTACTCGCTCTCGATTTCGGAAAACGACGCATCGGTCTTGCCATCAGCGACGAACTCGGCATCACGGCGCAGGGCCTTGAGACACTCCAACGAACCAATATCAGGGAAGATCTGCAGCGGCTGTCGCAACTCATTTCCGAGCGAAACGTCTCACTAATATTGATGGGCAATCCACTTCATATGAGCGGCGCTGAAAGCCGGCAAGCGGAACATGTCCGCGATTTCGCCGGACGTCTTGGCGCTGCCGCGAATGTCCCGGTTGAATATTGGGACGAACGCCTGACCACGGTCGCGGCGCAGCGGGTGCTGAAAGAAAGCGGCATCAGTATTCAGAAGCGGGCGCAGGCGGTGGACCGGCTCGCTGCCGTGATTCTCCTCGAGAGTTATTTGGATTCATTTCACCAATGAGCCGCAGGAGCAGGGGATGCGGCGGATGCCTGGTCCGCTCGCTCCTCGCCATAATTCTGCTCGGCGCGATTGGCGGCGCCAGTCTGTATTTCTATTTGGCCCGGCCTTACAAGGGATTTCAGAACGAAACCTTCATCGAGATTGCGAAAGGCACCACGACGCGGGGCATGGCCAATCAGCTTGCGCGGACAGGCGTGATCCAGTCGTCTTGGCAGTTCCTGCTGGCTCGCGCGATTCGGCCGAGCGCCACCCTGCAGGCGGGTGAATATCGATTCGCTGCGTCATCGTCGGTTTGGACGGTTTACGATCGCATCGCGCGCGGCGACATTTTCTATTACGAGTTGACCGTGCCGGAAGGCTCCAACATGTTCGACATCGCGGCGGGAATCGAACATCTCGGGATTATACCGGCGGCCGACTTTCTGAGGGCGGCGCAGAATCCGGCGATGATTCACGACATCGCTCCCGAAGCGCCGACTCTCGAAGGCTATCTGTTTCCCTCCACTTATCGGCTGACCCGGCACATTACCGCCGCGGAGATCTGCAAGCTGATGACCGAGACGTTTCGCAAGCAGTGGCGGCAACTGGCGACCCATGCACAGGGCAAGCCTGTAAATCAGATCGTGACGCTGGCTTCGCTGGTCGAGAAGGAAACCGCCGTCCCAGCGGAGCGTCCGACGGTGGCCGGCGTTTATGAAAACCGTCTGCGTGCGGGCATGGCACTCGATTGCGATCCGACTACAATCTACGCCGCGCTGCTGGAACATCGCTACCGCGGAACGATTTATCGATCGGACCTGGAGAGCTTGAATCCATACAACACTTATAAGCATGCGGGTCTGCCTCCCGGTCCGATCGCCAATCCCGGGGCCGCCTCGCTCGAAGCGGCTCTCGCGCCTGCCGGCACGCCGTATCTCTATTTCGTCGCGCGCGGGGACGGTTCCGGCGGACATCGTTTCTCGAGCACCATCGAAGAGCACGAGCGCGCGGTGCAACAATATCGGCGTGCCCAAAGGTGATTCCAGGAAGCCGCATAGTAGGTTTTCACTATTGTCTGATTTATCTCCGGGCGGCTAGGCTATTCGAAGGAGTTTGGCGATCATGCCCCATATTCAACTACCAGAAGGACTGCCCGGAATTCTGGGACCAATGGCGTACCGGCCCGAGACTGCAAAACCACTCAACGAATTAGCCGACGTCTTACTGCGCGGACCGAGCACGCTTACGCCCGGCGAGCGGGAACTGATCGCCACTTTCGTTTCTTCCCGGAACGATTGTTTTTTCTGTCAGACCGTCCACGGCGCGGTTGCGGCTTATCATCTGGATGGTAATGAACAGTTGGTTCTCGATGTTAAGCGAGACCTTGAGGGCGCGGCGGTCTCAGACAAACTGAAGGCTCTGCTGGCGATCGCGAGTAAAGTGCAACGCGGCGGTAAGAACGTCCTGGCGGAGGACATCGAGCGCGCTCGCAGCCAAGGCGCCACGGACCTCGAGATCCACGACACGGTGCTGATCGCGGCTGCTTTCTGCATGTACAACCGCTACGTAGATGGTCTGGCTACGTGGGCGCCGGAGGACCCGGAGAGATACCGTCAGCAGGGCGCCAGGCTCGCCCAAAACGGCTACGCGGCTTCCACGGTTGGGCTGGCCGCAAGCACGCGATAGAGGGGCGATCCTTCATGGCTCACATTCAACTCACCGAAGGACTGCCCGGCATCCGGGGGCTTTTTGCTTTCCGCCCGGAGACCGCCAAGCCGCTCTGCGAACTGGCGGAGATTCTGCTGCATACTCCCGGCACTCTATCGATGGCGGATCGCGAGCTGATCGCCACCTACGTTTCCTCTCGCAACGATTGTTATTACTGCCAGACCTCCCATGGAGCTCTCGCTGCCTATCATCTCGGCGGGGATGAGGGGCTGGTTCTCGATGTGAAGCGCGATTTCGAAAGCGCGGCCATTTCTCAGAAGCTAAAAGCTTTGTTGGCGATCGCCGGAAAAGTCCAGAACAGCGGGCGTGACGTTCTGACCGAGGATGTCGAACGCGCCCGCAGCTTCGGCGCAACCGGCCAGGAGATTCACGACACCGTTCTAATTGCAGCGGCCTTCTGCATGTACAACCGTTACGTGGATGGACTGGCGACGTGGGCGCCATCCGATCCGGCGGGGTACCGTCAACGCGCCGCGCACGTTGGCGAGAACGGCTATCTCGGTATCCCCGCGGCGACCGCTTTTCCTACTTGCGCGGCTCGCTAGATGGCGGCACAATCGCGTTCATACGCATGTATGTCACGAGGTTTCCATAATGCTCGTCGAGGTGCGCCGTGTTCAACGATAGCAGCGCCAGTTTCGTAAGCTTCATGCCCATAAACGGGACCAGGGCGGCCGAAGACGCATCTGTCAGCCCGTTGTAGACACCCTCGCAATAAGCGAACGCATCGTTCAGGGAACTGGTGATGTCCGCTTTCGTTTTCGCCGATTCTTCGATGCCCTTCATCACTGGCTTGCCCTCTTTCACGGCGCCACAGAACTCGTATTGGGCATCGGCGATGTGGGCCAGGACCTGGCCGTAAGTGCGGACTCCATCGATGGGCTTGTAAGAATATTTCTCCTCGGGCATTTTCTCGGCCGATTTCAAAACAGTGCCCTTCATGTATTCATAAATACCCCTGGAACTCGCAACCTGCGGATTTTCCATCACCGGCTGGTCGGCCGCGAGGAGGCAAAACGGAGCGGCAAGAAACGCAAAAGCTAAGGTTCTCATGGAACTCTATCCTAACTCAAAATGAATCGCTGTAGAATCATATTGCGATGCCTGAATCCAAGAACCGGCGGGATTTTATCCGCTCTGCCGCAACCGCGGCGTTCACCACCAGCATTTTCACCCGCAATATTAAAGGCGCTAACGACAAAGTCAATGCCGCGTTTATCGGCATGGGGAAAATGGGGCGTGCCAACCTCCACTACGCGATGCGCCAGGAAAACCTCGTCCCCGCCGCGGTGTGCGACGTTTTCCAGCGCAACCTCGATTTCGCTGTCCGAGACAGCAAGAATCAGGCGAAACCGTACCACGATTTTCGCGAGGTGCTCGCCGACAAGAGCATCGACGTGGTTTGCATCTCGACGCCGGACCACTGGCATGCCTACATGGCCGTGGAAGCCTGCAAGGCGGGAAAAGATGTCTACGTCGAAAAGCCCATCTGCACGGTGGTCGATGAAGGGGTCAAGATGGTGCAGGCGGCGCGCAAGTACAATCGCGTGGTTCAGGCCGGCACCATGCAGCGCTCGGCGAAACATTTTCAGGAGGCTGTGGAGATCGTGCGGCGTGGCGACCTGGGCGATGTGCGATTCGTTCGCACCTGGAATTACGCCAACGTGGATCCGCAAGGTTGGGGCAATCCGCCGGACGGCGAGCCGCCCGAGGGAGTGGATTGGGATATGTGGCTCGGTCCGGCGCCCAAGCATGCGTTCAACGATAATCGCTTCGGGATCGATCCGAAGGATCGCTATTATTCGACATTTCGATATTTTTGGGATTATGCCGGCGGTTGGATGACCGATTGGGGAGTGCACTGGCTCGACATCGTGCAGATGGCGTTCAAGGAGGAAGTGCCGAACGAAATTACGGCGCTGGGCGGCAAGTTTTACGTCAAGGATAATACCGAGACGCCCGACACGATGGAGGTCACCTACAATTACCCGAGCGGCTTCCTCGCGACGTACGAACTGCGCTCCAACAACTCGCAATCGATGTTCGATAAGAGCGGCGGCATCCTGTTCTGCGGCGATAAGGGAACAATGTTCCTGGATCGCAGCGGCTACAAAATCGTCCCGGAGATGAAGGGGCGGGATTTTGGGCCGCGCGAGCCTGCCATGGCAGCGGCAGAAGGTAAAGCGACAGACAGCGGCAATTCGAACCATTGGGCCAACTTTCTCGATTGCGTACGCACGCGGCAGAAGCCGATCAGCGACGTGGAGGCGTGCCAGCACTCGACGACGACTTGCCTGCTCGGCAATGTCGCTTTGCGCAGCAAGATGAAACTCGATTGGGATGCGCAGAAATGGACTACGGTGCAAACCGAGCCGCGCAAGTATCTGACGCGGGAATATCGGAAGCCCTGGAAGTTGACGGTATAATTTGAGCCGAATAAAAGGCAGGCCACAAGAACCGATGGCCTGCCCCACGGACCGCTTCCTTCCGGGCGCGGCTCGGAAGGAAGGGTGCTGGTTATTTCACATTTACGGTCACTTGGGCCGGGCTGCTGTTCGCTCCAATCGTCAAAATGACGGTCTGAGCGCCGGACGGAACGAGGGTCGGTATTACGACGTTCACCTGCAGCGCTCCGGAGACAAGCTCCGGGGCCTCTCCGGCATAGGTGACGTTAGCGGGAATGTTGACGGTGTTTCCGTTCGTGGTTACCTGGAAAGTGACCGAGACTGGCGAGGCCACGGGAACCGGGTACGGAGGGTTCTTGCTAGTGACCGATCCGGTAGCGACGGGCGGATTGAGGACGCCCTCTCCGGTGGCATAGATGGAAACGATGGTTCCGGCCGCGGCGGGATGGCTCGCACTGTTGAGCGAGTAGTCCTGGTTGAGGATCGCGCCGGGACCCTTACCGGATGAATTCGCAGTGAAGATGCCCGGAGCGGTGGCGACAACGGATTGAACGATCCCGGTGGAAACCAAACCGTTGGTCGATACGGTTACGGTGGTCTGGAAGCGGTCGGCCACTTCATAGGGGACGATGGCGTTGATCTGGTTCGCGCCGACGTAGATCAAAGGCGCCGGGGTGCTGTCGAAGAATACTTGCGTGGTCCCGAGCATGGTTTCGACCGTGCCGCTGGATGTGAGGGTCAAGCCGAGCGCGGGAGTGGGTCCGAGATTCGTGCCGTAGATAGTTACGATTTCTCCGGGAGAAACCGCGCCCGGTAGCTGCGTGGCGGAGTTTACCATGCTGTTCGCCAAAGGCGGCGGAACGGCTGCGACTACCAGGGAGACGCTCACCGTGACGTTCGCCGAATTGGGCGAAGATACTGTGACCGTGCCGGAGTAGGTTCCGGCCGATAGACCCGACAGCACCGATTGCGCGATGCCGATGGTCAGTGTCGCCGGCGTGTTGCCGCTGGTTGGCGAGACGGTGAGCCAGCTTCCACCGGACTGCGTAGTTACGGCCGCGGTGTACGCAACGGCAGCGCCACCAGCAGCCGACAACTGCACCGTCTGGCTGGCTGGCGCCGTCGTCGCGCCGGTATTCGAATTGAAGGTGAGCGACGTACTCGAGAGCGAGAGGGCGATGGCGTTCGTCACCATGAGGGTCACCGGCACGTTAAGGGGGCTGTTAGACGCGCCCGGAACGATGACCGTCACCTGGCCGGTACAAGTGGCGACGGTGAGGCCGGCGCCCACGATTCCGACAGTAACGGTGGTTCCGCTGGCGGTGGCCGTAAGCCATCCCGTACCGCATGAGGTGGTGGTCGGTACGGCCGTAACGCTGGTGGTAGTTGGTACGCCTCCGACTGTGATCGTCTGGCTGGCTGGATTCGAGGCGCCTTGCGGCAACGTAAACGTGAGCGATGTAGGGCTGACCGTAGCTTGCGAGGCCACGATTAACGTGACAGGGACGGTTTCGGTGGGCACGTTTGTCGCGCTTGTGACGGTAATCGAACCCGTATAGATGCCGGGAACCAGGTTGGTGGAATTAGTTGTGACTTGCAAATTGCTTGGCGTAGAGCCCGAATTGGGTGAGACCGTCAGCCAAGTCTGTCCCGCCGGATTCGTGGCGGCGGTGGCGGCGAAGTTTATCCGCGTGAGGCCGTCGTCGCTGCTGGTGAGCGGTACCGTTGCTATCTGCGTTGATGGAAGGATCGCATTTACGGCCTGGACCACTTCCGATACGCCGACATCAATGACCGCCGCATTTACGATGTTTACGGTGACGTTGACGACAACCGGCGTACTCGAATTCGCGGTCCCGATATCAATCGCGGCGGTACACGTGGTGGGATTCGTGAAACTGCTCAGGTTCGAAGTCTCAACAGTCAGATTTGTTCCATTCTGACCAAGCGACTGAGTGGTAGTTCCGATGGTGGGAGTCACCTGGACCAAATTACTGCAAGTCTGATTGACTACGGAGGCCGTGAACTGAATCGGCGCACCGGTGCTTGAAACAAGGATCGTTTGCGCCGCGGGTTGTAACTCGCCGACCTGATAGTTGATGACGATCGCCGATGGGCTGGCGTTGAGGCTGGTGCCCACCGTTAACGTGACGGGAATGGTGAAGGGCGAATTCCCGGCGTTAGCGGATGTCAGTACGATGTTGTTGGTGTAGGTGCCGGGCGTGAGGGTGGAGAAAACCGCCGCGTTGATGGCGGCTGTCAGGGTCGATGGGGTTGTCGCAGTGCTAGCGCTGACGGTCAGGAACACCGTGCCTCCGGTGCTGCTGGGATTCACGGTATAGGAGAACGGCAAGGCGCCACCCGTACTTGTAAGATTCACGGTCTGCGAGGCCGGCACGCTTGAGACTGATTGGGCTGTAAATGTGAGCGACGCGGGCGCTGCCTGGAGGAGCGGGGTGTTGCTGACCAGCAGCGAAACCGGAATATTGGTGGTTGCGTTGGTTGCGCTTGGCGCGCTGATGGTAACAGTCCCATTGCAGGTTTCGGAGACCGAGCCGAGACCGGCGGTATTGATCTGCACGCTGACCGAGACTGGCGAAGTTCCGCTGGTGGAGGTCTGGGAAGAGGGACTGACCACGAGCCAGCCGCTTCCGCAACTGTTCGTGGAAGCCGCCGGGGTGAACAAAATCGCGGTGTTGGCGGGGCTCGAAACGTCGATGGCCTGGCTTCCCGGCGTCGTGCCACCGATCTGATAGCTGAAGCTGAGAGAAGTCGGGGAGATGGTCAGGGTCGAAGAAGCCGTGCCTACGTTCACGGTGACGGGAATGGTGAGCAGAGTAACGCCACTCTCCTGGATGTAGACGCTTCCTGTATAGGTCTGGCCGCCCGTAAAAGAAGAGGGATTATTTACGCTGACGGTGACCTGTGTGGGGCTTTCGAACGAGTTATCGCCCGCCGACAACCACCCCGCGGGACCGTTGTTGATCTGCGTCAATACGGAAACAACCAAGCCATTGAATCCGCTTATATTCACGGTAATGGGGGAAACGAAGGTGGCTCCGGTCGCGATATTGAATGTTGGGGTAGGGCTGTAACTGTACGTTCCCATGACGCCGCCGGTGGGAGTGTAGGAGACGGGGACCGATAGGGTGGTGTTTCCCTGCGCGATGTGAATGGTCCCGCCCGAATAACTGACGCTGGACGAGGCGACATTCGAATTGAAAGCAACGGTGAACTGCGCGTTGGGACTGAGAGGCACCGACGATCCCGAATAACCTACGATGCTAAACCAGCCTGAGGGGTTGGGGCTGGGCCCGTAGTCCGCGTCCAAGGTCACTGAACCGGTTCCTGTAATTGTCAAAGTTTCGGCGGTAGAAGCGGACGAGAGAGCGATGCTGGTGGGACTGGTTGTGAGCGAACTGCCGCCGGCATAGACGACAGCGACGTTGATGACGCTGGACCCCTGTGTGAGGGTAATCGTGCCGCTATAATCCTTCGATGTATCGATGCCCCCAGTCAGCGATACGGTGAGCGAATCCGGCAAGGTAATAGGGCCTGCGTCCAAACTTACTCCTGAAATCGTGAACCAGAAACCCGGGCTCCCGCCGGTGGGAGCGCTTGTCACGTTTACCGAGCCGCTGCCACTTACAGTCAGCGTTTGAGACCCGGACGACAGGTTGAGCGAGGTAGAGTTCACCGAAAAGGAGCCGCTGCCGCCGCCACTGCCCGTGTAGCTGACGGGAACGGTCACGAAGCTTGAGCCCTGCGAAAATGTTATGCTTCCCGAATAACTCGATGTGGTTGTGGCCGATGAACTGAGCGCGATGGTCAATGCGGAACTCAATGGCAGCGTAATCGAGCCCGTGGTGGCCGATGAGGAGTTGATCGTAAAGAAGCCGCCACTGGCCGTATAGTTGACGGCGCCGCTGCCGTTAATTGTCAGCGACGCGGACGTTGTGGAAGACGTCAGGGCGATGCTGGTGGGCGAGGCGGAGAGCGTGGCCCCTTCGGTGGGGACGCAGCCGGACTGGCCGACTTCAACCGTCACGACCACGTTAGTTTCCTGTCCGCCAACATCCACCTGAACGTCTTGGGCCGGCGGCGTGTTTGACGGAAGGCCGGACGGAGTGATGGAGACGCTCAAACTTCCAGGAGTGGAGCTGGTCGCGGTTCCCGACGAAGGTGTAATATGGAGCCAAGCCGAATCCGTAGTGGCCGTCGTAAAGAACACGCCTTGGGTATTGGTTGTTGTGACGTTAACGGTCTGGGCCGCTGGGGCGGCGGAGGACGTCGAAGCCACGCAGAAGGTCAAGGCGGTGGGGCTCAGGGTGACATTCTGGGCCATGGCTGTGTCTGAACAACACAGAACGATTAGTAGTACAAGAACGGTCCAAGTAACGGATGACAAAGGTCTATTCACAGAGTTTCTCCACTGGCAGGGGGATGCACGCAGGGTTACATGCAATCGGAAAGCCATGTTCGTAACGTAGTTAACTTAAGCTATGCGGATACCCAGGGCACCGGCTTGTTACGCCCAGAACGGCGGGGGAAACACAAAGCGACTCCACGATATCGAGCCACCCATCGCCCACCTCAGCGCTCAAACGACCTCAGTACTCCTCGACAAGGGCGCTACGTGGTGATCTCCGGCGTGCTGGATCGCAAGGAGGCCAGTCGCTGGGCGGTTCATATAGATCCCGAGGCAAGGAAAAAAAGGGATTCCATAGGGAAGGAAACCGCTAGGTTGCGCTCCCTTTGGGCCGCGGCCGAGGACGTTGCGGGAAACCCACACGATACCTCTCTCGGCCACGATCCGGGGGCCCTCCGAGCGCTGAAGGCGTCCGGCTTCGAAAAATTTAAAATATGTTTGGCTAGATCTGATCGAGCCAGAGAATGGCCTCATGCCCGTCACCGGCGTAGGTTAGGGCTCCACGTTTGTACTGAAGGACAAACGGCGTTGCCTTAGGATTTGGGGCTCCCCGAAACGTTCCCAAGATGTCTTCAAGCGGCCAGAAGTCTACGTCAAACACGACGACTTGTACGTCACGGTTTCGGGTATGTACGGCAAGTCTGTCGAGGGCCAACAGATCTGGATCGCTCCAACTTGCGGCACCGACAACGAGTACATGCTCGCCGACATCCGGCGGGAATGCTTCGCCCGGCTGCAAGAGCCGGAATCCGGCCCGCTCGACAGCGCCTGGAAATAGCCGCCGGCCGACCTCAGTCCGCGCGGACCAGCGCACCGTATCGTTCAGCGCCTCCGCTACGGCGCGCTGTACTTCGCCGGAAAAATCAAAGAAACTCACTGTTCCAATCCCTGCAGCCAATTATAGAATTCGCCGGAGGACGTTCCAGTGACGGTGCCCCCCGGAGCGAGAATTCGCAGCATCTCAAATGGAGATATATATGGGCCGAAGAACCCGGAGGTGCCAAACCCAATTGGGACATTATTCACAACTATTTGGTTCACAGATGCAGTGGCAATCGGAATAGCGTTGCCCATCCCGAGAACAACTGGGTTGCCGGTTTGCGTGGCGATTGCACTAGCATTGCTAAGTGCAGTTGCGAAATTGCCCACTTGACCGGTCTGCAGTATGATTTGTCCCGGTGCGGAGTCCGCCGCAGTACCTCCGATATTCAATACAGTGTTGACGATTTGCTGCCCGTGCGGCAAAACACATGGTGCGCCAGCTTACTGGCTGCGAACTGCGGGGGTGCGTCACCAAAGACTGTCGAGCCCGCCTCATGAAAACGGCCGCTTTCGATATCTTTCCGAATGGTCCCCGTTCACAGAAGAGTTTGCTGAAGTGTTACGACGGAATCAGAGTTTTATGTTCCGAATCCGCCACACAAAATGAAAGCCGACGAGCGCGAGGAATCCGAGCGCCCAGATCGTGACGCCGGCCAGCCATCCGAAGGCGAACCAGGCCGCGAGCAGGACCAGCAGCGGCGCACGCGACCAGAGCAGGCGAATCTGTTCGATGGTGTCCTTCGTTGCTTCTTTCTCACGAGGGCCTGGGCCGCACAAAACGACGGCCTTGCGCGCGATCTCCGCCGAACGCCGATAGCCGATCAGCCGGCCGGTATTGTAGAATTGCATGGCCAGGACGAGCAGCATCCTGGGATCGAGGTCCTGGGGAGACGGCGGCTGCGGGTTGGCCGTCGCAATCGCGTGGTTCGCTGCAGCCATTCTGTCCGAGGCATCGAGCCGTGCCACAACCTTCAGATCGCGTACCAGGCTGACCATCTCTCCCTGGATGGGATGCAACGAAGGATTCGACGGCACGGATTCCGCGTGCTCCGGGTTCGCGGTGAGGAGCTCTGTCACTTTCGCTAGCGCGACCGGATAATTTCCTTCCGCGACTGCCGTGATGGCCGATTGCAGGATTTTCTCGGTTGCGATCTGGTCCCCGGTAAAGAGGCTTTGATCGATGCCGGAAACAAGGTTGCCGATCTCCGGAGTAGCCAGAAGGGTGAGGAGCGTGGCGACGTTGTCCTGAGTTAAGCCGGCGGATGCAGTTCCGGCGTGCTCATGACCTGTTGGCCCTGGAACGCCGCCGGGCCGCAACGGACCAACGGGGTCCGGTGGTCCGAGTCCCGCGGGCGAAATCTGCATGTCTCTTCTATTGCACCATTACGGGCGTTCGTGGTTGTTGGTTCGTGGTTCGTAGTTGTTGGTTCGTGGTTCGTCGTTGGGAAATAGCGGAACAGGATGGCCGCCTGCTTCGTAGTACATCTTGAACGGAGACGACGTGAACTGGTTTGACCTGGCGCTACTCATTGCAGTTCTGAGCACGATCGTGATCGGATTCGTGCGGGGATTCGTTCGAACCGCGGTCAGCTTCATTGCGTTCGTGGCCGCCATTATCTGCGGTTTGTGGTTCTACGATCCGGTGGGATTTTGGTTTATGCACTTTATCAAGTCCAAGCCGGCCGCCGACGCCGTGGGCTTCGTTGTTGTGTTCGCGATCATCGGCACTCTGGGGCATGTGATTGAGCGCGTGGCGCTGAAGTTCGTGCGGAGCTCCCATCTGACGTGGCTCGACCGAACCATGGGCGCCGCTTTCGGCGTGCTGCATGGATTTCTGATTATGACGGCCGCCGTACTTATCTTTATGGCTTTCGCTCCTAGTCCGCTGCCCAAGGCGATCGCGGAGTCACGATTGGTCCCAATGTTCGAGGATGCGGCCCATGTGCTGGCGGCGACCGCCCCCGATCCGGTGATGGAAGGATACTACCGCGCCCGCCGGGATCTGGAAAAAGTTCTGCCGCCGGAGATGCAGAAACAATTCGAGAAACTGCGGGCGAGGGCGGCGAATTGACGGCATTACGGGACACCGCTCCCCTGAAGAACATGTCGATTGGGGCAACCGCTCCCTGCCGGTCACGGCTCGGTTACGGTCGAGATTCTTCATCAACATTGGTGGGCCGCAGGCCCATGGGCACTCCGTTGAAGATCATGTATGATTGGGGCAACCGCTCCCTCCGGTCACGGCTCGGTTACGGTCGAGATTCTTCATCAACATTGGTGGGCCGCAGGGCCATGCGACTCCGTTGAAGATCATGTATGATTGGGGCGACCGCTCCCTGCCGGTCACGGCTCGGTTGCGGTCGAAATTCTTCATTAACATGGTGGCCCTCGGGGCCATGCGACTCCGTTCGCTGTGTCGCTTCCTCACGGGCGCGGCTCGGAATGGAGCGTTTGATTCGGAATGGAGCGTTCGATGATGTTGGCGCTTGTTAGCGGAGCGTTTTAATCGGATAATCCGGCGGACCCGGCAACCCGACCGGCTCCTGCTGAATCAGATTTTTCAAATACTCGATGGCGGCGTCGAGTTGCGCGTCCTTGCCTTCGAAGGAGGCGTGGGGGAGATTATCGAGGACGATATCGGGATCGACTCCGTGGCCTTCGATCAGCCATTTTCGTTCCGGTCCGTAGACGCCTAACTCGGCGGCGGTGGCGCGGCCGTTATCGGCGAGCGTGTCCGATCCAGTGAGCCAGATCTCGCCGCCCCAGGTGCGCATGCCGATGACCTTGCCGAGGCCGAGGCGGCGGAATCCTTCAGTAAACGCTTCGCCATCGGAGCCGGTCCACTGGTCGCAGATCACAACGACGTGGCCGCGGAAGGCGCCCTGCATGTTCCAAAAGGGATGCCCGACGCGCGGCTGCCAATACATCCAGGCTTTGCGGAGCAGCTTTTCGAGAATCCAACTATCGATGTTGCCGCCTTGATTGTGCCGGACGTCGATAATCAATCCTTCGCGATCGAATACCGGCGAATACTCTTCAATCCACTGGTTGATATCGTTGGTAACCATGGCGCGCAGGTGCACGTAACCGATCTTGTCGCCGCCCGCTTTTTCGACAGCCAGCCGGCGCGAATATTCCCACTCGTGATAACGCAGATCCGCTTCCTGCCGCAGCGTGATGGGCTTCACGATGACGTCGCGCGTTTCGGTTTTGTCCTTGGGACGCACGCGCAGAAGCACCTGCTTGTCCATCTGATTACGCAGCAGCTCGCCGGGATCGGTGGAGAGAACGTCACGGCCGTTGATACTCAGCAGAACGTCGCCGTTCGAAACATCGACCGCTGGACGCGCCAGCGGCGAGGCCCGGTCGGGGCGATCCGGATCGGAAAGATAGACGTGCTGGATGCGGTATCCGCCGGCCGCGGGCTCACGAACGAGAAGCGCGCCGAGGGCTGCGAGACCGATGTGATCGACGCCGCGGCGGACGTCGCCGCCTCCCACGAAGGTGTGGAGCGCCGCGAGCTCGGCTACCATTTCAGAGATGAGGTCGTCGAGCTCTTCGCGGTCGCGCACGCGGTTGAGAATCTCGCCGTACTTATCGCGCATCAGCTTCCAGTTCACGCCGTGCATGTTGCGGTCGTAGAAATAATCGCGGTGCAGACGCCAGGCATCCGCAAACTCCTCTTTGAATTCGTTCACGGGTATGACGGAGAACGTCCAGTTTTTCAAGTCGACCTGTCCGTCCGCGAGGGTCTTGGGGTCCTTGAGAGCGGCCGCCTTCGCGGACGAGTCGACTACCAGAAGTTCGTCCTGCTTTCGAATCAGAATTTTCTTGCCATCGGCCGAGACTTCGAAGCCGCGAACGTCTTCCATCAGAGTTTCCGGCTTTTCGCCTTTGTTATTGATGTCGGCGCACTGCAGAACGCCTTTCGCGGGCTCGGCGGAA
Source organism: Bryobacteraceae bacterium (assembly GCA_049514735.1). GTDB lineage: Bacteria > Acidobacteriota > Terriglobia > Bryobacterales > Bryobacteraceae > JAICMB01. The sequence goes on from JBEKUT010000099.1 coordinate 14,157, forward strand.
TTGCGGTCGATCCAGCAGAGCCTCTCTTTGGCGACGTTGAGGTTCGAGTAGTTGCCGGGCGGGATGGGAATTTCCTGTATGCGCGCGCGGATGTTGCCGAGGTCGATGTCGACCTTTACCTTTTCTTCTTGTGGCTTTTCGTCTTTTGTTTTTTCGTCTTTACCGGCTTTGTCATCCTTGGCGGCCTTCTCGTCTTTCTTGTCCGCTGGTTTATCCGGATGCAACTCGTCGGGCGGCTCGAACGGAGAGCGCAATCCTTTTTGAAGCGCGATGGCGTAGATTTTCACGGAGCGGTCGAAGAATGGTTCCGGGGCGCGAGAGCCCCAGGGACTGCCTACAAGCGATTTCAGATTGCGATCGGATGCGAAATAGATCCATTTGCCGTCGGCGCTCCAGGATGCGCCGTGATTGTCGTAGCGATCGGACGTGAGCGGCGTCATTACTCCCTTTTCGACGTCGTAAAGCATCGCCTGGTTGAAGCCGTTCGCAGCTTCGCGATCGAAGAGCAGCCAGCGGCTATCGGGCGACCAACGCACTTCGTCCCATATCGGCGAAGAATTAAACGTGGCTTCGACTACGGCCAGACGCTTCTCGGCCATGGTTGCCGTGTCGAGAAGAAAAAGCTGGTTGTCCTTGTCCTGGTGAGCGATCCATTTGCCGTCTGGCGATGGAATCGCTTCCCAGCGGAGCACCTTACCGTTCTTCGTGAGCTGTTGATTTTCGCCGACTCCATTTGCGGGCGCTTTCCATATTTCGACTTCGCCGCTTTCGCTCGAGAGGATCAGAAGCGATTTGCCGTCGTCCATGAAGCGCGCGTCGCGATAGCGGCCTTGCTTGAGACTCGGGATTTCGACCAGACGTCCCTGCTTGACGGGAGCTACAAAGGTGCGCCCGCGCGCGGTCAGGACCACGCGATCGCCGCTGGGGGAGATGTGCAACGCGGTGAGATACTCCAATGGCGATTTGATCCAGTGCTCGCGGAGGTTGTCGAAGTCCGATGCGAGCTCGATCGGAATCTGGCTGTCCTTGCCGGATGCAATTTCGAAAAGGCGCAGATCAGCCCCCATTTGATAAACGATGCGGCCCAACGACAGCGACGCGCCTTTGATGTCCCAACCCTGATGCTTGGTTAGCTGCCGCAGATCTTTGGCGTTTTCGTTCATGGACCACAGATTCATGGTCCCGTCGCGGTCCGAGAGGAAGTACACACGGCCGTTCCACCACATGGCGTTTTTGCTGGCGCCGTTGAAATCCGCGGTGAGCGGGATCGCTTCTTTGCCGTTCGAATATTTCCAGAGATTTTGTGCCGTGCCGCCCTGGTAACGCTTCGAATAACTGCCCTGGAAAGGCAGGCGGGTGAAATAAAGCGTGGTTCCGGTTTTGTCGTAGCAGCCCTGCGAGGCCTGGCTGAGAGGAATGAGCTCGATGCGGTTATCGGAATCTATGGTGGCGAGTTGCGTATCGGGCAAGGAGGAGTAACGCCGTGTTGCAAAGAGAATTTTGTTGTCCGGGGTCCAGCCGATCACAGTGGCTCCGCCGTCGAAGGTACGACGAGTCGGCAGGCCGCCTTCGGCAGGCATTGTGTAAACCTCGGTGGGGCCTTCGTAGTCCGCGGAAAACGCTATGGTCTTGCCGTCCGGCGAGAAGGCCGCATGGGTTTCTTCGCCGGGATGGGTGGTGAGTCTTCTCGCTACGCCACCTGAAACGGGAACGCTCCAGATATCGCCTTCGGAGGTGAAAAGGACGGTGTCGCCGTGGATGGCGGGAAATCGATAATAGCCGCGGTTGTTTTGGGCAGCGCCGAGGCCGAGGCAGGCCAGGGCGCCAAATATAAGGACTGCGATACGCATGCGGCCAATTTTATCGAATGTTGGCCGCGCCTCAAGCGTGTTTGGTCTCAAGCTCACAACTCAAGCGATCTCTTGACGGCGACTCTGTTCGCGTGGAACCGTGCAGCCGGGCCGCGACCTGGACGAGCGGGCATGCCGCTTTACCGGCATCAGCGTTGCCGACGCCGAAAAATAAGATACGGGCGTGCGCAGCATCGTTAGCAAAACGCCTGCGGTGATCCCAGCGAGGAGAAGGGCGGATGGTCAATTCTCCCGCGAAGTCATCCGATAGGCCTAAGTAATTGAAGGGCAAAAGTGTCGGGTTCTGGTTCCTCCAGCGCTTGTACAACCTTTGATTGCTTCACAATATCGGCTAAGTATCTAGCAGGAATACGCGCTGCCTGGTCTGAACTAATAGCGTTGGTGAAGGTACCTTCGATCTCGTCTCCGTCGTCCTGCCTGATCCTGAATGTCCTGGCATCCATGTCGACGGCAACCAAGTCACCAGTAGCCTCAATGCGAGTGTCAATGGTCGTTTTCTTAAGCTGGTCTCGAAGCACAACCATCTCTTCAAACTGAACGGTCATATCACGCGTTTGGGCTTCGCTCCGGCGCCATTCGATCCCTACGCCGTATCCATGAGTGACGTGCGCCTCTGCCCAGTCGTACATAGCCTTGACCGGCTCCGGCCCGAGTCTTCTGGCCATCTGAGCGATTTTATATTGATCCCGGTACGACAAGGCCAAATCGAAAATCGCCTCTGTCGCCTGAGTGATTACCTCATCTGCGAACCGTCCCTCACGATTAGGCAGCGTTAGCGCGACTCCTATCGACCCGGGAAAGGAATAGCCAAAGCCGAGTTCTATTGGTGCACTATCGAGAGCCGACGGTGTCGACCGCTTTGATTTGCTCTTCTTTCTTGAGCCTCCACGCCGGAGTGAGTCGTAGACAACTGCGAGCAAATTCTAAAATTCGCGCCATGCGGCCGTTAGACCATAGAGCGTTGCCCTATCCTGACTCAGGATGCGGTATCGGTAGACGTCAACTTCCTCTTCGGTAGCTATGCGGTCGAAGTCAGCTTGCAGTGTGCGGCGCTCTTTTTCGAGAGCGCGAATATTCGCAACTATCGAAGGTCGAGGTTGACTGATCGCCGTCCGCTCCAAGGCAGATATCAGTTGATCGACGTGACGAAGTTGGTCCTGAACGGATGCGAGTTGGCTCATTGCTTATCCCCGCTTTCGGGCGTTGGCCGCACAGTAGGGACTATCTTGATCGTTACGATTCCCTTTGGGGTCTGGTTTACTTTGCTAAAGCCAAAACGACGATGCCAATAGTCGAGCACCCTATAAACCGATGCGTACTCTGTGGGTCCATATAAGCTACGTTCGTGTCGCAACCTGCGGGCAAATCCCAGGGACCGCCATCCGTCAGGGCGTCCAGCGCTCCGCGCAGTTCTTGCGATCCTTGGTCATAAACGCGGGAGTCCACCACGGCTATAAAGTCGATGTCCCTAGGATTAATTAATTTTGGGTCGTGGTAAAGCTGCCGTCAAGCCAAATCTCGCAGGTGACCCCTACTGTCGCAAGATAATCGGCGACGATCAGAAAGGCCTCCATCAGCCCTTTGCGGTTTGTGGAAAGATCAAAATCGCCTACACAGCGCGCCCAAATCTCAGCGATTGTTATTGGGTGAAAGCCAGGAGGCCAAAGCGGCGGAAACTCCGTGCCTTCATATTCCGACATGAATGGCGTATGTTATCACGTTCGTCCCGCCGAGGCCGAGGCAGGCCAGGGCGCCAAATATAAAGACTGCAATACGCATGCGGCCAATTTTATCGAATATTGGCCGCGTTTTGAGCGGAGATGTTCTTAGACGACGGCTTCGGCGACGCAGGCAGGGTGGGCGCAATTGCAGAGGACTTCCGGCGTTCCCGCCGCGCCCTCACACCAGGTGCCGCAATAATCGCTGTCTTCGCTGACCAAACATCGGCAGCCAGGATGTGCACATTTCTTCGTTTCTTTTGTCATGACCCTTGTTGGACTCCGCCGGCCGTTTAGAGTTACATGGAGAGAGACCGGCCACGCAAGGCGATGGCCTGTCCTACTGAAATGGAGGGCAGGATGAGACGCGATAGGCGAAGTCCCGCAATGGACAACATCGATACGATCGTCCGGCTGGAAGAGCAATTCCTGCAGCAGCGAACGTTGGTGCAGCGAATCGGGGACGCGATCGGGGGCTTTGCGGGGAGCATGAAGTTCGTGGTGCTCCACATTGCGCTGTTCGCGTTCTGGTATCTGGCCAATTCGAAGAGGCTCCCGGGAATACCCGCG